>JASHQI010000196.1 GCA_030037645.1 Xanthobacteraceae bacterium
CGAGCCAAGCTCGATGTCGACCTCATCAAGGATATCGCGAACGAGCGATTCGTCGCGGTGGCGCGCGAAAATGACCGGACGATGTCCCTCGCGGACGAATTTGCGGCTCGCCTCCGCGCCGATGACGCCCATTCCGCCTGTGATCAAGACGCGCATGTGATGAGGACAATGCTTATCAGTAGGGACCGCGCGACGCGATATCGTCGATGACCCTGCCGAGCTGCGAGATGCGGGCGTCGTAAGCACTGCTCAAGCAAGACACCTTGCTGCCACACGCTTCGCGCAGCTTTAGCCATGATGCTTGTTCATCCATGATATCGCCGCGCTGGCCCATCGCGACCAACGATGTCGCAATGCCGAATAATGTCGCCATTCTGGCCTCGGCCTGGCCGAGCGAATACGTCTTGCAGATGGTGAGGTCGGCGGCCGTCGTCGCCTTGCGACAATTGATCGGAGCGTAAGTCGCGGCGTTTGCCAAAGCAGGAGCGCCAACAACAGACGCGGCGATTGCGGCCGCCAGCGGAAACTTCATCGTGCTCTCCTGATGCAAACGACGATCAGCCGAAAGTCGACACGAACAGCTTTTCAATCGGTATTTTCTGCGGGATCAGGCCCTGCTCCACCATGTAACTCACCAGGGCTTCGAGTGTCGGGCGGTTCGGCTCGACGCCGTAGGGCCAGCAATCGCCGCCGAATATCTGGTCGATTTCTTCGACGTCATCCGGCAGCCAAGGCAACATATACCGCAACGTCCCAGAATAACGCATCTTTTCGCGCGCGCGATCCTTGGCGGCGCAGAATGCATTGTAGAGGCTCGTCGCCACGAACGGATTTTTCTCGTAGACGTCGTTGCGGATCACGACCAGATGCATGATCGGAAAAATCTGCGTTCGCTTGAAATAATCCCGCTCGTGCACGCGATAATCGGGAAACAGCCGCACCACTTCGGGATTTTTCTTCAGTGCGCGCGGCAGATTCGAGCCGATAATGGCGTGGATCTCGCCGGCTTCGAGCAGGTCGCTGAGCGATTTGCCGCTGTTGTTGGGCTTGATGTTGATCGGCTTGAGCATCGGCATGACCGACGGATTGCCGTAGGAGCCGGGCTCATTGATCGCACCCTGTATCCATTCGATCTTTGACAGATCGATGCCAAGATCGTGCTGCATCAGGCCGCGAATGAAAATTGCTGCGGTCTGCGTGTACAGCGGTACACCGACACGCTTGCCGTTGAAATCGGCCGCCGACCTGATGTGCTTGCGGTTGACGATGATAAAGCCGTGACGAAACACACGCGACGCGAAGACCGGCAGCGCCACGAACGGCAGCTTGTTGGCGGCAAACCGGCTCACATATTCCGAGCTCGACATCTCGCAGACGTCGAATTCGAGGCCATTGGACATGCGATCGAAAATCTCGCGCGGATTGTCCATCACGAGATAATTGAGGTCGATGCCGTCGGGTTTGATCTCCCCCGTATGCAAGGCCAGCATGCGGTCGTAGAGACCGCAGGCGAAAGTCATCGGTAATCCAGTCATTGCAACACACCCAGGTTCGCGGCGGGACCTGCGGACCTATCACGGTCTTCGTCTGCCGGGAAGCGGGCGCTTGCGGCTTTGGGTGCCGGACACCTATTTCGCGCGGGCGGTTTATGCCGTCGTTGCAGCGGCGACAGTCGCATGACATAGGGAATGCTTACGAATTCTCGGCCAGCTTGATTTCAATGTTGAGATAGCCGTCTATTGCGGCGCGCTGACCGGGATAAACGACGACGGTGGAAGTCTTTTCTTCGATGACCGCCGGTCCATCAACGATCGTGCCCGGCACCAACGCCGCGCGGCGGAAGACCGGAGTGTTCATGGCTCGCGTCGGGCTGAAGTGCACCGGACGCATTTCATGCGGCACCGGCGGTTGCGCGGGCTCGGGCGATGCGATCGCGCTCAGCCGCGGTTTCGGGATTTGCCCGATCGCGGTGACCTGAAAGTTGACGATTTCGACGGCTTCAGATTCGGCCATATGGCCGTAGCGACGCCGATGTGCCTCGTGAAAGCGCATGCGCAACGCGGCGATATCAGCGTCCTCGTCTAGCTTCGCAACCGAAACGCTCACTTCGTACGACTGGCCTCGGTAGCGCATGCCGGCGCTGCGCAATGTCGCGAGCTGCACTCGGCTGAACCGTTCTTGCAATAAATTCGTCAGCGCAGCGTCCTCCAACATCGCAAAAATCTTTTCCAACTCGCCAGGCGTCGTCTCGTCAAGACGGGTAATGCGGGTGAAACTGCGGGTTTGGTGCACGTCCGTCACCAGCATGCCAAAAGCACTGAACGTGCCGGGATCGCGCGGCACGAGAATGCGACCGATGCCAAGCTCGGCGACGATGCTTCCGGCAATGGTTGGTCCCATGCCGCCGAACGCAACGAGCGTGAATTCGCGCGGATCATGGCCGCGCTCGACGGTGATCGTGCGCATGGCCATGGTGCAGTTGGTGGCGAGCACGGTGAGGATGCCCCACGCCGCCTCGACCGGCGACAGCCCGAGCGGTTCCGCCACGCGCGATGTGACGGCTTCGTGCGCCCTGGCGCTGGAGATCGGCATGTCCCCGTCCAGCAATGCGGTCCGGCTGAGATGACCGAGCACAACCAGCGCGTCGGTCAGCGTCGGCGCGTCGCCGCCTCGGCCGTAACAGGCGGGCCCCGGATCGGCGCCGGCGCTCCGCGGACCGACCTTGAGCACGCCGAGATCGACCGAGGCGATGCTGCCGCCTCCGGCGCCGATCGTTTCAATGTCCACCGTGCGCGTGCGCAACGGATGACGCGCCACCCCCAGTTCCGACCTAAACAGCGGCTGTCCCGGCAGCACCGCCATGTCGCAACTGGTGCCACCAGTGTCGAAAGTAATGAGTTTCTCGATGCGGACGACGTCGCCAACGTAGCGACCACCGATGACGCCTGCGACGGGTCCGGACATCACGGTTTCGACCGGCGTGCGCGCCAGCATGCGCGCGCTGGCAGCTCCGCCATCCGACTTCATCATCAGAGCCCGCGAGGCCGGAAAACGCCGCTGCGATTGCTCCTCCAGCTCGCGCAGGTAGCGTGAGACCGGCGGCCCGATATAGGCGTTGGCGACCGTCGAAGCCGTACGT
>JASHQI010000197.1 GCA_030037645.1 Xanthobacteraceae bacterium
CCGCACAGTGTGCCGCAGATCGCCCGCATGCTCGGCGTCATGCGGCAGAACGTGCAGCGCATCGCTGATCTCCTGGTGGCCGAGGGCTCGGCGCAGTACCGGGACAATCCCGATCACCGCGCCTCGCCGCATCTGGTGTTGACGCGACGCGGCCGCACCGCGCTCGATCAACTCAGCAAGGCGGCTGGATCCTATCACGCCCGCCTCGCCCGCGACCTTTCACCCTCCGACGTCGTTGTGCTCCAGCGCGGGCTGCGCCGCCTACTCGAAGCATTGACGAAAATCGATCCGATCAACCCAACCAAGTAGGAGTCCCAGCCGTGAACGCAGATACCATCGTCGAATGTATGAAACTCAGCTTTGCCGATACGCCGTTTCCGCAAATCGTGCAGCGGCTTGTCGGCGCGGGCGTCAAGTCCTACAACGCCGATCTGGTCAAGTTACGCAACACCTATTACGGCGTTAGCACCGAAGCCTATGATGAGACGCTGCCGCTGCAGGACGGCCCGACCATTGCGCCGACATTTGACCAGCAAGCGGTGGCAGCCTCGATCAAGGCTGTTCAGAAAGGCGAAGTCGGCTATGCCGAGTTCCTGCGCCGCATTATGCGGTCAGGCTGCTCGCACTACGAGGTGTTCATCGCCGGGCGTAAGGTGATGTATTTCGGCCGCGCCGGCGATTTCCACACCGAGCATTTTCCTCCGGCGAAGTAGCCGCTGTCACGCCAGTCCGGTGGCGGCGCGCTTTATGCGCTGGCCCGTCTCCACCAAATGCACTGTCACCATACTTTCAAAAGGGTAGACTATTTCGTCACGCGTGCGTCTTATAGCTCGTGACGGTGCTGATTTCTGGGATTAGATTTTACCAAGGGGCGCGGACCAATCGGCCAATAGGTTCGCGTGCGATGACCGGGCAGGAATTTGTCCTTCTAGGACTGCTGGCTATAGCCGTCGTCCTCATTTTCGCGCTCTTCAGAACACGCGAATAAGTCCAGCCAAATAGACGGCGACCTCCTTGGCAGATCGCGCGCGCTATTTGCGCTACAATGCCAAATTGGGCTGGCCTGCGCGCCGGATCACCGCCGCAGGGGGGCCTCGATTTCAGCAGCGCAGGGCAACATACTTGGCGAACAGTTGGACGGCCAAGGCAGAGGCGCGACGGATTCGACAATGATGAAGCTTGGCATGTTCCTTGAAGGCTCCGGGCATCATGTCGCGGCCTGGCGCGATCCCGATGTCGATCCGAACGGCAGGCAAACGCTTGCGCATTACCTCGACATTGCGCGCACGGCAGAATGCGGCAAGTTCGACCTTCTTTTCATGGCCGACACCAACGCCACCTTCGGCGCTGACGACGTGGATTCTTGGACTCGTACGACACAGGCGTCGCGACTGGAGCCGATCACGCTTTTGGGTGCCATCGCCGCCGTCACCGAACGAATCGGCTTGGTGGCGACCGCGACCACGACCTACTTCGAGCCGTTCCACGTCGCGCGTTTCTTTGCTTCGCTCGACCAAATCAGCGGCGGCCGGGCGGGATGGAATCTGGTGACCTCCTTGGCCGTGGCTGAAGCCTATAATTTCGGTCGGGAGACGCATCCTCACCATGGCGACCGCTACGTGCGAGCGCGCGAATTCGCAAAAGTGGTGCTGGGCCTCTGGGATAGCTGGGAAGACGGTGCTGTCATCGCCGACAAACAGAACGGCGTCTATTTCGATCGCTCCAAGCTTCATTTTCTCAACCATAAGGGCAAACACTTCGCGGTCCGCGGACCGTTGACCGTGCACCGCTCGCCGCAGGGTCACCCTGTGATCGTTCAAGCCGGCCAGTCCGACGACGGCCGCGACCTTGCGGGCGAGACCGCAGAGGTGACGTTCACGGTGCAGCAGGAGCTTGAGGCCGGGCGCGCGTTTTACGCCGACATCAAACGCCGCGCCGCAGCCCATGGCCGTCCGCCGGGCGCAATCAAGGTGATGCCCGGGGTTATGACCGTCATTGGCCGCACCCGCACAGAGGCCGCCGAGAAGTATGAACGCTTGCAGGCGCTGCTGTCCCCTGAATTGGCGATCAAGGATTTGTCGTCGCAGTTCGGTTTTGATCTATCGACCTATCCCCTGGACGGTCCGGTGCCCGATCCTCGCACCGATCTCGAACAAAGAGGCCGTGTCAAAGTCATGGTCGACCTGGCGCGCCGTGAGAACCTGACAATCCGTCAGCTCTATAAGCGCGTTTACGGGCAGCGCGGTCACCGCGTGGTCATCGGCACGGCGACCGAAGTCGCTGACGCGCTCGAACTCTGGTTTCGCGGTGGCGCTGCGGACGGTTTCAACCTCATGCCGCTGACGTTCCCACGCGGACTTGAGGACATCGTCGATCTGCTCATTCCGGAATTGCAGCGCCGCGGATTGTTTCGCAAGGAGTACGAGGGCAAGACCTTGCGCGAAAACCTCGGGCTGCCCATTCCGGAGAACCGCTGGGTTGTCGAGCGGACGCAGAAGGATGCGGGCTGAAACGGCGAGGTATTTGCCGGCGTGGCAGATAGTCCGGATGAGTCAACGGGTCCGGCCCGAAGTGGCCTGCCCGACGACAGGCCACAGGAAATCCGGAAATGATGGTGCAGCGTGACGGCCGCCGCCGGGGTTCGCTCCGCTCAACCCGGGCTGCGAAGTCGGACTACGAAAGTCAGGCCGCGAGTTCGTTCTTGGTTTCGAAATTCAACTCGATCTCAACGTTGTTTGGATCGCGCAGAAAAATCTGCCAGCGGGTCGAATTGGGCACCTGGTTGACGCGGTAAGACACACCCTTGCCGGTGAGGTGCTGCTTCATCGCGTCGAAGCCGCGGCTGCCAAACGCGACATGGTCGATGACGCCGGAATCGGGGCGCTGCTCACGGTCGGTCTCCGATATGTCGTTAAGGTGCAGCACGGGATGGCCGGCGCTGTAGAGCCAAGCACCGGGGAAATTGAACTGTGGCCGGAAGCCATTCTCGAAGCCCAGCACGTCTTCGTAGAACTTCACGGTCGCTTTGAGGTTTCGAGTCGAGACATTGTAATGGTCGAGCAAACCGACGCTCATCTTCATCGGACTTCTCCCGGGGCCCGTTGTCCTTGGGGCCTGGTTTGGCGCAAGCATACCGCAAAATTCGTCGCTGACGAACCGACTGCTGCGTTCGCGGGCCGATGTGACCCAAAAAGCCGGTATCGAGCAGCAGTGATCGGCCGCCAGCGCCAGACAGGGGAGACGTCGCCGTTACGACGCAGCCACCGCCACCTTCTCGTTCGTGCCTGTCTCCGGCATCAGCGCTGCGGCCTTCAGCCCCGCCTGCACCTTCGGCACCGTCGCCTTCACGTCGGTGATTGGCAGGCCGTGGGTCGGCGCGACGGTCTTGACGTTCAGCCGCGCGATGAGATGGTCGAGGCGGTCGCAATAGGCGTTCATGTCGGCGAACTTGGTCCAGAACAGCGCGAGGTCGGCAAAGGTCGACGACACGTCCGGCAGATCGAGCGAGACAGCTTCCTCGGCGACCAGCCCGCAGTGGCCGTCCTCGTGATAATGGCTGTAGGCGAAACCGTCGCCCGGAAACAACACGCGCTCGCGGGTGTCGAAACCCCACCAGGTGGTGCGCAGGTCGCGGATCACCGGTTCGACGGCCATCAGCGTGCGCCCGCCGAGGTCGATCTCGTCGCCCTCGTTCATCCAGCGCATGCGGTGCTCGTATTGCGGGAACGCGAGATGATAGTCGCTGACGTCGCCGACCAGGAGCGCGCCGGGAAAAGTCTTGAGGATGCGACCGAGGCCGCCGCAATGCGGGGTCTCCTGGTGGGTGACGAACAGATACTTCAATGGCGCCACACCGCGGGCGAACAGCTCATTGAGGTGCCGCTCGATCACCGGAAAATCCTTCGGGTGCCCGGTCTCGACCAGGATCGAGGCCTCGTCGCCGGCGACGAGGTACGCGGCGTTGTAGCCGTGATAGACCTTGCCCTTGTGGCGCTGCGCCAGGCAGTCGCCGATCCAGAACACCCCGGGCGCGATCTCGCGCGGCATTCTTTGCGCCGGCGGCGTGTCGAGCATGTTTTTGGTCTGCGCCTTATCGAGCATATTCACCGCTCCTCGTCGCGACGCACGTAGCGCGACACCGCCACGCTCTTGTCGCAAGCTCTGAGAAACTCATCCAACATCTTGTAGTGCCGCGCTACCACATTGCGCCCGGACAGGATGCAGCCGTAGCCTGGCGCGATGGTCTCGACTTCGAACTTGTCGAACACGTTGCCGATACCGCGACGGATCGAGTCGGTTGGTGCGCCTTCGAGCCACCAATAACGCGTGTTCAGCATGAACGAGCGAACGTCGGGGAGCGACGTGGAGTCGTTGTCGCTCTCGGTCACGATCCATGGCCCGGTCGCGGCGTCGCGCCAGACGTGGGTGAACATATCGGACGAGAACAGTGTCCGAGTCGCGCGATCGTAGAGCCAGCGCGTGGCGATCAGCCGGATCGGCGCCTGCATCACGTCGATGGTGCGGCCGGTTTTGCCGAGCTCGATCGTGTCTGCGCGGGTCACCGCGGTCACCCTCATGGATTTGAGGATGTCGCGGCCTTCCGCCTTGGTGCCGAAATCGAACCATAATGCCGCATCGACATTGCTGGTGTAGCAGGTCTCGACGTTGAAATGCCCGGCGAAGCTCTCGACGTTGTTGATCGACATGAACTCGTTGAGCCGCAGCGGGAACAGCGACAGCGGCAGCCCCGGCGCGATCAGCGCCTCGATCTGCGCCCGGATCACCGGCTCGTCCTTGCCGAAACCGGTGTCGATCAGCATGGCCGCGTCGGGCTCTCGCAACAGATAGCTGTTCGCTGCCGAAAAGCCGCGCGCGCTCGCCGGATAGGAGCTGACCCGGCCGTCAAGCGGAAATGGATTTTGCAACGCGTAGAGCCGATCGTCCGCAAGCGTGGCGACGACGCCGGCAACGCCTTGCGGCTCACGAGCGCACGAGGCCGTCCGCTGGACGGTCTCTTCGGGCCCGTATCGGGTCGATATCGACATATCGGCTCGAACTTTATCGAGCTTATTGCGCCAAGGGAACTGGCCCGCGCTCGCTGTCGGGCGCTGGACCCGCAGCCCGGCCGCTTCACCGGCGAAGCCGTTGTTTCGACTTCGCGCATTCGGTTTAGCGCCTCGCTTACCATTGCACGGCAAATCGAAGGCGGCGCGGCGCAGCATTAGCGCGTTGTTCGGCGCCGCGCATGAGACTGGGCAATAGATTAGACGCCGCAGATCCGGATCGATCGTCATGCGTTCCGTCCTCATCTTCGCCGCGCTTGCGCTTGCCGCCAGCATCTCGGTCCCGCGCTACGTTGCGCAAATGAAGCACACCAGGCCTGCACCGATGACTGTCGTGGCAGGGCCGCGGCCGGCGACCGGGGAGCCGGCGGACTCCAATTCGGTCGTGATCCCGCGCGGCTCGAACGGGCATTTCGAAGTGGAAGGCCGGGTCGACGGCCAGCTGATGCAGTTCATGGTCGATACCGGCGCCACGGTCGTCGCGCTCACCGAGCACGACGCGGCGACGCTCGGCATTTATCCGGCGGAAAGCGACTACACGGCCATGGTCAGAACCGCGAACGGATCGGTCCGCGCCGCCCCGGTCAGGCTTGACATGATCGAGGTCGGCGATCTGATGGTGCGCGATGTCGACGCGGTGGTGCTGCCGGACAGCGCGCTCGCCGACAACCTGCTCGGCCTGTCGTTCCTGTCGCGGTTGCGTCACTTCGAGTACGGCGAAGGTAAGCTGGTGCTGGAACAATAGGCATCAGTGGTTATCTTCCCCGCACGCGGTCTCCAGTATTCAGCGGCCGTCCACCCAATACTCTGACCAGATTTCGACACGGCTGGATGCCGCGCGCCCGCGCGGGGTATGGCAGTCACGCAACCATTCCCGGCTCCAATCGTTTAGACTGATGCCTCCTGGCCCTCGATTCGCGTCGACCTTTCCATGTTCCCCAAGCCCAAAACTTCACTCAAGCCCAATACCTACGCCTACGAATCCGAGCCGATGGTGAAAGCGACCGGCTTTCGCGAGTACGACGCGCGCTGGCTGTTCGGCAGCGAGATCAATCTGATGGGTGTCGAGGCGCTCGGCCTCGGGCTCGGCACGCTGATCGGCGAGCTCGGCCGCGAGCAAAGGCTCGTCACCGGGCACGATTTCCGCTCCTACTCGGCGTCGATCAAAATGGCGCTGGTCAACGGCCTGATCGCGGCCGGCTGCAAGGTCTATGACATCGGCCTGGCTTTGACGCCGATGGCCTATTTCGCGCAGTTTGACCTCGACGTGCCATGCGTCGCGATGGTCACTGCCTCGCACAACGACAACGGCTGGACCGGCGTGAAGATGGGGGCCAACCGGCCGCTCACCTTCGGCCCCGACGAGATGACGCGGCTCAAGGACATCGTGCTCGGCGGGCGGTTCAAGAGCAAAGCCGGCGGCGCGTATGAATTCGTCGAGAACTTCCCGCAAAAGTATATTGCCGACCTGACCAATCGACCGAAGCTCAAGCGCCGGCTCAAGGTGGTCTGCGCCTGCGGCAACGGCACGGCGGGCGCGTTCGCGCCGCAGGTGCTGGAAAAGATCGGCTGCGAGGTGGTGCCGCTCGACTGCGAGCTCGACCACACTTTTCCGAAATACAACCCGAACACCGAAGATTTGAAAATGCTGCACGCCATGCGCGACGCCGTGCTGGCGAGCAAGGCCGACGTCGGCTTGGGCTTTGACGGCGACGGCGACCGCTGCGGCGTGGTCGACAACGAGGGCGAGGAGATTTTCGCCGACAAGGTCGGCGTGATGCTGGCGCGCGACATTTCGGCAAAGCACAAGGGCGCGACGTTCGTCGCCGACGTGAAATCGACTGGGCTGTTTGC
>JASHQI010000198.1 GCA_030037645.1 Xanthobacteraceae bacterium
CACGATCATTTTGGTGGAGCATGATCTTTTCGGAAAACCGGGGTCCACCCTCGGATCAAGTCCGAGGGCAGGCTTTTTCCGAACCATGCTCTAAGAGCGCTGATCCCTCACGGCGGGCTGTGCAGTCTTACGCCCGGAAAGCTCCGCTCCGGCGTCGAGCGGAAGCTGCATGAAAATCAATGCCGCGGCGGCGGAGAGCAGGCTGATGGCGAGGAAGGCCGGCGGAAAATCGGTCACGCCCATCGTGCTCGCCTGCTTGATCCGCAGCGTGATCTCGACCACCAGCGCGCCGACGGCGACGCCGGTCGACAGTGACAATTGCTGGAACGCGGCCACCATCGAGGTGGCGCGGCTCATCATTGGCGGCGAAATCTCGGCGTAGGCAATGGTGTTGACGCTGGTGAATTCCAGCGAGCGGAAAAACCCGCCGACCAAAAGGATGGCGATCATTGCTGGAAACGGCATGCCGTGCACGAAGCTGGCGCAGGCGCCAACAAAGACCGCACTGACCAGGCTGTTGTAGAGCAGCACATTGCGATAGCCGAAATGCTTGAGCACGGTGGTGGCGGCGGCCTTCATGAACATCGAGCCGAGCGCGCTGGTAAACGTGATCAGGCCGGATTGAAACGGCGACAGGCCGAAGCCGATTTGAAGGAGCAGCGGCAGCAAGAATGGCATCGCCCCGACACCCAACCGGAACATGAAGCCGCCAAAAATGGCGCCGCGGAAGGTCGGCAGTCGGAGCAGACTGAGATCGAGGATCGGCGCCGCCGCTTGCCGCGCGTAAAGAACGTAGGCCACTCCGGACACGGCGCCGACGGCGAGCAGCGCCGCGACAATTCCGTCCGGCAAGAAGTCGAGCCCGGCGACCGAAAGGCCGAAGGCGAGCCCGCCGATCGCCAGAGCCGAAAGGATGAAGCCGGCAAGGTCGAACGGATAGGGATATTCGGCGCGCAGGTCGGGGATGTAGCGCGTCGCCAAGGCGATGCCGAGAAGCCCGATCGGCACGTTGATGATGAAAATCCAGTGCCACGACGCATAGGTGGTGATGAAGCCGCCGAGCGGGGGCCCGCAGATCGGCCCGATCAGCGCCGGGATGGTGAGCAGCGACATGGCGTTGAGCAGGAGCCTTTTGTCGATGGCGCGCACGACGATCAGCCGGCCGACCGGCGTCATCATCGCGCCGCCCATGCCCTGAAAGATGCGCGCCGCCACGAAATCCGTCAGCGAGTGCGACAGCGCGCAGCCGATCGAGCCGAGCACGAACACGCCGATGGCGAGGCGGAAGACGTTACGCGCTCCGAAGCGGTCGGCAGTCCAGCCACTCGCCGGGATGAAGATGGCGAGCGAGAGCAGGTAGGACGTGACCGCAAGCTTCAAGGCCAGCGGATTGCTGCCGATGTCGCGAGCGATTGCCGGAAGCGAGGTCGAGATCACCGTCGAGTCCATGTTCTCCATGAACAACGAGACAGCGACGATCAGCGGGGCGGCTCGGCCGTTTTGGTTCAATGGCATCTGCAACTATTGATTCTTGGCTCGGCCGGCTTGTAGTCGTTGCAAACCTTCCGCGGGTTGCTGGAAGGTGGGATCGATCTTGAGCGCCTGGCGGAAATCGGCGATGGCGCCGGTCTTGTCGCCTTGCCGCTCACGGATCAGACCGCGCGTCGAATAGGCGTTTGCCGAATGATCATCAAGCTCGATCGCGCGATTGATATCGGTCAATGCATCGTCGTTTTCGCCGGCAAGGTAATGTGCCCAGGCGCGATTGTAGTATGCGAGCGCCATGTTCGGTGACAGCGTGATGGCGCGGCCGTAGTCGGAGATGGCGCCGGTAAGATCGAGCCGCTCGCGCTTGGCATTGCCGCGATTGATGTAGGCGTCCGCCAGATTCGGATCGAGCTTGATCGATTGATCCAAATCGGCAATGGCGCGATCGAACTCGCCCTTGGCTTCGAGCGCGCTGCCGCGATTGTTGTAGGCAGCAGCGGTTGGATTGAGCTTTATCGCTTGATTGTAGTCGGCAATCGCGAGATCGAGCTCGCCCTTGCGCCGAAAGGCGATGCCGCGATTGTAGTACGCGGCGGCGTAGCTTGGATCGATGCTCAATGCCGTGTTGTAGTCGGCGAGAGCCCGCTGCGTATCGCCTTCATCGTCGAGCGCATTTCCAAGATTGTTATAGGCGATCGCGAAACGCGGATTGAGCTTGATCGCCTGTTTGTAATCGGCGACGGCGTGATCGAGGTCGTGTTTCTGATAATAGGCATAGCCGCGCTCATTGAAGGCATCCGCACGTTGCGGATCAAGCGCAACGGCCTTGCCCAAATCGGCGATGGCGCGATCGAAGTTGCCGTTGCGACGCCATGCCATACCCCGATCGTAATAGAAGCCGGCGTTCTTCGGGTCGAGGCGAAGCGCCGCGTCGTAGTCTGCTATGGCGGCGTTGTCGTCACCTTTGTCGGCATAAGCGTTACCGCGGTTGTTGTAGGCTTGTGGGTTTGTGGGATCGAGCTGAATCGCCGTGTTGAAATCGGTGATGGCGCGCTCGTAATCGTGCTTCTGGTAGGAAACCAGCGCGCGATTGTCGTAGGCGACGGCAAATTGCGGCGACAATTTGATGGCGCGATCGAAGTCGGCGGTAGCACGGTCGAAGTTGCCTTTGCCGCGCCAGGCGTCGCCGCGATTGTTGTAGGCGGCGGCAAGATTGGGATCGAGCCGGATAGCCGCATCGTAATCGGCGATGGCATGATCAAGGTCGCCATTTTCAAACCAGGCGACCCCGCGGTCGTTGAAGATGGAGGCATTGTGGGGATCGAGGCTCGCCGCCTGGTCGTAATCGGCGATCGCATGATCGAGGTCGCCCTTGTGGCGGAATGCAAGCCCGCGATTGAAGAAAGCGGCGGCGTCATTGGGGGAAAGCCGGATCGCCTCGCTGTAATTGGCGATGGCGCCGTCGAAATCGCCCTTCTCGTCAAGCGCATTGCCGCGCGCCATGAGCATGCTGGCATCGTTTGGGTTGAGCTTGATCGCCCGGTTGAGGTCGGAGATGGCGCCGGCGAAGTCATGTTGCGCGAAGAGAAGGCGCCCACGATTGGCAAGAGCGTGCGTATTGCTCGGATTGAGCATGATCGCCTTGTCGAAATCCTTGCGCGCGCTGGTGAGGTCGCCCTCGGCGCGGAACGCCGAACCGCGATTATCGTGCAGGACAGAGAGGTTGATCGGTTGATAGTGGCCGGAGTTGATCAGTGCCGTACATGACGCAATGCGCTCCTGGGCGGTCGCGTGCATTTCTCCGGTGCAGCGGTGCTCGTCGGCCGCGTTCTGCGCATGCGCAGACCCCGTACCGAAAAGGATAACGGCAACAATCAGCGGCCACCGCGAGGGTCGGTTGCGCGGGGGAGGCGGTGAGTCTCGCATAAACGGAATCTACTCTGCGCCCCCGCCGTGAGCCAGCGCAGGCGCGTTATGGCCTGCGACATCCGCGCCACGCCGCGCTGTCGTTATCCCAAGCGTTTCGCGGCCTCCTCGACCATGCTGAGATCGGAATACGTCTTCACGTCGATGTCTTCGCTCAGCAGTCCGACCTGCTTCTGCTGCTGCAGATTACTTTGCAGCGCCTTGAGGTTCGGCACGCCGTTTGGGTCGTGATATTGATCGCGGCTGGTGAAGGCCCATTCCATTCGCGCGACCGGCGCCTTGTTGAGGCTTGCGACGATGGCGACGGCTTCCTCGTGGTTCTTCGGATCGGTGTACCAGCGAATCGCGCGCACCACGTCCTCCAAGAAATCGACAAGCGCCGCCCGGTTCTTTTCGATAAAAGGAGTGCGTGCCGTCCACATCGTAAGCTGGGTGATGCCGAATGCATCCTTCTGCGTGAACAAGGTGCGCGCCATTGCCCGCAAATCGGGATCGAGCGAGAACGGCGGCACGGCGCTGATAAGGTCGGCCTTCTTCTCGGCCAGCATCGCGCGCATGGCAGGGAAGGGCGCCTCGACGATGGTGTAGTCCTTGTTGGCTTCGAGGCTGCTGCGACGCAACATCGCGCGCATGGCGATGTCGACGGCGCTGCCCTCGACATTGGTGGCGAGAACTTTGCCCTTAAGATCGGCCACGGTTTTGATCGGGCCATCCTTGAGCACCATGAATTCATTGGTGCCGTGACCCGGCACGCCGTCCTGGATTTCGTCGCAGATCACGCGCAGGTCGGTCATGCGCGCGTTCTGGATGGCAAGGCCGAAGGAGGAGAATGCCAGCGGCCCGATCTCAAGCTCGCCGGCGGCGAGCGCGGTGATGACCGGCGGCGTGCCCTCGAAGTGGATTGCCTCGGCAATGTAGGAATGGCCGAAGTGGTTCAGGAGTTCTTTTTTCGCCAGCACCAGCGGTGCGGTCGAGGCCGGCACAACCACCCAGCCGACGCGGATTTTCACCGGGCCAGCCTGGGCGAATCCGGTACGGTCCCGCGTCACGAGCGCTGCACTGGCTGCCAGTCCGCCAAGGCCAAAATTCCGACGATCAATGCCGGGTTTCATAGACGATCCTCCCGTTACCGCGTTTGAGGCCTATCAATCGCCCGCAAGGCGTGCTATCGACCGCCGCCAACCCAAAAGCGGGCCATTGAGTCGCGGCGAGGGGACCGTCGGTCCACCTGTCCACGAGGCTTATCTCGATAAGCTGGCCCGCCATTTCGGCCATGCGGAGTTGGCAATGGCAGTGATTTCGAGAGACCTACCGCGCGAAGCATATACCTTCGACGATGTCCTGTTGAAGCCCGGACTGTCCGACATCTTGCCGTCCGACGTGGACATCCGGTCGCAGATTACGGGCAACGTTCAGCTCAACATCCCCGTTCTCGCCTCGGCCATGGACACGGTAACCGAGGCCCATATGGCCATCGCCATGGCGCAAGCCGGCGGCATCGGGGTCATTCACCGCAATCTCGAGACCGACCAGCAGGCCGCGCAAGTGCGGCAGGTGAAAAAATTCGAATCCGGTATGGTGGTCAACCCGGTCACCATTCATCCGGATGCTACGCTTGCCGATGCACTCACGCTGATGCAGGAGCACCATATCTCCGGCATTCCTGTGGTCGAGGGCGGCGGCACCGGACGCGCCGGCAAGCTCGTCGGTATCGTCACCAATCGCGACGTGCGTTTTGCGACCGACAGGAGACAAAAAGTCTCGGAGCTCATGACCAAGGAGAGATTGGTCACGGTGCGCGAGAGCGTCGGCCAGGATGAGGCGAAGCGGCTCCTGCATCAATATCGCATCGAGAAACTTTTGGTCGTCGATAGTCAGTATCGCTGCGTCGGCCTGATCACGGTGAAAGACATTGAGAAGGCGGTGGCGAACCCCAACGCCTGCAAGGACGAGCAGGGGCGGCTGCGTGTCGCGGCCGCGACCACGGTCGGCGAGCCGGGTTACGCGCGCAGCGAACGGCTGATCGAGGCCGGTGTCGACCTTGTCGTCGTCGATACCGCGCACGGCCATTCCAGGCGCGTGCTCGAAGCTGTGAGTCGCATCAAGCGGTTGTCGAATGCTGTGCAGGTGGTCGCTGGCAACGTCGCCACACCCGAGGGCGCCAAGGCTTTGATCGATGCCGGCGCAGACGCCATCAAAGTCGGGATCGGGCCGGGCTCGATCTGTACCACGCGCATCGTTGCCGGCGTCGGGGTGCCGCAGCTCACGGCCATCATGGATACCGTCGAGGTGGCGAAGCAGACCAATACGCCGGTGATCGCCGACGGCGGCATCAAATATTCCGGCGATCTCGCCAAGGCGATCGCGGCCGGCGCCGATTGCGCCATGGTTGGCTCGCTGCTCGCAGGCACCGACGAGACACCGGGTGAAGTCTTTCTCTATCAGGGCCGCTCGTACAAGACGTATCGCGGCATGGGCTCCGTCGGTGCCATGGCACGCGGCTCGGCCGACCGCTATTTCCAGCAAGAGATCAAGGACACGCTCAAGCTCGTGCCGGAAGGCATCGAAGGCCAGGTCCCGTACAAGGGGCCGGTTGCGAATGTCCTGCACCAATTGATCGGCGGCTTGCGCGCCGCGATGGGCTATGTCGGGGCGAAAAACCTGGCCGAGTTCCACGACAAGGCGGAGTTCGTGCGCATCTCCGCGGCCGGCTTACGCGAAAGCCACGTCCATGACGTCACTATCACGCGCGAGAGCCCGAACTATCCGAGCCGGAGTTAGTTATTCCTCAAGGTCTTTCCGAATGACTGGCGTGGCCGTCGATCCGTTCGCTAAAGTGCGCACTGGCACCAACGCACACCGCGCGCGCCATGGTTGCGGCGCTTATCCTTACGACAACGGTCCGCTGTTGGCGGCGGTCGCGGCAGCCGCCAATGCGCGGCGCATCTTGGAATTGGGCACCGCGCTTGGCTATACCGCGTTGTCGTTTGCATCGGGCGCACCCGATGCGACCGTCGATACCATCGAGCGCGATCCTGACCACGTGCGGCTCGCGCGCGACAATATCGCCGCGGCGGGCCTAGACCATCGCATCAGCGTCCATGAGGGCGATTTCGCGACGGTGCTGCCAACGCTCGATCCGGGCTACGATGTCGCCTTTTTCGACGGCAATACACCGACGCCGGCGCTGCATAAGACGCTGCGTGGACTGCTGCGCACCGGCGGCACGCTGATTACCGCCAATCTCAACCACGGCGGCACCGCCGACGCCGTGCGCAAGGCGCTGTTCGACGGCAAATCCTGGCGCAGTGCGCTGGTGGATGAGGACGGCGAGACGGCGATCAGCGTGAAATTGTGATGCCCTGGTGAGCGCGCGGGCGCCGTGATAGGACGGACGCGGTCGATTCCGGGCCACGATCATGTCGCTTCAAGTCATTCTGCTGCCGCTGTTCGTCGAGGTGATCCTCACCTTCGTCCTGTGGTTTTGGATGGCCGCTCTGCGTTCTCACGACTTCAGTTCGGGGGCGGCACGGCCGGAGAGCATC
>JASHQI010000028.1 GCA_030037645.1 Xanthobacteraceae bacterium
CCATCGTGCCGTAGTTCGATTCAACGCCCCAAATCGCCGTAAGTGTATAGCGGTCGACGCCATAGGCACGCTCCACCGCGCCGAACGTCGGCGCAAATTGCGCCAGAAGCTCGCGGCCGCGCGCAATGCGATCGTCGCTCACGAGCAAATCCAGATAATCCCATGTCGATTTCGTGAACTCCGGCTGCGCATCGAGCAGGTCCATGATGCTCAAGTCGGGCGTCAGTCCGGCAGTGAAGCGCTGATAATTTGCGCGAGTCATGCCGCGGCGCGCGGCGTCGGTCCATAGTCCGGCGATGCAATGACCGAAGTCGGCAGCCGCCGCGCGAATGGCGTCGGCTGTCATCCGCGGATCGCCCGAGGCGCCGGACTGCCCGCTCCACTCGGCGGGCCCCCCACTGACCGGCTTTGGAACCGATGTAGTCTCCGGCAGTTGAAACAACCGGGTCAACCAGTTGTCGGTGGGCTTGTCCTGTGCGCTGGCCACGCCGGCAAGGCTGCTCATCAGCAGGCACGCGGCTGCGACGCGCAGAATCGGCTTGACGGCTACCATGAGGCGGGAACGCGATAAGGGTCGGACAAATGGGCACCTTCCATATTACCGAACCATTAATATCCGACTGGCCGGGTTGACCGACACAAAGGTTGGACGCCGCCGCCTTGTTCATATAGCGGCAACGGGATCGGGTTTATCATAGCAATGACCCGCTCTGGCCTCATGCTCCAGTTCTCCTTGAACCAGCAATTTGGCAATAAAACGGACCCCATGCCGCTTCCTCTTTCCATTGCTTTCGACCGCGCCCCATGAAGCCCATCCGCAAAGCGGTTTTTCCCGTCGCCGGTCTCGGTACCAGATTTTTGCCGGCAACCAAGGCCATGCCGAAGGAGATGCTGCCGGTCGTCGATCGGCCGCTGATCCAGCACGTCGTCGATGAGGCCCGCGAGGCGGGCATCGAACATTTCATTTTCGTGACTGGCCGCAACAAGGGAGTCATCGAGGATCATTTCGATCGACAGTTCGAGTTGGAGATGACGCTGCTCGAACGGCAGAAGCACACGATTCTCGATTATCTCAACCAGGATTTGCCGGTCCCCGGCTCGACGAGCTTCACGCGCCAGCAAGAACCGCTCGGTCTGGGCCACGCCGTGTGGTGCGCACGCGAACTCATCGGCCGCGAGCCGTTCGCGCTATTATTGCCGGACGTCCTTGTCCAGCACCCGCGAGGTTGTTTGGCGCAGATGATGGACGCGGCACACGATGTCGCGGAACAGGTGAATATCGTCGCCGTCGAGGAGGTGCCGGCAGAGCGCGTGGATCAGTACGGCGTCGTCGGCGTCGGCGAGCACAAGGGCAAGATGTTTGCCATCACCAGCATGGTGGAGAAGCCGCCGCGCGATCGCGCACCCTCCAATCTCATCCTCACCGGCCGCTATATCCTGCAGCCGGAAATCCTCGATCTTCTCAGCATCCAGGGACGGGGCACCGGCGGCGAGATTCAGTTGACCGACGCGATGATCCAACTGGCGCGGAAGCAACCGTTCTATGGCCTGGAGTTCGACGGCCGTAGCTTCGATTGCGGCTCGAAGATCGGTTTTCTCGCCGCCAATGTGTCCTATGCACTCGATCGCGAAGACATCGCGCCCGGCTTTATCGCCGAAATCAAAAAAATTCTCGCCGAACGCACCGGCGGCTAGTCGGCCGTGTCCTCATAAATCTTGCCACGGCGGCTTTCCCCCCAATAGGACATCGCCAGGTGATCACGGCATATCCGTGAAGTGCAAGAGACGGACAGTAGAGCATGATCCGGAAAAGTGGACACCGGTTTTCCGAAAAGATCATGCTCCATCAAAATGCTAGAGCATGATCCGGAAAAGTGGACACCGGTTTTCGGATAAGATCATGCTCGAACGAGTAATTTAGACCTTGATCCGATTCAGTTGAATTGGATCAAGGTCTAAAGCGCCGGGGCGATTCAACTTAAAGAAATGCCGCTCTCATGACGAATTTGATGGGCCCGCCGTACACCGTGGGGAGGCTGGGAGCTCGTGACTGTTGTTGCGTTTAAAAGTGATAGTTTATGCCGCCACGGACAATATCCGCCGTCAGATGGCTCGACAGGTTCTGGAAAGTAACGCCGCTGAAGTTACTGGTGAATCCGACTGACCCTAGGTCAACATAGAGATACTCGAGTTTGGCGCTCCACTGATTTGTAAAAGCATATTCAAGGCCGCCCCCGGCGGTCCAACCGACCTTGGTTTGGCTGATTGTCCCGGCGGCGACGTTATTTGGCGTGGCGATGTAAGTCAAAGATTCTGCGAAGCTCTGATTGCCGACGGCCAACCCGCCGGTGCCGTAGAAGAGAGCGTGATCGAACGCGACACCAACACGTGGCCTGACCGTCGCGAGCCAGTTGGTTGAGACCGACTCGGTGAAGAAGTAGTTCGCCGCACCCGGGTATGAGAAGGTCGGCGAGACACGGGACAACTTGACTCCCCAATAATCGATATCCGCCTCGATGCCGATCACGACATTGCCGGTCTGATAATTGTATCCAGCCTGTCCACCACCAATGAAGCCATCGCCGTGAAGCGATGGCGAGCCTTGGGTGACGCTAAGAGCGGGTAAGCCTGTCGGCGCGAACTGCCACCCAGAACTAAGGACTGGGTCAAAGGTGACATCTGACGTATTCCAGCTACCGCCGGCATTTACGCCAACATACCAGCCGCACCAGACGCAGGCTGGCGGGGGCGGCGGCGGGGGCGCCTTGACCGCCATGTCGGCCGCGAAGACCGATGTCACCCAAAGAGTGGCCAGAGCAACTGTGCCAACTGCAAGTCTCTGCATGATGCGCCCTTGGGATGGAAGCACACTAACACTGTACCGAACTCGGCGCTGTTGCCGCCGCGCCACAGTAAACAGCTTTTTTAAATTTCGGGACTTCACAGCCAGGGCGGCGCTCAGGTCCGAAGCGGGGTCATTTTCGACCATTCAACATGGCCTTGCGAAATCCGATCATTCCCCGGAAGCAAACATCGGGGCCGCTGGCATTTATCAGTACACGCCCTAGTCAACTCATCGCTGCAATCGCAGCGTCAGCAGGAACGAAGTCGCGTCGTAGGCAACCCCGCTCGCTGTTGACGTGAGCCAATCGTATCGCACGACGCCCTTTAGCTGCATCATGGGGTTGAATTTGTAGGTGAGGCCGCCGGAGACGAAATAGCGGCTGTCGATGCGGGATTCGCCCACATAGTCGTCGGTTCCGTAGCCGATCGTGCCGGTGGCGATCAGCCAGCGCCGGAGCGCGTGGTCGACCTC
>JASHQI010000199.1 GCA_030037645.1 Xanthobacteraceae bacterium
GTCACCGGCCGCACGATCGGCGAGAACATCGCCGGCGGCAAAGTCCATCTGCCGGACGTCATTCATTCGCTCGACGAGCCGCTTTATCCGGAGGGCGCGACCGCCGTGCTCACCGGCAACCTCGCGCCGCGCGGCTGCGTGATGAAGCCCGCCGCCGCCGAGAAGCGCTTTTTGCATCACCGCGGCAAGGCCATCGCATTCGAGAACTACAACCACATGGCGCGAGAGGTCGATCGCGACGACCTCGATGTCACGCCGGACCATGTGCTGGTGCTCAAAAACGGCGGGCCGAAGGGCGCGCCCGGCATGCCGGAATGGGGCCAACTGCCGATTCCCAAAAAACTGCTGAAAGCCGGCGTGCGCGACATGGTGCGCATCTCCGACGCGCGCATGAGCGGCACCAGCTATGGCGCCTGCATCCTGCACGTGGCGCCGGAAAGTTACGTCGGCGGTCCATTGGCTTTCGTCGAGACCGGCGACGAGATCGAGATCGATGTCGCCGCGCGCCGCATCCATTTGCATGTCGACGACGAGGAGTTGTCGCGCCGCCGCGCCGCCTGGAAGCCGCTGCCGCCGCATTATCCGCGCGGCTACGGCGCGATGTTCTTGCAGCACATCGGCCAGGCCGACGAGGGTTGCGACTTCGATTTCCTGCTCGGCACGGAGCGCATCGCCGAGCCGGAGATTCACTGAGGATAAAGAGGTCGCCGCGCGATCCCATGCGCGGCGCGCAATCGGGAGGAGGCGCGTGAATTGTATGGATAGGATCACATTCAGGCTCGCAGCTTTGTTCGCTCTCCTGTGTGCCGCGATCGTGTCGGCCCACGCGGCCAGTCCTGCGTTCAAGGTCGACCCGTTCTGGCCAAAGCCACTGCCCAACAATTGGATCATTGGGCAGGTCGGCGGCATGTCGATCGACGCGCATGACAATATCTGGGTGTTCCAGCGGCCACGATCGCTCACTCCAGACGAAAAAGGCGCGGCGCTCAATCCGCCACGCTCGAAATGCTGCGTGCCGGCGCCGTCGGTGCTGGTCTTCAACCAGGCCGGCGATCTGGTGAAATCGTGGGGCGGTCCCGGCGACAACCTCGGCTACGACTGGCCGCTGCAGGAACACGCCATCCTGGTCGACAACAAGGGTTTTGTCTGGCTCTCCGGCAACGGCAAGGGCGACGATATGATCTTGAAGTTCACGATCGACGGAAAATTCGTCAAAGAGTTCGGCAGGCGCGGCCCGCTGACCAGCAGCACCGACTTGACCCAGTTCGGCCAGGTCGCCGCGCTCGAGCTCGATGCCAAGGCAAACGAAATCTATGCCGCCGACGGTTACGGCAATCATCGCGTCGCCGTGCTCGACGCCGACACCGGCGCGATCAAGCGCATCTGGGGCGCCTACGGCAAGCCGCCGACCGACGAGGATTTGCCGAAATACGATCCAAATTCACCGCAGTTCGGCAATCCGGTGCATTGCATTGGCCTGTCCAAGGACGGGCTGGTCTTCGTTTGCGATCGCACCAACAATCGCGTCCAGGTGTTCCACAAGGACGGCACCTTCGTGCGGCAATACGTGATTGATCCAGCGACCAAGGGCTCCGGCTCGACCTGGGGCCTCGCGTTCTCGCCGCTCGACAGGAAGCAGAATTATTTCGTCCTGATCGACGGCACCAACAATGTCATCGACACCGTCCGCCGCAAGGACGGCGCTATCGTCGGCACTTACGGCAGGCCGGGCCGCAATGCCGGCGAGTTTCACTGGGTGCATGTCGGCGCGTTCGATTCGCGCGGCAATTTCTACACCGGCGAAGTCGATACCGGGAAACGCCTGCAGAAATGGGTGCCGGTGGAATAGCGCGGACTCGTTAATCGGCCGGCAGCATGATCGCGCGGCATTCGCCGAAGCCAATGCGGGCAAAACCGGGTTTTTCCGCAAAGCCGCGGAAGATGATTTCATCGCCGTCCTCGATGAAGCCACGCTTTTCGCCGCTCGGCAGCGCAATAGGTTCGCTGCCGCGCGCGGTCAGCTCGAGCAGGCTGCCCCAGCTCGATTTCTCCGGGCCCGAAATGGTGCCGGAGCCGATCAGGTCGCCGCGCATCAGATCGCAGCCGTTGCTTGTGTGGTGCGCGATCATCTGCGCCACGGTCCAATAAACCTTTGAGAAATTCGTTTGCGTGAGCCGTTGCGGCGCGATGCCCGCGCGGCGCATCGCTTCGGTCAGGATGGAGGCCTCGAGTGTGATGTCGAGACCGCCATGGGCCTGGTCTTCGGCATCAGAGAGATGCGGCAGCGGAGCCGGATCGCCCGACGGCCGTGCGAAAGCGGCGATGCGAAACGGTGCCAATGCTTCCGCCGTCACCACCCAAGGCGATACCGTGGTGGCGAAATTCTTGCCCAAGAACGGGCCGAGCGGCTGATACTCCCAGGCCTGCACGTCGCGCGCAGACCAATCGTTCAGCAGGCAGAAGCCGAATATGTGCTCTGCCGCCTTGGCGACGGGGATCGGCTCGCCGAGTTTGTTGGGCGTGTCGATATACATGCCGAGCTCAAGCTCGAAATCCATATTGCGCGAGGGTCCGTAGCTCGGCACCGCCTCGTTCGCACCCTTACGCTGGCCGCGCGGCCGCTTGAATGGCGTGCCGCTGACAATGACCGACGATGCGCGGCCGTGATAAGCGACCGGCACATATTTGTAGTTTGGCAGCAGCGGATTGTCCGGACGAAATGCCCGTCCGGTGTTGGTGGCGTGAAAGACGGAGGCGTAGAAGTCGGTGAAGTTGGGAATGGTCATTGGCTTGACGAGCTGCACACTGGCCATCGGTATGAGATATTTGCGCAAGCCTCGGTCGCCGTGCTCGACGCTGAGCAGACGCGACAGCGCGAGCCGCAAGGCCGAAAACGCCGCGGCGCCTCGCTGCATCGGGATATTGAGATACGAAATCCCGCAGTCGCGAGCGAGTTCTGCGGCCGGGCCGTCGAAAGACTTAGCCGCCGCAGAGACATCGAAAATCTGGTCGCCGATCGCTACGCCGACGCGGGGAGTCCCGATCTCCGGCTTAAAGACGCCGAAAGGCAAATTCTGGATTGAAAAATCGGTGTCGGGTGCGTTGGCGCTTTCGACAAAACTTCGCCGCGCCGGATCGTGGGTTTCATTGAGCCCTTGTGCCATATCTCATGCAATCCATGCTAAAGCGCGGCCAAGCCGAGCGTTGCCGAAACGGGACCGCAAGCGCATGCTCGGAATGTGCTGCGAGGTCAAGTCCGGTGGGGCGTTGAGGGTTACATCGTGACCGTCATTGGCAAGCTGGCGTCGTTCGTGGTCGGGGCAAAGGCATCGGCGCTGCCGGCAGCGGAGCAGGAAAGGCTGCGGCTGCATCTGACCGACACTGCGGTTGCAGCGCTTGCGGGCGTATGCATTGCCGAGGGCAAGGCGTTGCGGAATTTCGGCGATGCGGCTTCGCTCGGCAGCCGGATCGGCCGGCTTGCGGCGGCGACAAGGCTCACCGAGATCGACGACATTCATCTGCCGTCCTGCACGACGCCCAGCGCCGGCGTTGTTCCTGTGGCGTTGATGCTGGCAGCCCACGCGCAAAAGTTCGATACCGAGGAGATCGCAAGCGCGATCTGGGTCGGGACCGAAGTCGCCACCCGGATCGGCACGGCGATCAATGGCCCGCAGGTGCTTTATCGCGGCATCTGGCCGACCTATCTCGCGGTTCCGGTCGCCGCGGCTGCGACGGCTGCGCGCCTTCTCGGGCTCAACGAAGCGCTCACGTCGCACGCGTTATCGCTGGCGTTC
>JASHQI010000200.1 GCA_030037645.1 Xanthobacteraceae bacterium
TCGACATCGATGCCAAGACCGGGCCCTTGGGGCACGCGCATGTGGCCGTCATGGGCGGCGATGGCATCGCCGAGCGGCGTCGCCTCGAGTTCGCAGTAGAAGCGCTCGCACAGCGATTCGGGCAGGCACGCCGCGATGACGTGCAGCGTCGCAATCAGTCCCGGGCCGAAATAGGGCGAGTGCGGCATGACACGTACGCCGTGGTGTTGCGCAATGGCGATTGCTTTGCGCATTGCAGTGATGCCACCAATCTTGGTGACGCTCGGCTGAAAAATATCGAGCGCGCCATGCTCGATGGCAAAGCGCGCCTCGCCGGGATGCCCGATGTTCTCGCCGGCCGCGATCGTGACGCCGGTTTCGCGGCGAATGCGCGCCATGGCATCGTAATCGTCCACCGGATGGACGGGCTCCTCCAGCCAGGCGAGATCGTAGGCCTTAAGCTTGCGCGCCATGGCAACGGCTTCATCCGGCGCCCAGGCGCAATTGGTGTCGACCATGAGACCGATGCCGGGACCGGCGGCTTCGCGGGCCGGCGCCACCGTCTCGACGAGATGCTCGTGCACCTTGATAGCTTTGTAGCCGCGCGCGACGGCTTCGTTGGTATAGCGCGCGACCAGATCGGGCTTGCCGTAACGCAACAGGCTGGCATAGGTCGGGATGCGCTCGCGGGCTGCACCGCCGATCAGTCGATAGAGCGGCAGACGCTGCTCTTTGCCGACGATGTCCCATAGCGCGATGTCGATACCGGCCAGCGCAAAACTCACCGGTCCATGGCGTCCCATGGCGTGCAACTTGCGCTGCAGCTCCGTCATGAACGATGGCACGTCGGTGAATTCGAGGCCGCAGCAGACCGGTGCCACCACCCGAACGATTGCCTCTCGTGTCAGCGGCGAGGCAGCAAAGCCGAACGCCTCGCCCCAGCCGGTGATCCCGGCGTCGGTGTCGACACGGACCAGCAACGTCTCCATATGTGTCCACGGCCCGAGCGGCCGCATCTGTTTCGGGCCGCCGTGCTCGTATGGAACGGCGATGAGAATAGGTTCGACACGCGTGATTCTCGTCATGGCCCGCCCTCAGTCACTCGATGAGAGAATGACGCGACGCGCTCGCGCAGGCAATGTGAGAACGGCTGCCGAGGGTGCAACTCGTTGCAGGGTCGCTATGCGAAATTCAACCAGCGTTTTTGGTTGCCTGAATGAAGCTTCATCCGCTGTCTGAATGAAACTTCAGCTTGCTGCTGAACGCAGTTTCCAATTTCCGAGCAGCGATTTCGCTTTCAAAAAATATTTTTTGTTTGTCGACGAGCGTTGTTCGATCCCGCCTTAATCTTGCGGCATTCCGTCCTGACTCTGCATCAATCACGGCAAATGTTCGTGAGGAGGATGGACATGCGGCGACTGTGTTCCGTGATTTGGCTTTTGTTGGCGCTGTCGGGGTTTTCGCTTTCGGCGGCAAACGCGCAAGTGATTTGCGTCAGCAACGTCAGTCCTCCACCGGAGCTGCCGGTCTACGCGCAGCCGCCGATCCCCGCACCCGGCTACATCTGGACGCCCGGTTATTGGGCCGGCGGTCCGAACGGCTATTTCTGGGTTCCAGGGACGTGGGTGCTGCCGCCGGCTGTCGGGCTGTTATGGACGCCCGGTTATTGGAGTTGGCGCAACGGCATTTATGTGTGGGACGCCGGCTATTGGGGACCGCATGTCGGCTTCTACGGTGGCATCGATTACGGTTTCGGCTACGGCGGCAATGGCTATGAAGGCGGCCATTGGGAGAATGGCGTGTTTGCCTACAATCGCACGGTCAACAATTTTGGCAGCGTTAGAATTACCAACGTGTACGAGAAAAACGTCATTGTTAATTCAACAACCATTCGTGTCAGCTTCAACGGCGGCAGCGGCGGTACGACCGCATCGCCGACGCCGGAACAGGAAGCGGCCGCGCGCGAAAAACACGTTGCGGCGATACCGGCGCAATTCGAGCACGAACGAATGGCAAGTTCCAACAAGTCTCTTCTCGCCTCCGAGAACCATGGCTTGCCGCCGATCGCAGCAACATCCAAGCCGTCCGAGTTCAGCGGCCATGGCGTAGTGGCTGCCCGAGAATTCCCCTCGAACACAACCCCCACCACTCCAGGGCTGAACGGCGGCGCGGCCATGGCGCCGAACGTGCATAAGCCACTTGAGAAAGAACAGCAGACGGGCAAGAGCGAAGGCTCGTTTGGAACGCCGCAAAAACCGCTGATCCCGGAGTCAAGGCTGCCGGGCAATGCGGGAAAACCGCCGAACCTTGAAACAAGGCCACTGAACACCGCCTCGAAACCGCCGGTGACCACGAATGAATTACCGGGCGGCGGAGGAAAGAACCTGGGCACCGTTGCGCATCCGCAAGTGATGGTCCCGCACCAGACGTTTACGACCCACTCGCCGCCGCCGCCATCACCGCCGCGTCTGGCCAACACGCCGAAGCCGCCGCCCGGTCCCCCGGCGCCACATCCAGTGCCGAATGTCAGGGTCAACAAGGACAAGAAGCCGCCGCAGTGAGAGACGGCCTGCGGGTCGGAAATCGGCGGAGGCGTTGTCGACGAATTACACGCCGGCGGTCGCCTTCGCCTTCTTGCGGGCTGCGGCCTCGCGATCGAAGCCGCCCTCGGCAATATCGAAATTGTTGCCTTCGGGATCGGTGGCGCGCTGCTCCGCGTAGGTGCGGTCGGCCGGGCGTTTCTCCGGACCGACGACATGCCATTTGCTCATGCGTCTGGCGATC
>JASHQI010000201.1 GCA_030037645.1 Xanthobacteraceae bacterium
GGATAAACGTAGTCGTTGCCGCGAATGGACAAGGCGATGCGATGACCCGCGGGCACCACAATCGAAGTCGGCCAGATTTCTATATCGAGTGCCACCACGTCACCCGGTTTGAGCGGCTCTTTCTTGCTATGGCTGTGATACGGGCGATACGGCTTCGACAACTTCTTGTCCAACCGCCGATGCGAGGCGCGCAGCCAGCCCTGGCCGATCGGCGTGTGCGGATCGATGGCGCCCTGAAAGACCACCTCTGCCAGGTCGCCGGTAAGCACGCGGAGTACGGCGAAAATATCGGCGTCGGCGGTCGAGGATGAGATGGAGAGTTTGAGCGCGCAGGGCCCGGTAATTTCCATCTCATGCGCAAGCGGTGGAGTGAGGAAGGTGACGCCGTCACCCATGGCGTCGAACCGGATCGTCATCTTCTTCTTGGCCGGCTTATCGGTCAGCGAACCATCGACAGCATCGAGATAGAAACGCGTCCATTTGGTGCGCTTGAGTGGCCATTCTTTTTCCGTGCGCGCGACGAAGCGATCGACGTGACGGACCTGCAATTGCACCGGCGGTTGTCGGTCCCAGCCATTCTTCTTGCCGTGCAGGAAATGATCGAAGAAGCGTAATTGAAGCGTGCGACCGTAGTCGGTGTAGAAATGCGTCCAATGCTCGATACCGTGGACCTCCAACCATTTCTGCTTCGAGGCGGCGCGAACAAAACCCTCGAAATTGCCGCGCGGGTGCAACGGCTGGCCGCCCCAATTCGCCGCCGACAGGAATGGCACCTTGATTTTCGACCACACCGGCGAGCGCGCGCGGTGATAGTCGTCGTCAAGCGGATGGGCAAAAATATCAGCGCCGAAATTGCTGCGGTTTTTTGCCAGCTCGGCGTCGCTCAGAAATTCCGGCCCGCACACAAGCCCGCCATGCACGCGGCTGCGTTTGCCGCGCTCGCCGGCGCCGTATTGCACGGTTTTGACCTGCATATCGTACCAGTTTTCCCAGAACGTGCAGAGAATGCCGCCATGGTGCGTCATGTCGCGATACCAGTCGGCGGCACCTTCCCAAATGCACATGGCGGCAAGATGCGGCGGTTGCAGGCTCGCAACATGCCACTGGTTGATGGCGTAATACGAGATGCCGTTGAGCCCGACTTTGCCGTTCGACCACGGTTGGCTACCGGCCCATTCGATGCAAGCGTAGAAGTCCTTGGTTTCTCGCGGCGAGAAATGATCGATCAGGCCGGGCGAGCAGCCGGTGCCGCGTGAGTCGACGCGCACGCAGGCGTAATCGTGCGGTACCCATTTCTCCGGGTCGACTACTTCCCAGCTTTGATAGAGATTACTCGAGCCGGCGGTCACATCGGGATGGTATTCAGCCATGCGCTGCCACGCGCTCGGATAGCCATCCTGGAACGCAAGCCCCTTGGCGTAGGGGCCGTAGCTCATGATCACGGGATAGCGACCTTTGAAGACGGGACGGAACACATCGGCCCGCAGCACGATGCCGTCATCCATCGCGATGGGCACGTCCCAATCGATGCGCATGCCGTCGCGGGTTTCACTGCGCCGCTCGTGGCTCTTGCCGCGGGTTGCCGCAGCCATGCGCGCTTCGCCTTCGAGCGATGACATTCGGGCTTCCCCACATTCCATTGTCGTGCCCCGCGAAGGCACGCCCCCAATATCCACGACTTGTCGAGTGAAGCAAGAACCCTGGCGTCTGCCGGGGTCTCTGATGCGGTCATCGAGCCGGCCAAACGCCGGACCGCTGATCGATGATAAAGTCGCGGGCCTTAGTGTAGCTTTTTCTTCGCCTTCCCGCGTTTGACTCCGGCCATCTTCTCCAGCACAGCGCACACCGCCGCGGTATCGTGTTCGTCGTGGCCGGCCTTCCGCGCCCTTTGGTAGATCCCAGCGCTGGCATTGAACATCGGCGTCGGCACGCCTATTTCGCGGGCATAGCCGCCGATGACGTCCATATCCTTCTGCCACACGCCGATTTTCATCGTCGGATTGTCGTAGCGATCTTTCACCATCATCGGCGCACGCAGCTCGAACACCCGCGAATTGCCGGCGCCGATCTTGATCAGATCGAATATGAGTTGCGGCGGCAGCCCGGCCTTCATGCCCAACACCATCGCCTCGGCGCTGGCCACGTTGTGGATAGCGACCAGGAGATTGGCGACGTATTTCATGCGGCTGCCGTTGCCGAATGCGCCGAGATCGTGCACGGCGCGGGTAAAGGCGGTGAACATCGGCCGCAGGCGCTTGATCTCCACGGCGCCGCCCGAAGCGTAGACCACGAGATCCTTGACCCTGGCCTGTGCGCCCGTGCCGCTCACGGGGCAATCGAGCATGACGTGACCGGCTTTGCGCAGCACGGTTTCGGCCTTGGCCTTGTCCGCGATGGCGAAAGTCGAGGCCTCGATCACGACGCGACGCGACACGCCAGACTTGGCGATGGCGACTGACGTCGCGGCAAGCGCGGCCGGCTTCGGCAAGCTGGTGATGATGGTAGGGGCTTGGCGCGCAACGTCGGCCGCATCAGCGGCAATCTCGGCGCCCAGTCGGGCCAGAGCGCGCCGCCGCGACGGCGCAATGTCGTAGCCGATGACGCGCCAACCCGCGGCAACGAGATTTTGCGCGAACGCGCCGCCCATGATGCCGAGACCGATAACGCCGACAACACCTTTGCCTCCCGATGCCATGCTGCTCCTCATTCCCCGATTGCGTGGGAGGCACGCTATGGCACCGGCTCTGCACACGCGCAAGCCGCTTTCTCGCCGCGCTTGGATCGCCTATCGTCCGCATCCAGTTGAAAACGTCAGGAGCGCCGCATGCGTATTGGTGTCGCCGGAATTGGAAAAATGGGAGCCGCCATCGCGGCGCGGCTGATCGAAGTCGGGCACGAGGTCGCGGTCTGGAATCGCACGCCGGAAAAGGCCAAGGCCATTACCGGTGCCACCGCGGTCGCTACGCCGCGGGAGCTCGTGGAACGCTCGGAAACCATCATCACGATCCTGACCGACGCGGCGGCGCTCGATGCCGTTTACAAGGGGCCGTCGGGACTCATGACCGGCGAGGCCGCCGGAAAATTGTTCATCGAAATGAGCACCGTTTTGGCGGCGACTGAAATCGCGCTGGCCGAGGTCGTGCGCGCCAAGGGCGCGGCCTTTGTCGAATGTCCCGTTGGCGGCTCGACTGGGCCGGCTCGCCAAGGCAAGCTGATTGGGCTCATGGGGGCCGACGAAGCGGACGCCGCCCGCGCCCGGCCAATCCTCGAACAGCTCTGCCGGCGCCTCGAGCATGCCGGCCCGGTCGGCGCGGGCGCGGTGCTTAAGTTCACCGTCAACTTGCCGCTCATGATCTATTGGCAGGCGCTGGGCGAGGCGCTCGCGCTCGCCCGCTCTATTCCGCTCGATCCGGCGCGGCTGATGGATTTGTTGAGCGAAACATCCGGCGGCCCCAACGTGCTCAAAGCGCGAGGGCCCGGAGTTGCCGCGATGCTCAAGGGCGGCGACGGCGGCCCGGTCACCTTCAACGTCGACGGCGGCATCAAGGACCTGAAATCCATGCTCACCGAAGGAAAATCGCGTGGTATCGACATGCCGCTCGCCGAACGCACGCTCGCCTGCTACCAAGAGACCGCGCGTCATCGCTCGGGGGCCGCGGAAGTCTCGACCGTCTCGGTCTATTGGGCGACCCGCGGAGGACGCTGAATTTTTTCGGAAAAATTGGAGTCGGAGTATTGATGATCACGCTCGCGCAAGCTTCCACCATCCTCGATGTCGCGTTGAAGAAAGCGCGCGACAGCAAACTGGCGCCGCTGACGGTCGCGGTGCTCGACGCCGGGGGGCATCTCGTTGCATTCAAGCGTGAAGACAAATCCGGCATTCTTCGCTTCGATATCGCCTTCGGCAAAGCTTGGGGCGCTCTCGGCATGGGCTTCGGTTCGCGCACGCTGGCGAGCCGTGCGGCGAAAACCCCACAATTCTTCACCATGCTGGCGGCGGCGAGCGGCGGTCGCATCGTCAGCAATCCGGGCGGCGTACTGATCCGCGACAATGACAACAATGTCATCGGCGCCTGTGGCATTTCCGGCGACACGTCGGACAAGGATGAAATGTGCGCCATCGCCGGCATCGAAGCGGCCGGCCTAAAGGCCGATCCGGGAGCGGATTGATTTCCCCTCCCCCGCGAGCGAGGTGAGTGGCGAGGAGGGGTCAGGGATGGGGGCGCTTTTAGATCATCCCCCCGCTCACATCGCTGACGCGATTATTCCATAGCGATGCTTCGCATCGCGTTCTTGTTTGAACGACGGCGGCCGAAGGCCGCCTATGCCCTTCCCGCCGCTTCGCGGGGGCGGGAAAAACCGGGAGATTCCGATGAAGCTGTTTTCGTTCTGGCGCTCGCTCGCGACCTATCGTGTGCGCATCGCGCTCAATATCAAAGGGCTCGTGCCCGAAGAAGTGATCCAAATCAACCTGATGAAAGGCGAGCAGCGGGAGGCCGCCTTCCGCGCGGTCAATCCGATGATGGCGATCCCGGCGCTGATCGACGGCAACGGGCCGGCCTTGTTCGAATCGCTGGCGATCATCGAATATCTCGACGAGACGCACCCGAACCCACCGCTGTTGCCGCGCGATCCGCCCGGCCGCGCCCGGGTGCGAGGCTTGGCGCAGATCGTGGCCTCCGACTCACACCCGCTGATCGTGCCGCGGGTGCGCGAATACCTTGCGCACGAATTCAAGTTCGACGAACCGTCGGTCTTGAAGTGGTGCCGGCATTGGCACACGGCCGCGCTGACCGCGCTCGAAAGGCATCTACAGGACAAATCAACCGGCCGTTACGCCCACGGCGATAGCGTCACGCTCGCCGACATCTGCCTCGCCAGCCAGGCGGCGGGAGCCAAGTACTTCAATATCGATCTCGCGCAGTTCCCGACCTTCCGGCGCATCGTCGATTCGCTCGCCACAATCGACGCTTTCGCCAGCGCCCACCCGCTCAAACAGCCCGGAGCACCGGCGCCGACGTGATCGATTCTGCGTCAATTCCAGCTACTTCGTCAGCATCTGCACCGACGTCAGTCGCGTGACCTGATGCTTGGCGACCATGTCCTTGGTGGCCGCTTGATAGGCTTTGAAATGGTCGGTCGCTACGTGCGCGTCATGGGCCGCGGCATTGTCGTAAACCTCGAATTGGAGCACGTGGTGCGGGTCCTTTTGAGACACCGCGATATTAAACTCGCGCACACCGGGATCCTTGACCGCCGTGGCAGCATTGTTCTTTGCCGCGGTCATGAAGGCGTCGAACTGCGCCGGGACGATATCGAGCTCTACCTGGTTGACAAAAAACGGTCCAGACCCAGGCTGTGCGGTGCTGTTGGTGTTCATGACCACGGATGAAAACGGCCTGATATCGTAGTTCTTGATCATCAGCATCGTAATACCGAGAAATTTGCCGTAAGCGATCGTCTTTTGGTGCGCGGCGTAGGCCGCAGCGTTGTTATAGACTTCGAAGACGAAGACGTGATTGGAATCCTTTTGCCCAACTGCACTGTCGAACTCGCGCGCATTCGGCTCCTGGATCATCGCTGCGCCGTCGTCCTTAAGCGCTGCAAGGAATTTGGATATCGACGCCGGTGAGATGTCCAGATCGACCGCGCTGATATAGAGCGGCGTCGATTGCGCCCAAGCCTCGCCGCCCCGAAGGGGCAGCAACAAAGCCATCGCGGCAAGCACGACAGAAGTCGACTGTATAATGTTCAATCTCGGCATGGCATCGCCCCCTCGATCACGGTGACCAACGAGAGACTAGTGGAGTGGATTTAACATTCGCCGCCCATCCAGCCGTTGGCGCGTGAAGCGAATGTCAAATCCTAAACTCCACTAGCATCGTGTCGTTGCTAGTGGTCCTTTGACTCTATCATTCGCATAAGAGCCTGCCAAACCCCGATGCGAATGTTAGAATTGGACCACAAGCGACTCTCCGGTGGGCGTTCTACCACCTGTCATAAAAGTGATGCAGCGGGCCATGGCCGAACCCCACGCCGAGCCGATCGGCCGCTACGATTGCGGCGCTGACATAGGCCTTGGCCTCGCGCACGGCCGTTTTCAGCGGCAGGCCTTTGGCGAGACCCGCGGCCACGGCTGACGCCAGCGTGCAGCCGGTGCCGTGCGTATTTCCCGTTGCGACGCGGGGCGCGGCAAATCGCTCGTAGCTTTCGGCGTCGACCAGAAGATCGACGCTCTCCGGCCCGCTGCCGTGGCCGCCCTTGATCAGCACGGCGCCGGCGCCGAGCGCCAGAAGCCCTCGTGCCTGCGCGCGCATATCGTTTTCGTCGCACGCGAGCGGAGCATCGAGAAGCGCCGCAGCCTCGGCAAGATTGGGGGTCAGGACGCGCGCGCGCGAAATCAGCTTCCGTAACCGGCCGAGCGCGCCGGGCCGCAGCAATTTTTCGCCGCTGCTCGCAGCCATGATCGGATCAAGAACCACCGGAGGCCGGCTGTAACGCTCAAGGGACGCGCTCACCGCATCGATGGCAGGTGCATTCGCCAGCATGCCGATCTTCACCGCACCGACGTCGAGATCGGAGAACACCGCGTCCATCTGAGCGACAATAAAATCCGCTGGCACATCGTGAATGCCGAACACTCCCTTCGTGTTCTGCGCGGTCAGCGCGGTGATGACGCAGCCGCCGTAAACGCCGAGCGCAGCAAAGGTCTTCAGATCCGCGGCGATGCCGGCGCCGCCGCTGGGGTCCGAACCGGCAATGGTCACGGCCACGGGAACGCTCATCACGTCCCCCGCTTCGCCAGCATCGCATCAACGATTTCACGCAGGCGACGCGCGGCTACCGTTGGATCGGATGCACGCGACAGCGCCGAAATAACGGCTACGCCGTCGGCGCCGGCGGCAATGACCGCGGCAGCGTTGCTCTCGTCGATCCCGGCAATGCCGCAAACCGGCAGTGGCTTTTGTGAGCGACGTCGCAACGCCTCGATAATACGCGCCAGACCGGCCGGGCCGATCGGTGCGTTCTTCTGCTGTTTCGAGACCGTGGCATAGACGCCGCCCGAGCCGACATAGTCGATCAGTTCGACCGGAGCAGCTTCCGCCTCACCGACGTTCTTGATCGACAGACCGATGATCGCGCTTGCGCCGAGCAGCCGCCGCACGTCTTCGACCGGCATATCGTCCTGTCCGACATGCACGCCATCGGCTCCGGCGGCGAGTGCGACGTCGACGCGATCATTGACGACGAAGGGAACCGAGAGCGGCGCGAGCGCTTGCTTGATTGCCCGCGCCTCTTCGATCATGACGCGCGTCTCGGAGCGTTTGTCGCGCAATTGCACCAAAGTCGCTCCACCCGCGGCGCAGCGACGCGCCAAATCGATGAGATCGTGGCGGCCGGCATTTTCGGGATCGACGATGGCGTTAAGGCGAATGTCGAGGCGCATCACGACACCTTTATGCGAGCGCGCAGCGTCGCGCCGTCGAGCGTGTGCAGCGCATCGATAATCGCGCTGGCAAAGCTGCCGGGCCCGCGCGCCGTCCTCGCCGCGACTTCGCCGGCGACATCCAAAGCAGCAATCGCGGCAACGGCCGCGAGCCAAGCGTCGGTTTCGACCGCGAGCGCCGCGCAAAGTAATGCCGAGCCGGCGCAACCCATGGCGGTAACGAGACCCATCAACGGATCGCCGTTCGCGATCGCGACGTGGCGCGCGCCATCGGTCACGATGTCGACGCTGCCGGTCAGCGCCACGACCGTGGAGCAAGCCTGCGCGACCCGGGCCGCCGCTTCGCCGGCGGGATCGCCGCCGAACAACGGGGCAAACTCCGTGGGATTGAGGCGCACAACCGACGGCGCGTGCGCAAGCAGCTCGCGGGCGCATTGTGCCCGGCCCGGCGAGCTGTCGATAAAGACTGGATCGAGCACCCAGGGCATGCGCGCCGCATCGACCGCGCCGAGCGCCACCTCGATCGCGCTCCGGCGCTCCGCGTCGAATGTGCCGAGATTGACAAGAAGCGCGTTGGCGCTGGCAACGAAGGTAAGGACCTCTTCCGGCGCGATTGTCATGGACGGCACCGCACCCGCGGCCAGCAGCATATTGGCGGTATAATTCTGAGCCACCGTATTGGTGATGCAGTGCACCCGTGGCGCACGCGCGCGAATCCGCGCCATGACGTCGGCAGCGATATCGGCGAGATCGACCGGTGCATGCATTCGGTTGGCTTTCCCCAGGATCGTCACGATACTACGTCTCTATCCTGCCTCGCGAAGCGGGGACGGAAAAGGTATATGCTGGATATCCTGACGATTTGGAGACACGCATGGTCCCTTTTTTTGTGCAAATCAAATGCCAGCTGGGCAAATCTTATGAAGTCGCCAACAAGCTTGCAGACGCCGAAATCGCCTCGGAAATCTATTCGACCGCCGGCGATTTCGATTTGCTTGTGAAATTCTACGTCGACTCGGCGACTGATATCGGTCATTTCATCGCCGAAAAAGTGCAATCCATCCCGGGGATAGCCGACACTCGCACCATCATCACATTCAAGGCGTTTGGGGCGTCGTAGTGGCGATAGCGCCGGCGCGCTGACCGCACGACTTCAAGTTAATCTTTCTTTTTCTTCGCGGGCGGTTTCGGACCCTGCCGCGGCGGCAACGAGGCTATATAATTTGCAATCGCGGTGCGGTCGGCCGCCGGAAGCAGCGACGTGTTGCTAATCACATCGGCCATGAGGCCACCGGAAAAGTCACCCGATGGCGTCATTCCGTCATCGAGGAAGCTCGCGATGTCCTTTTCCGCCCACGGCCCGTCCTCGGAATGCTGCAGCCCGACCGGCGTGATGTTGGGCACCCAGCTCTTGCCGTCCGGCGTCGGTCCGCCGGCAAAGCGCTCACTTTCGATGATCGCGCCGAGTGCATCGCGTGGGCTGTGGCATTCAGCGCAGTGCCCCGGCCCATTGACCAAATAGGCGCCGCGATTCCATTGCGCCGATTTTGCCGGATCGGGAACGAACCGGCCGCCGCGCAGGAACAGCAGCTTCCAGATGCCGACCATCCGCCGGATGTTGAACGGAAACGACAGGTCTGGCCCGCGAACTCGGCCCTGCACCGGCGGCAGCGTTTGGAGATACGCAAACAGATCGCGTACGTCGTCGAGTTTCATGTGCCGATAGGAGGTGTAGGGGAACGCCGGATAGAGATGACGCCCGCCCCGCGCCGTGCCATCCCATAGCGCCGAGATGAAATCCGCCTCGCTCCAGTTGCCAATGCCGTCATTGGGGTCGGGCGAAATATTGGGCACATAGAAAGTGCCGAACGGACACGGCAGCGCCATTCCGCCGCCGAGCCGTGTGCGGTCGACCTTGTCGGGATCCTTGTTGGGCACGGCATGACAGGACGCACAGCCGCCGATATTGAACATCGTCTTGCCGTTCGCGAGGTTCGGCGCATACGGGGGCAACGCGGCGGCTGGAACACTTGCCGGGATCGTCAAAATCCAGAACGCGACGCCTCCGATCAGCGCGATGGCAATCGCAAAAAGGGCGAGGCTTCGCAGCGTGGGCGATTTTGTCATTGTTGGCCCTCGGCCGCCTACGACTTCTGGCTCCCGCTCACCGCGATATCCGCCGGCAGATACGATGCAGTCCGCGCATCACGCCACGGCGTCGAAGGCTCCGCCGCACGCCGATACATAACCGATCCACGAGACCAAAGCGAAGGGCGGGCCGCCCTCGCCGACGCCCGCCCTTGCGCGATTCACCGACCCCGGTCAGCTTTTCTTGTTGCGGTATTCCTTGTGGCAGGAGCCGCAGTCGTTCTTGCCGATATTGCCGAAAGCCGCTTTGAAGCTGGCAAGGTCAGTCACCGAGGCGGTGGCCGCCTTCGCATCGTTGCCGAACTTGGCAAATCGGGCCTTGAAGTCGGCCATATTCTCCCAGACCTTGGGGCTGGGACTGAAATCGTCTGCGTCGGGGGAATTGGCTTCAGACTTGGAATTGTCCGGGAACAGATCCGGCATCTTCGTCGCGGCATTTTCGAATGTCGCGAACATCTTATGTGCGGCGGCCAGATCGAACGGCTTTTCGCCCTTCACCATGGCGGCGCCGATCTTGGCCTGGTCGCCGTTGGCTTTCATCAGCGCTTTGCGAGCTTTAATCGGGTCTTCCTGGGCCACGGCGGCGCAAACGGCAAACGTAATGGCCGCGGCGGAAACGACGGCGAACACGGTGCGGATCATAATATTGAGTCTCCCCTGTCGGTTAGCGGGAATCAGCCAAGACCCTATCGGCCAACTCGCGGCTATAGGCCTTGTTGCGGCCCCCAGCCACTCCGCCATAAACACCGGAACCATGTCGCTATTCCGGCGCCCCTATGAATACCGGTAAACGGCGGCCGGTAGAAGAGCGCACTTCGAGATATTGGAAACATCGGCGTAACAATGTTTCCGGTGAAGGAGTATTGCAGCATGAATTTGCAGCCATATCCGGCTTGGCTGGTTGCCACCCTGATATCATCGCCGGCGAACGCGCAAGCGAAGCGCGCAGCCACGACTTGCAGCCGACGAACTGAAACAACTCTCTGGAAAACCCCATGAAAAAGTTGAGCATCGCTGTCGCGTTATTCGGTCTTCTCGCGCTGTCGCAGTTTGCGATCAAAATGGACGTTTCGCGCGCGCTCCTCGGCGGCGTCGCTCTGCTTTGTGCGTTTACGACTTCCCGATCGGTCACGATATCGAGTTTTCTCAAGATATTCGTCGGCATCTTCTCGACCGAGACGATCGTGTTCGGCCTTGCCGTGCTGGCCGGCCGGGTCGGGCTTTGGCCCACGGACTATGCCGAATACCTGCCGCCGGACTCGCTGCCGCTGACGGTCGCGATCTTCTCGGTCCTCGTCTATGTGGTGGCGCAGTTTGGCACGGTCGGTCAGATCATGCGGATAGCGGATCGTTATTTCAACGCCAGTGAAACCGGCCGGGCGCGCATCTGGCCATTCCGGCCCTTTACCGCCCTGGAACGACGCATTGCGGTGGCCATGATCGTGTTCCTCGTCGTCATCAATCAGGCTGAAGTCGGCATCGTCGTGCGGCTCAACTTCTTCAACCGTGACTGGTTCAATGCCATTCAAAACCGGGATGCGTATACATTTTGGCAACAGCTCCTGCTCGTGTTCACGCCGTACGCCTTCGTTTACGTGGCCATGACGGTCGTTGAATTCTTCGTGCAATCGATGCTGGTGATCCGCTGGCGGCAGTGGCTCACCAATCACTTCGTGTCGCGCTGGCTGGCCAACCACAACCACTACCGGATCAGCCTTGTCGCCGGCCAGACGGACAATCCCGATCAGCGAATTTCCGAAGACATCTTCCGTTTCATCAATGGCGGATCCGACGGGTCGAACACCGCGTACGGACTCTACGATTTTTCCATTCTGTTGATCTCGACGATCACGTCGCTCGTCTCGTTTTCCATCGTGCTTTGGGACCTATCGAGATCGTTCACCGTGCCGGGCACCAATCTGGTGCTGCCCGGCTTTCTGTTCTGGGTTGCCCTGCTCTACGCGGCGGCAGGGACACTGATTACCCATATGATCGGGCGCCCGCTGATCGGCCTTTACTTTCAGCGTCAGCACAGGGAGGCAGACTTCCGATTCTCGCTCGCTCGGCTTCGTGAATACACCGAGCAGGTCGCGCTGCTCGGCGGCGAAGACGCCGAGAAAAAAATGGTCGGACAACGATTCTCGGCACTCATCGCCAATTACCTGGCCGTCGTGTTCCGGCGGATGAAAGTCACCGCTTTCACGCAGACTTTCGGCCAGCTCTCGCCGATCATTCCATTCATCTTCACGGCGCCGTTTTATTTCGCCCGCAAAATCGAGCTCGGCGTGATGACGCAAACGGCCGGCGCTTTCTCGCAGGTATCCGGCGCGCTGACCTTCTTCGTCAACTATTACACCTACCTTGCCGGCTTCAAATCGGTGGTCGATCGTCTGAACTCATTCGACGTGGCAATCGAAGAGGCGCAGGCGCTCGTCGAGGCTGGCCCGGCGCGTACCGGGGTCGCCAGCGGCGTCAATAGAATCGACCTCGAGGACATCGATCTTTTCCTGCCGGATGGAAAGCGCATCGTTGAAACCAAGCACCTGGCCCTCACGCCGGACAAACGCGTGGCGCTATCGGGCGCTTCGGGCTCAGGCAAGTCGACACTCTTCCGCGCCATTGCGGGGATTTGGCCCTATGGCAAAGGACGCATCCAAAGACCCGAGGGCATTCGAGTCATGGTGGTCCCGCCGAAGCCTTACATCCCTATCGATACGCTTCGCGCCGCGGTCACCTATCCGGCGGTCGCGGGCGCTTATTCGGACGACGATATCCGATCCGCACTCGTCGATGCTCGCCTCGCTCACCTCGTCGATCAGCTTGACCGCGAGGAAGTATGGTCGCAACGCCTGTCGAGCGGCGAGCAGCAACGTCTGGCGATAGCCCGCGCGTTGTTGCTGCGACCCGATTGGCTGTTTCTCGACGAGTCGACGTCTGCCGTCGAGGAGAAGCTGGAGGCGGAACTCTACGCCATGCTGGCGCAGCGACTGCCGCAGACGACGATCGTGTCGATCGGCCATCGCTCGTCAGTGGTCGGCCTCCACCAGCGCCATCTGGAAATGAGTCCGCAAGGCGATCACTTCACGCTGCGCGACGCGGCCACGGCTGCCGCGGCTGAATGACCGGCACGGAGCAGCATGTCGAACCACGACAACTGAGCGATGGGATCGGCAAAGTGGGGGGCCATCGCCGAACCAGTCAATTATTGGAAAAGCTGAAGGCATAGACGCGGTCGTCGGCGCCGACATAGAAGCGATCCTGCGTTGCGATCAACGTCTGGAAGTGACGAAGACCGCTCATCGCTTCGCTTCTGAAAATTTCCTCACCGCTGTCGCCGCGAAACCCATGAAGCCGATTATCGCCTTCCGCGCCGAGGATCCACACGATTGGATTTGAATGCCCATCGGTCGTCGTGACCATCGCCGAGCCGGCGCCGCGCAAAGCCCCGCACCAAGCCGTAGTCATGGTCGGCGGCGAGCCGGCCGCGATCTTCAAGACCGTGAGACCGTTGCCGCGACTCGCGGTCGGGCAATGCGTTCCCGGCCCTTGAAAGGCGACGAAGACGCCGTTGTCAGCGGGATAGATGGCCGGCGACGTGCGGATCGGTATCTGCGAAACGGTGTCGGCCGCCAGTTCGCCGCCGATGCCGCCAAGGTTATTTCTGTCGAGAAGATACGCTTTGCGGTCCTTGCCGAGCGCCAGCATCAGGGCTTGGCTGCCGCCCGCGCCAGCCGTATCCAACGGTACGGGGTTTGTGCCGCCGAGGTCCTCATCGTTCTGATCGAGCACCCGCCAATCCCGCGGCGCAAAAAAATCTGCCTTGTCGTTACTTCGGCGCAGATCGGGCGAGACGCGAAAGACAGCTTCGCCGTCGCTCCAATTGCGTGCGCCGAAGGTATTGCCGGTCGCAAAATATAGTCGGCCATCGACGACGCTCATGCCGCCCGGCGCCCAGATGCCGCCACCGCGCGCACGCGACTCCCAGCTTACGATTGCGCCAGGATCATCGAGCGACACGCCCACGACAAAGCCGTGATAATCGCCGCAATCGCCGAAATGCCCACTAAAAGTCACATAGAGCCTGCGGTCGAGAATCGTCAGCGCGCTCCGCTCGTTCTGAACACGCGGATCAAAGTCTTGGCCTTTCGTCCGCAACGCTTCGGCGATGTCGATGGGCCAACCTTTCAGGATGGAACCATCCTTCAACGATAGGCCGAAGACACGATGGCGGGGTCCGCTCGACCCCCGGATAGCGGCATCGAAGTAGATGGCTTGTGTGGATGGGTCGATGACCGGCGTACCTGTGATGCCGAGTGGATTAATGTTGCCGCACGGCAGGGACGAGCGCGAAACAGGATTGCCGACGGATCGCCGCCAAATTTCCTTGCCGGTACGTGCATCAAAGGCTTGCACGACATCGCTTTCGGTCGCCACCACCAGCATCGCGGTGTCGGAGCCGGGAGCCCGCCAATAAAGAGGTTGGGCATAGAGGTGTCCGGCAACGTGGGCCTCGAATGTCCGATCAAGATGGACGGAGCGTGCTCGACCCCAGTCCAGCGACGGCACGACGTAATTGCCGCTGCGGTCGGCGTCGCCGTGGTATGTGACGATCGAGCGGTCTTGCGCCGCGACTGGATGCGATGAAATTGCGCCGGCAAGCGCGACCGTCATCAATACAATGTTGGTCTTCATAGGAAATCTCGCGCCATAGATGATCTTTCCACTCAACGAGCCGGTTTCGTCGCGGTTCCGCAAAGGGCCGCGTTCGCACGGGCGAAGTATTGACCGTACCGCCGAGGACTAGACGCGCAACAGCGCGGCGATCGCTGCTGCGGCAAGCGCGAGCCATGCCGCGATGAGAATCGTGCCGCCGGACGGTGCGGCCATCGCAAACAGGCGATGCCCAGTGAAAGCGCGTAAAGCAATATCGCCGGAAAAAAGCAAAGCGCCCACCACCCACGCCGCAAGCACAATAAGGGCGAACGGCCGCCACAGCACGCCTTGCTGTAGCAAAGCGGCACCGCCGAGCACCGCCGCAGCGTGGAACAACAGCATGTAAGCTGCACCGTCAAGCCCGGCCCCCGGTGTCATGTGCGCGCCCGCAGCGGCGAGCACGATCCCGCTTGCTCCCATCAGCCCGGCCAGCACGATCAGGATCGTCACCGTCACAGATTGTGGTCCTTCTCCTCGCAGAATGAGGTGGTGAGCCGGATATCCATATCACGAGAGGCACGGAATTGGGGCCGTGGCCCTCGCAAAAACCTTAGAGCGACATGCGCAGGAAGGGTGCTGGTGGGCATGGCCCTTCCCTCGCCCGACCCGCCTGCCCATATAGTCGCATGGCCGCCAAGCTCGGCGGCCTAGCCCCAGATCACCCATGAAGATCATTCCTTTGCACGATGCCGCCTTCGGCGGCGACGGCGCTGCCGCATCCGGCCGCGCCGCAGCTTCAACCGAGGACCAAGCCCTCCTCGACGCCTATTCGCGTGCCGTCATTGACGTGGTCGACCGCGTCGGCCCGGCGGTGGTCGGGCTGACAGTCCGTGCCGGGCAGTCCCGGGCCGGTACGGGCTCAGGCGTCGTGGTGGCTCCGGATGGGCTTATCCTCACCAACAGCCACGTCGCAGGCGTCGGTGGCATTCCAGGCTCAACCTCGCGCATCGTGGTGACGACCGCTGACGGCCAGCACCTTACCGCGCGGCTGGTCGGCGACGATCCCGACACCGATCTCGCGTTGATCCGCATCGTTGAGCCGGTGACGCTACCGGCAGCACCGCTCGGCGATTCCAAGCGGCTCAAGCGTGGCCAGCTCGTGATCGCCATCGGCAATCCGCTCGGTTTCGAATCGACGGTGACGACGGGCGTCGTCTCGGCGCTCGGTCGCTCGCTACGGTCGCGCACCGGCCGGCTGATCGACGACGTGATCCAGACCGACGCCGCGCTCAACCCCGGCAATTCCGGCGGCCCGCTGGTGTCCTCTCACGGCGAAGTTGTCGGCGTGAACACGGCCGTGATCATGGGAGCACAGGGCATTTGCTTCGCCGTTGCCGCGAACACCGCAAGTTTCGTGCTCGGCGAACTGGTGCGACACGGCCGCGTACGGCGCGCCTTCATCGGCATCGCCGCACAGCAGACCGCGATCCCACGCCGATTGCGCCACGCCGCCGGCATCATCCAGGAGTGCGCGGTGATGATCGGCACGATCGAGCCGGATAGCGCCGCCGCCCGCGCCAGACTGAAAGTCGGTGACATTCTGCTCGCTCTCGACGGAATGACGATCGCCGGCGCTGACGATCTGGTGCGTGCGCTCACCGGCGACAAGATCGGCCGTGCCGCCGCGCTTGACGTGTTGCGCGGCACCGAGCGGCTCACTATTTCGTTGCTTCCGGAAGAGCGAAAGCGCGCCAAAGGCAGCCCGCTCGCGGCGAGCATGGAGAATAAACGATGACAACCGCCTCATTCTTCAAGCGGCTGCACAGCTCGCTCGTGAAATCGGCCGGCACCGTCGTTTTTGGAATGGAAGACGGGACTGTCTCGATTTTCGGACTGATCTTTGGCGTGGCCGCCACAACGACCAGCACCAAGGCCGTGCTCATCGCCGGCGCCTCCGGGGCCGTGGCAGCGGCCGTTTCCATGATGGCCGGTGCCTATCTCGACGTCGAGACGACCCGGGATGAAATCAATTCGAACCGAGAGCTCGTCCAGGCCGAGTCGACGGGTAGCGCGAGTTCAATCGCCACACGCCTTTCCAGCCGCCTGAGCAAGGCCGGGCTGTCAGTGCAACAGTCCAACGCGCTTGCCAGCGCGGTGCAGCATGACCGGGAGGCTCTCAGCGGCCTGCTGCTTGCGCTGCAAGGCGCGCTGGAGGCGCCGCTGAACCCCTGGGAGCAGGCGTTATGGATGTTGCTTGCAGACTTTCTCGCGGCATCTGTGCCAATCCTGCCATTTGTCTTCCTGACAATCGCCCGGGCCAGGATCGTTTCCGGGGCGATGACGATCGCGTTGCTGATAGGACTCGGCATCGGACGAGCGATCATCGCGAAACGAGACCCCATACGCACTGTGATGGAGACTGTTTCGATCGGCATCGCCGCCGCGCTTGCCGGCGTCGTGATCAGTGTGATGATCAATCAATGGTTCTACTGATCACGCCGGCACTTCACCTTTGAGCATCAGGCGATAGAGATAACGGCGCTCGCGCATGTCGTAGTCGGGATTGGCTTGGTGCATGACGCTGCGGTTGTCCCACAGCACCCAGTCGCCGTAACGCCACTGGTGCCGATACTCGTACTTCTTTTGCGTCGCGTGCCGCATCAGCTCGTCGATCAGCGAAAGCGCGTCCTCGTCCGCCATGCCGACGATTGATTCCATGCGTACTGGATTGAGGAACAGCGCCTTGCGGCCGTTCTCCGGATGCGTGCGCACCAGCGGGTGAACACCGGGCGGCGGCAGATTGCGACGGCTTTCCTCATTGAGGCCGGAGAGGGCGCGGGGGCTATATTTGCTCTGGTAAACATGGAGCGCCTTGAGTCCGTCGATCCTTTGCTTGGTGCTCTCAGGCAGGTCGTCATAAGCATCGTGCATGTTGACGTATTGGGTGTCGCCGCCGCTCGACGGCAGCTCGACCGCAAATAGCGTCGTGGCCTTCGGCGGGCGGGGATGGTTGGAGTGGTCGGTGTGGAACGTCTCGCCCGGGATGATGCGCTTGCCGTTCACGATCTCGTCGTTGGAGACGAAATACACGTCCGGGTGACCTGGAACGTGGCGCTCCTTCTTGTCGTGCGGCTGCAGCTCACCGAATACCTGCGCCGCAGTCTTGAACTGATCCGGGTCGAAATGCTGATCGCGCATGACCAGCACGTGATGCTCGGCGAAGGCGCGGCTCAGCGTAGCGCGAGCGCCCGCATCGATCGGCTGGGTGAAATCGAGGCCGACGACTTCGGCGCCAGTGTGATCCGTCAGCGGCGTGATGGTGAAGGATGCCATGATGCGTCCCCTCCACGCGTTCGGTTCCCAGAACGCTAGAGCCGCGCGCCGGGAGGGTCAAGCCGCGCCGGCACCGCGGATCGCAACTTTCGTCATCGCGCAGCCATGATGACTATGTCGCCGCCGCCCGGTCTAAGGCCGGCTTGTCAGCATGAACGCCTTGGTCCACGATCTCGTTGCGCGCCGACCATCAGAACAAGATCGGCTCGTGTGGCGCGGGGAGGAAAGCACATGATCGCCGGCAGCGGTATCGACCGTTATCAGATCGCGGCGCGCATGGAGCGGCTGCCGCTATCGCCTTGGCACAATAAGATGCGGCTGATCGTCGGCAGTGCAAATTTCTCCGATGCCTTCGACGCGCTCACCGTCGCCTATGTGCTGCCTGCGCTGATCCCGATGTGGCACATGGTTCCGGCACAGATCGGCGCACTGATTTCGATCGGCTATGCCGGTCAGGTCATCGGGGGACTCTTCTCCGGCTGGCTCGCCGATAAATACGGTCGCGTTCCGCTCATGGTCGGCAACATCGTGCTGTTCTCGCTGATGAGCCTGGCCTGCATCCTGGCTCAAAACTATCCAACCCTGTTCGCATTGCGCTTCCTGCAAGGGATCGGTCTCGGCGGCGAGGTCCCGATCGCCAACACCTATGTCAGCGAATTCGCCAAATCGAAGGGACGCGGCCGCTTTGTTCTTATTCAACAACTCATGTTTCCGATCGGACTCACGACGGTAGGACTGATCGGCGTTTTCGTCGTGCCGATCTTGGGTTGGCAATGGATGTTCGTTCTTGGCGGCGTGCCGGTTCTGCTCGCCTTGCCGATGATCCGGGCGCTGCCGGAATCACCGCGCTGGCTGGCGAGCCGCGGCCGTGACGAGGACGCGGATCGCGTGATGACGCAGATCGAGGCGCTGGTCTCGAAGCAAGGCGCCGTGTCATTGCCGCCGATCCCAGCCAACGTACCGCCGGCGGTCGCATCGGTCGGCCGCTTCCGCGACCTCTTTGCCGGCGTTTATCGCAAGCGCACTTTCTCGCTATGGGTGCTGTGGTTCTGCACCTATGGCATCACCTATGCGATGACCGGCTGGCTGCCGAGCATCATGCGCACGGTCTACCACGAGCCCGTGTCCCAATCGAACCTTTACGGATTTGTGTTGAACATCGCCGGGTTGTTGGTGCTGTTGTTGGCGGTCTTCACGATTGACCGGATCGGGCGCAAAGTCGCTTTTGCCGGTGGTTTTCTGCTGGCGGCGATTCCTCTCTTCGTCGCCGCATTTGCGCCGACCGTCAGCGCGCTCGGGCTTGCGACGCTCGCGACCCTCGCCTTCGCCGCGATGGGCATGATCCCGGGCTCGCTCGGCATGTATACGGCCGAGAATTATCCTAATCACCTGCGCGCTATCGGCAACGGCGCAACGAGCGTCTCGCAACGGCTGTCATCCGTAGTCAGTCCCTATCTCGTCGGCATCATCCTGCCGGCCTATGGCGTCAGCGGCGTCTACGGCATGTTCGCGGTGTTCGCCGTAATCGGGGGCATCACTTGCACGTTGTTCTCGGTGGAAACCGCCGGCAAGACCCTGGAAGAGCTCTCGCCGACCATCGCATCATCCAAATCAGCTTGAATCCGTTGTTTGATTGGCCCGCGCTTCACGCCAACAGCCGACGGACCGCTGACGCCCATCCCGCGAGTTTTTGTTGACGCGTGGCGGCATCCATCTTTGGACTGAATCGACGCTCCAATCGCCAGAGATCCGAAAAACGATCCGGTTCCGGAAAAAATCCGGCCCGCAAGCCGGCCAGATAAGCGGCGCCGAGCGCTGTGGTCTCCTTGATTTGCGGCCGGTCGACGGTGCTCCCGATCAAGTCGGCGAGGCGCTGCATCGTCCAATCGGAGTTGGCCATGCCGCCGTCGACGCGCAGCGCCTTGAGCACGCTTTCCGTCTCTTGCCAATCCGCCTTCATCGCAGCGAGCAGGTCGGCGGTCTGAAAGCACACGCTTTCAAGCGCGGCCCGCGCCAGTTCGCGGGGGCCGGTCGCCCGCGTCAAACCAAACAGCGCGCCGCGCGCGTCGGGTCGCCAATGCGGCGCGCCCAGACCGACGAAGGCGGGAACCAAAATGACTTCCTGCGTGGAATCCGCCGCTTGCGCCAACGCACCGGTCTCCTCGGCGCTTTGCACGACACGCAGGCCATCGCGCAGCCACTGCACTGCTGCACCGGCGATGAAAATCGAGCCCTCGAGAGCGTAGGTGCGCCTGCCGTCGAGCTGATAGGCGACGGTGGTGAGGAGCCTGTTCTTGGACGCCGCCGGCATTGCACCGGTATTGAGCAGCGCGAAGCACCCGGTGCCATAGGTGGCCTTGAGCATGCCCGGCGCGAAGCAGGCTTGGCCGATCAGCGCAGCTTGCTGGTCGCCGGCCATCCCATAAATCGGGATCGCGGCGCCGAACAATTCAGGGTCAGTGACGCCGAACGGGGCGGATGAATCGAGGACCAGCGGCAGAATCGCTTTCGGAACGCCAAGCAAACCCAACAGCTCGTCGTCCCATTGGCCATCATGGATGTTGAACAACAGCGTGCGTGACGCGTTCGTTGCATCGGTGGCATGCACCTTGCCACCGGTGAGACGCCACAGCAAGTACGTGTCCACCGTCCCGAACGCGAGATGCTCGCGGGCGGCCAATTCGGCGGCGCGTCGAGCATGATCCAGAAGCCAGCGAACTTTGGTGCCGGAAAAATATGGATCGAGCAAGAGTCCGGTCTTAGCCGTAAATATTTTTTCGTGACCATTGGCTTTGAGTCGTGCGCAGATATCCGTAGTGCGCCGATCCTGCCAGACGATGGCGCGATGGACAGGACGCCCGGTGGCGCGGTCCCATAACAGCGTCGTCTCGCGCTGATTGGTGATGCCGATGGCGACAATGTCCTTGGCGGTCGCGCCGGCGCTGCGCAGTGCCGCGCGGCAGGTCTCAATCGTCGTCGCCCACAGGTCCTCGGGCTCGTGCTCGACTTCGCCGTCGGCTGGAAAATGCTGCGGGAATTCCCGTTGCGAAACGGCCGCGATCGAGGTGTCGGGGCGAAACAACATCGCCCGGCTAGAAGTCGTGCCCTGATCGATCGCCAAGACATAGGAGGTCACGCACTCCTCCCCGTGCCGGAACGTCTAAACGTGCTATTCGACCCCTGCCCGCCCAACCGCAACATAGCGGAAGCCCGCCCGTTTCATCTTCTCGGCGCGATAGATATTGCGCAGGTCGACGATTACGGGCTGTGCCATCTCGCTTTTGAGTCGCGCCAGATCGAGCGCCCGGAACCGCTCCCATTCGGTTGCGATCACGACCGCGTCGGCGCCATCGGCCGCGGCATAGGCGCTATGGCAATAGACAACCGTCTCAAGCTTCGCCTTGGCCTGCTCCATGCCGGCCGGATCGTACGCCCGCACGATCGCACCGAGATCCTGCAATGCCGTGATCAACGGGATCGCCGGCGAGTCTCGGGTATCGTCGGTATTCGGCTTGAAGGTCAAGCCGAGCACGGCAATGGTCTTGCCGCGCACGGAGCCTCCAAGTGCCGTCACCACTTTGCGCGCCATGGCGCGCTTGCGCTGCTCGTTCACCGCCGAGACGGTTTCTACGATGCGCAGCGCGACGCCATGATCATGCGCAGTCTTCAACAGTGCGGTGGCGTCCTTGGGAAAGCACGAGCCGCCAAAGCCGGGACCGGCATGCAGGAATTTTCCGCCGATGCGATTGTCGAGGCCCATGCCACGCGCCACCTCCTGCACGTCGGCGCCGACCTGCTCGCACAGGTCGGCAATTTCGTTGATGAAGGTGATCTTGGTGGCGAGGAAAGCGTTGGCCGCATATTTGATGAGTTCAGCCGTGCGCCGACTGACATAAATGATCGGCGGCTCATTCAGATAAAGCGGACGATAGATTTCCGCGAGGATTGCGCGCGCACGCAGATCGTCGCTGCCGACCACAATGCGGTCAGGATGCTTGAAGTCCTGGATAGCTGCGCCTTCACGCAAGAATTCCGGGTTGGACACGACCGCGATATCGGCATCGGGGCGTTTCTCACGCAAAATGCGTTCGATCTCGTCACCGGTGCCGACAGGAACGGTCGATTTCGTGACCACGATGGCGGAGCGAGACAAAAGCGGCGCGATGGTGCGTACCGCGTCATAAACGAAGCTCACGTCGGCGTGGCCGTCGCCGCGCCGTGACGGCGTGCCGACCGCGATAAACACGGCGTCGGCATGGCCGAGGTCCATCGCCGCTTCAGCGAAGGCCAGGCGGCCCTGCCGCATATTGACCTCAACAAGCTCGGCAAGGCCCGGCTCGAAGATCGGAATCTCGCCACGATTGAGAGCCGCCACTCGCGCGCCGTCGCTGTCGGTGCAAGTCACGGTATGACCGAAATCGGCAAAGCAGGCGCCGGAAACCAGCCCCACATATCCGGCGCCAATCATGGTCACACGCATTAAATACTCCGATCGAACTAGATTTCATCCGGCCCGGCGGCCGGTGCGGATGTGCCCTCGAACGCGCCGATCGTCGCCGCCGGGGCATCGTGCGCATGCTTTCGCATGAGCGACAGCCAGCGCCGACCGAACAGCGCGATAACGAGCACGCCATAGAACGCGCCGCCTAGCAAGACCAGCAGGAGCAATTCGGATAGATCACGAAATCTAGGCAGTGATGATAACAGGTATGTGATGACGCGCGCCGCGACGACAAGAAATATGAAGAACGAAAATCCGGCAACGCCGAGCTTCGTCAGTGACGATTTCAGAGTCGCGTCGGAAGCAATGAAGCCGGCGCGAAATGCAAAATAGAGCACCAAAATAAAATTGATCCATGCCCCGATCGAGGTCGCCAGCGCCAGGCCGACCTGCGCCATGGAGCCCATCAGCGCAATCTTGCACGCAATGTTCACTGCGGTGCCGGTCAGCGCCGCTTTGACCGGCGTCAAGGTGTCGCCGCGCGCCAGGAAGGGCGCTACGACGCTGCGGATGAGCACGAACGGGACGAGCCCAATGGTGTAGGCCACCAGTGTCATGGCCGCCGCATGCGCATCCTCGGCCGTGAACGCACCGCGCATGAACAGGCCACGCATGATGAGACCGGGTATCACCAGGAAGGCCACGACGCACGGGATCGCCAACAGCAGCGCAAACTCGATGGCCCGGTTTTGCGCCGAACGGGCACCCTCATGGTCGCCCGACGCCACCCTGCTCGTCATCTCCGGTACCAGCACCGTGCCGACCGCGATTCCGATGACGCCGATCGGCAACTGATCGATGCGGTCGGCGTAATAGAGCGCAGACAGCGCACCTGCCGACAGGAAGCTCGCGATGATGGTGTCGGCAAACAACGCAAGCTGCGTGCCGGCTGAGCCGAATGTCGCCGGCACCAGCGCTTTGAAGAAGCGCTTTACATCGTCGTCCCAGCGCAAGGCGCGAAACCAGGTCGCAACGCCGCTGTATAATGTGTCGCCGCCGACCAGCGCGGCCTGCAGCACGCCCGAGACCAGCACGCCCCATGCCGCCGCATAACCTGCGCTCGGAAAGTATGCCGCCAGCGCCAGCGTCACCATCATCGACAGATTAAGCAGGATCGGCGCTGCAGCGGCGGCCGCGAATCGATGCAGCGCATTGAGGATGCCGCCCCACAAGGTCACGAGCGTGATGAGCAAAAGATACGGGAACGTGATCCGCGTCAGGCTGACTGCCAGCGCGAACTCATTCGGTCTGTGCGAGAAGCCCGGGGCCAGTACCTCGATCACCTGCGGCGTGAATATCAGCGCGAGCGCGAGCAGCACCACCTGCGTCGCAACCAGAAGAGTGAAGATGCTATCGCCGAACGATCTTGCGGCCGCCGCCCCACCCTGGGTGCGAACGCGCGCATAGGCCGGGATGAACGCGGCATTGAAGGCGCCCTCGGCAAAAATGGCGCGAAAATGGTTCGGCAGCCGGAATGCGACAAAGAAGGCGTCCGCCACCGGCCCGGCGCCAATAACAGCCGCGAGCATGACATCGCGCAGAAAGCCGGTCAGGCGCGAGAACAGCGTATAACCGCCGACAGTGAGTATCTTCCCGAACATTGCCGCCTTTTTGGACGCTACTGGGTGGTCGCGCGCGCCCTGGGCGCCCCGAATCAGCCCGCCAGCTCGTGTCGAACAGCGGCAATGATACGGTCTTGCACGGCCCGGTCGAGATAGGCGTGCATCGGCAGGCTGATCACTTCCTCGGCGAGGCGATCGCTCACTGGCACACCGCCGTTGGCCAAGGGAAAGCCGCTGTAAGCCGGCTGGCGATGCAATGGCTTGGTGTAATAAATCGCCGTCGGAATACCCTGCGACTTGAGCGCCGCCGCAAGCGCGTCGCGCCGTCCCGGCGCAAGCCGGATCGTGTATTGCGCCCACACCGAGGTCGATTCGTTGCCGACGACCGGCACCTTGGCAACATCGGCGAGCCCATCCGCGTAGCGTGCCGCCACGAGACCGCGGGCGGTGATCTCCTCGGGGAAGATCTTGAGTTTTTCAAGCAACACCGCAGCCTGGATGGAATCCAGCCGGCCGGTGATGCCAATCCGCGCGGCCTCGTATTTGTCGACACCCTCGCCATGCACGCGCAGGCTTTTCACCCGCGCGGCAAGCGCGTCGTCGTCCGTGAACACGGCGCCGCCGTCGCCATAGCAACCGAGCGGCTTTGCTGGAAAAAAGCTTGTCGCCGTTGCCGTCGCCACGGTCCCGAGCTTGCGCCCGCGGTAGGTCGCACCGAAGGCCTGCGCGGCGTCGTCGAGCACCTTGAGGCGGTGCGCATCCGCAATTGCCGCTATGGCGTCGTGATCCGCCGGCAGTCCGAACAGATCGACTGGAATGACGGCTTTCGGTTTGAGTCCGAGCCTTTGCGCCGTCGTCACAGCATGCTCGCAACTGGCAGGGTCGAGATTGAAAGTCTCGGGCTCGACATCGGCAATCACCGGCGTGGCGCCAAGCAGCACCACCATTTCAGCGGTCGCGTGATAGGTGAACGATGGGCAAATCACCGCGTCGCCCGGCCCGATCCCCCACGCCATCAGGACGAGGAGCAGCGCGTCGGTTCCACTCGAGCATCCGATGACATGCCGCGTGCCGCAAAACGATGCGAGCTCGGCTTCGAGTGCGCGCACCTCGGGGCCCTGGATGAACTGGCAATGGGCGAGCACGCGCGCGACCGCGTCATCGATCGCACGACCGAGCCGGCGGCGCTGGGCTGCGACATCGATAAACGGTATCGGCTTTTCTTCAAGCCGCGCGTGCTGATTCATCGCCTGAGCCACGCTTTAACGGGTCCCATTCAACCAACCACGCGCCGTGGAGCCTTGCGCTGCGGTGGGCTTGATTGTGCTACGCGCGCGTTAAGGCAGCGAATTGCGATTTCAAGGCTGGCGACTCCCTCTTCACCGGTCACCGGAGGTATCTCGCCGCGGCGCACCGCGTTGATGAACGCCATCAGTTCGGCACGCAGTGGCTCGGCATAACCCACCGATAGATGCCGCATCGAATAGCTGCCGTCGGGCTGAAAGCCGAAGCATTCCGTGACTTGCAGCGTCAACAGGTCGCCAATGAGATATTTGTCGCGTGTGGCGATGTGGATGGTGCGCGCCTTGAATGGCGTAAGCCAGTTGGTATTGATATGCGCCAACACGCCCGAAGCGGTTCGGAACTGCAAGAGCGCAATATCCTCTCGCTCCGCGACCGCGCTTGATGTCTGCGGTTGAATTTCGACGATCTCGGATTCCGTGAACCAGCGGATGAGGTCGATATCGTGCACCGCGAGATCGATAACAACGCCTACATTCGACATCCGCGGCGGAAACGGTCCGACCCGAGTGATTGCAATGGAGAGGATGTGCTGGTCCGTGATCGCGCGCTTGAGCGTCTCGACTGCTGGATTGAACCGCTCGACGTGGCCCGCCATCAGCGTGACACCGGCGCGGCCGGCCGCGGCGACGATGGCGCGACCCTCCTCGATCGTGGACGCGATCGGCTTCTCCACCAGAATATGCACGCCGTGTGAGGCGCATTCGAGTGCGATATCGCGATGAAAGTGAGTCGGGGCCGCAATCGTTACGGCGTCGACTCCGGCGCGGATCAGAGGGTCGACAGTGCTGAATGTGGCACAACCGAGCGTCCCACCTACACGATCCCGCTGCTTGGAATCGGGATCGACAACGCCCACCAGCTTGACCCCGGGCAGGTCCGCGAGCACCCGCGCATGGTTTGATCCCATTACGCCGACGCCAACCACCCCGACCCGCAACATCCCGTCCACACCCACCTTTACCGCCCGATCCATGATTGAAGGCCCCACTCAACAGCCGGCCCCACCCTTCCCCTAGCATGCTCGCGGCCAACTGGCGACCCAAGCCACAAGAGCTTGTGAACACATTTGGATTCAGTTCGTTTCAGGCGCGAGAGGGCTCGTTGCGCCGGGCAGTGTACACGCATCGAGCGAGAGCCCCGAGCCCTTTCTCGACGGTCACGTCAGACCATTTGTTTTGCAACTACAGGTTGTTTTATGAAACGCGACGCGACCTCGATCGCAAAAGAATCTCACGCCCCGGCACCGCTGGCCAAGGGGATGCGATCTGATTCCACAATCCTTAGCGCGTCGGCTCGTGCTCGCGCTCCTCAATATCCGAGAGCAGTGGAGATTCGACGTGTGGCGGCTCGTCACGTGACACCGTATAGCCGCGGTCGCGCAATGCTCTGAGCAGGCCTCGAACATCGCCCTCGCTCAGTCTCTCGCTAAAGGGCTGGCCGTTTTGGAACCTGTAGTCGGTTTGGTAGCACAGGCCAGCTAACTCTCTCGCCAATTTATCGACGTCCATGGCGGACCTCCCTTTTTCAATACTAAATGTAATGGAGGTTGTTTGTTCCGCGTTGCAATGCGGCCCGCGAAATACAAATTACGCGCCAAAATTCGGGCGCATCATTACCAGGCAGTCAACGCAGCATCTCTCCCGCTTCAGCTCTGTCATCGGCAGAACGGCGCGCGTAAGCCTGCGCCATGAAATGCTCACCGACTTTTCACCATGATCAGATGGTGAGATGGAACGCGATTCTTTTAGGATTTGCCCGTTGCCTTCCCGGCAACGACGCCGACGCCCCTTATTGGTCCCGCTTCCTCCCGCAGATCGGCGCGCGACTGCAGAGCAAGGTCATGGTGCCGCGCTGAGCCCACGCATCTTGCTGGCCGAGATCGCTTCGGTGGCCTCATCGAGTTCGATGCGCTCAACCTTGTAGCCCACGTCACGGCCGTAGAAGACGTTTGTGATATTGGGAAGCGGCACGACCACGAAGCGCCCCGCATGCGCGGATAGCGCCGTTTCGATGCGTTGCTTGACCGCAAAATATGGCAGCGGATTTTTGATATCGATACCGTGCGTGTTGCGCACCGCGATGCAGACTTGGCCAATGCGCCGCAGGCCCTCTTCGATGAGGCGCTGGTGACCGGCATGAAACGGTTGGTACCGCCCGACGAACAGCGCCGTCGGCTTTTGCGGATCGAATGGCGGCCGCAACAGCGCCAGTGCTTGTTCGGCCCAATATTGTGGCGTGCCCTGCGGGCCAACGCGCAAATCGAAACGTCCCGGCGGGACGAACATCCGGTTGGTGTCCTCGAAGCGTCCGGCCGCAATGCGGTCAAGCCAGATCGTGAAGGCTTCGCCGAAGGCGGCACGGGTCTGCTCCGTGGGGCAGATGAAATCCGCGATGACCGTGCCACCGGCTTCGACAACACGATCGCACATCCATCCCATACGGCGCGCATGCTCGATACGATCCTCCAGGCTAAAGCCGAGATCGCGGGAAAGATTGGTGCGCACCGCGTCGGCGTTGAATATCACCGCGTTGAGCAGCGGTGCCAGCGCCTTGGCGAGCGTCGTCTTGCCGGCGCCCGGCAAGCCCATAATCAGAATCTTTCGCGGCACGACATTTCCCCTGCTGTGGCTGCGCGCCGGCAGCTCGGATCACCCCAATCCGATTTTAGTATCATGACCGGTGATAGTCGTCATCAATCCGTACGATATCATCCTCGCCAAGATAGCTGCCGGTCTGAACTTCAATCAATTCAAGATCGATCTTGCCGGGATTTTCCAGTCGATGCTGAGCGCCATTTGGAATGTAGGTCGACTCGTTCTCATGTACAATCTTAATGTCGCTTCCGATCGTCACCCGTGCAGTGCCGCGGACCACGATCCAATGTTCAGCACGGTGATGATGGAGCTGCAGTGACAGTCGGCCGCCCGGCTTGACGATGATTCGCTTGACCTGGAACCGATTGCCCTGATCGACGGACTGATAAGATCCCCATGGGCGATGGACCTTCAAGTGTTCCTCGGTCACCGCGGGTGCGACTTCCTTGAGCTTTTTAACCAGTCGCCGCAAGCCGTCGCCGTCATCGCGCCGCGCCACCAGTACGGCATCCTCCGACGCCACCACGACGAGGTTCTCGATCCCATAGAGCGCCACAAGCGGCCTGTCGGAGGCGACGTACGAGCCCCGCGCGTCGACAAACACCGCTTCGCCACGGGAGGCGTTGCCGGCGGCGTCTCGTTCCGACAACTCCCACACCCCGTTCCACGAGCCTACGTCCGACCAACCGTAGCCGACCGGAATGACAGCCGCCCGCGTGGTACGCTCCATGACCGCATAGTCGATGGATTTTGCCACGGCACGAGCGAAATGCTGCGGATCGAGCGTGATGAAGCCAAGATCATGGCCGGCGTTCGCCACTGCTGCGGTCACGGCTACCGCGCTTTCCGGCTCGAAGCTTTTGTATTCATCCAGCAGCAAACCGGCGCGGAACATGAAGTTGCCGGAATTCCACAAATAGCCCTCGCCGACATAGCGTTCCGCGGTTTTCTCGTCGGGCTTCTCGACGAATTCTTCGATGGCGAAGACGCCGAGGCCGATCGCGGCGCCGAGGCGAATATAGCCGTACTCTACCGCGGGACGAGTCGGCCGCACGCCGAACGTGACGATGTGATTGCTCTCGGCCGGATCGAGTGCCGCGGTGCAAGCGTTGGCGAAGGCAAGCGGATCGGTGACGACGTGATCGGCGGCGAGTGCGACCACAATCGGATCGCCGCCGCGATTGCAGGCAAATGCTGCACCCGCGACGATCGCCGGTGCGGAATCGCGACGCATCGGCTCAAGCAGGACATCGGCTTCCACTGCTATTTCGGCAAGTTGCTCTGCGACCATGAATCGATACTGGTGGTTGGTTACGATGATCGGCCGAGTGAATAATGCAGAGTCGCCAACGCGGCGCATCGTCTCCTGAAAGGTCGAATGCGGACCGAATAGCGGCAGGAACTGCTTGGGCCTGCCCTCCCGCGACGCCGGCCACAGACGGGTCCCTGCGCCGCCGCACATGATCAGAGGAGTGATCGGTCGTGCCATGGAACGCTCTCTTGCGGTGAGCCTACCGACCGCAACTTACGATTCAAAGAATGGCCTTTTTCTCGCGCAGCCGACGTTCATCCGTTTCGGCCATCATGGCTACCAGATCGGAAAAAGAGACCTTGCGCTTCCAGCCAAGCTCCCGTTCGGCTTTTGCGGCATTGCCGCAGAGAATGTCCACCTCGGCGGGTCGGTAAAACTCCGGATTCACCCTGACAATGACGCGCCCGCTCTTGCGCTCGATGCCACGCTCGGCGGCACCTGTGCCCTGCCATTCAATCTGCATGCCGAGGCACTGTCCGGCCAAAACCACGAAATCGCGCACCGAATGCATCTCGCCGCTGGCCAGCACATAATCGTCTGCACGATCCTGTTGGAGCATGCGCCACATACCTTCGACATAGTCGCCGGCAAATCCCCAATCGCGCTTGCTGTCGAGATTGCCTATTTCCAATACGTCGAGCTCGCCATGCTTTATCTTGGCAAGACCCAGCGTGACCTTGCGGGTCACAAACTCCTTTCCGCGCAATGGCGATTCGTGGTTGAACAGGATGCCAGATGCTGTGAACAAGCCGTAGCTCTCCCGATAATTCACCGTGATCCAGTGCGCGTAGAGCTTGGCGACCGCATACGGACTGCGAGGATGGAACGGCGTCGTCTCAGACTGAGGCAACTCCAGCGCTTTACCGAACATTTCGGACGTCGAAGCCTGATAGAAGCGGATTGGCGCATTGGTCTGACGCACCGCCTCAAGCATGCGCGTCACACCGAGAGCATCTACGGCGCCCGTGTAGATCGGTTCCTCGAATGACAGCGCGACAAAACTTTGCGCGGCGAGATTATAGATCTCGTCGGGTTGCGAGCGTTCCACGAGTCGCAGGATATTGTTGAATTCGAGAATCTCAAGATCGCGCAGCTCGACTGAATTTGCGATGCCCATCTCGACGAGACGATGAGTGTCGCTCGTCGAAGTGCGCCGCACAGCTCCCGTCACCAAATAACCCTTGTCCAGGAGAAACTTTGCGAGGTAGGCCCCATCCTGGCCATTTACCCCCGTGATCAATGCGCGCTTGGCCATTCGTTCCGCCTGCCTTTCACATCAACGACGGCGCAACACTCTGCCCGCCACTGCATCGAGTTTCTTCAAGAGCTTCGGATCGCGCGCGTCGGCCGCGGTGATCAACGCGCTGTCGAGAGCGCGATCGGAACCGATTGGGCACGGCTCATGTTCGCGCGGAAAATCCCGCGCCAGGCGCGCCACCAGACGCTTGGCTTTGTCCGCATTGGCCATGAGCACCTTGATGATATCCTGGACGGTGACCGCATCGTGGTCGGGGTGCCAGCAGTCGAAGTCCGTCACCATGGCGACCGTCGCGTAACAGATTTCCGCTTCGCGGGCGAGTTTGGCCTCCGGCATATTGGTCATGCCAATCACGGCATAGCCTAAATTCTTGTAAGTGAGGCTTTCGGCCAGGGTGGAGAATTGTGGTCCTTCGATACAAACATAGGTGCCATCACGCACGAGCTCGATGCCTTCAGCCATTGCCGCTCCCGCAATATGGATGCGTAACCGCGGTGAGACCGGATGCGCCATCGACACGTGGGCAACGCACCCCCGGCCGAAGAAGGAACTCTCGCGCTTATGTGTGCGGTCCACGAACTGGTCGACCAGCACGAAGGTGCCCGGCGGCAGCTCTTCCTTGAACGAGCCACAGGCCGAGAGTGAGACCAGATCAGTGACGCCGGCGCGTTTGAGCACATCGATGTTGGCGCGATAATTGATGTCCGAGGGCGAATGCCGGTGTCCCTGGTCGTGGCGCGACAGGAATACGACCGGCAAGCCGACGATCTCGCCGATGCGCAGAGCGGCCGAGGGCTCACCCCACGGGCTCTTGATCTTCTTCGAACGTACTCTTTCGAGCCCGGGCAAATCGTAGATGCCGGAGCCTCCGATAATACCAAGGACGGATTTTGCCATGACCCCGCGTCCGCGCGTGAGCGCGCCCACAACAGGTCTGCCTATTCAGACGAACGATGTCAAAGGGGGCGAATTCCCCTGCGACGTGCAAAAGCGGCGGACGGCGCGCCATCGCAGCCGATCGAAATCGCAAACGTGAGTCTCGGCATCGTTATCGCAACGGTTCTGCAAAGCGGCGTAAAACGCATTATCTTGCAACGCTAAAAGCTAGCAATAGCCAGAATAATCGCGATACCATTCGACGAAGGATCGTATGCCAGCTTCGAGGGCGGTGCGCGGTCTAAAGCCGATCGCGCGTTCGAGATCGGTGCAATCGGCACAAGTTTCGAGCACATCGCCGGGCTGCATGGGCAAGAACTCGCGAATTGCCGCGCGTCCGGCGGCTTGTTCAAGCAGCCGAACGACCTCGAGCAATTCCACCGACTCGCTATTGCCGACGTTATAGATATGCCAGGGCGCACCGCTCGTAGCGGGGTCGGGATTGTCACCCGACCATGTCGGACTAGGCTGCGGCGGACTCGTGACCAAGCGCACCACGGCCTCCGTCACGTCGTCGATATAGGTGAAGTCCCTGCGCATTCGCCCGTTATTGAAGAGACGAATGGGGCGACCCGCCACGATGGCCGCGGTGAAGAGCCAGATCGCCATGTCCGGCCGACCCCACGGCCCGTAGACCGTAAAAAAGCGCAACCCGGTTGCCGGAATCGCGAATAGATGCGCATAGGCGTGCGCCATTAGTTCGTTGGCCTTCTTTGTCGCGCCGTAAAGATTGAGCGGATGGTCGACGTTGTCCGAGCTGGAAAACGGCAACCGGGTATTAGCGCCGTATACCGAAGACGATGACGCGTACAGCAGATGCTTGCAGCCACTCTGCCGGCAACCTTCCAGGATATTGGCGAAGCCGACGATATTGGTGTCGACATACGCGTCGGGAGCGACCAACGAGTGCCGCACGCCTGCTTGCGCGGCGAGGTGAACGACATAGGGAAAACGGTGCGCGGCGAACACCGCGGCAATGCCGTCACGATCCGATACATCGTGTTGGATGAAGCGAAAACCGTCATATTTGGCCAGCGCCGCGCGGCGGGCATCTTTCAAGCGCGGATTGTAATAGGCATTGAGATTATCGAGGCCGACGACGCCGTGCCCGTCTTCGAGCAGTCGGCGCGCCACGTGAAAACCAATGAAGCCGGCGGCTCCAGTCACCAGGATCGTATCGTCCGACATAGGCGCTCTCATCAGGCGTGCAAGCTGTGCTGAGGCAGAACCGATTTATCAAAGCCTCTCGCATTCAGCCTATGGACCGTATTGCGATAATTGATTGCCGCCAGACTGGCAATTCACAGTGGGACAAACAAGCCGTGCTCTGCGTGCGATCTTTGGACCGCCGGAAACAGGATTTTTGCGGCTTTACGGGCGCATCCAAAAAATTGGGCCGATGCTGGCGAGAATTTCCGGGAGAAGCCCGGCGACTTGCGGTACGGCGCTAAATCACGAATACTTGTTATATGATTGCTGCCAATCTCGAAGAAAGTATTCAGAACGCGACGAGTGCGCTTCTTCGCCAGCAGCGCTCCGATGGCCATTGGGTATTCGAACTGGAGGCTGACTGCACCATTCCTGCCGAATACGTATTGTTGCGGCATTATCTTGGCGAGCCCGTCGACGCGACGCTTGAGGCTAAAATCGCGGCCTATCTGCGTCGCACTCAGGGCACGCATGATGGCTGGCCGCTGTTTCAGGACGGCGATCTTGATATCAGCGCAACGGTGAAGGCCTACTTCGCTCTCAAGTTGATCGGCGATTCTGTGGAAGCCGACCACATGCGGAGGGCCCGCGAGGCTATTCGCGCTCGCGGCGGAGCCGAGCGTGCCAACGTGTTTACGCGGATCATGTTTGCGTTGTTCGGTTTCAGTCCCTGGCGAGCATTGCCAGTATTGCCGATCGAAATCATGCTGCTCCCGAAATGGTTTCCATTTCATCTCGACAAAATTTCGTACTGGAGCCGGACCGTCATCGTTCCGTTGCTCGTCCTGCAGTTCAAGGAACCCAAGGCGCAGAATCCAAAGGGCGTGCGTATCGACGAGCTTTTTATCAAACCGCCCCACGCTCTCGGGCCGATACCCAAAGCTCCGCAGCAGAAGGCGTCGTGGTTCTGGTTCTTTCGCGGGGTCGACAACCTTTTGCGTTGGATACAGCCATCCTTTCCCAAGAATGTTCGTAAGCGCGCGATCGATCGTGCGGTCGCCTGGGTCGTCGAGCGCCTGAACGGCGAAGACGGCCTCGGTGCCATTTTCCCGGCGATGGCGAACAGCGTGATGATGTTTGACGCCCTCGGGTTTCCCGAAAGCCATCCGCCGCGCGCAATCGCGCGCAAGGCGATCGAAAAGCTGTTGGTGGTCCACGAAAATGAGGCTTATTGCCAGCCCTGTGTCTCGCCGATCTGGGACACCGGCCTCGCCTGTCACGCCCTCATGGAGACCGGCAGTGAGCCCGCGGTGGCTCAGGTCGAGCGGGGGCTCGCCTGGTTGGCGCCGAAACAGATTTTGGACGTGCGCGGCGACTGGATTGCGCGCAGGAGCACAGTGCGGCCTGGTGGCTGGGCCTTCCAATATGCCAATCCGCATTATCCCGATGTTGATGATACCGCCGTCGTCGCCATGGCCATGGATCGTCTACAGGACCAGTCCGGACGCAAGGAGTTCGATGCCAACATTGCGCGCGCGACAGAGTGGATTTTGGGCATGCAGAGCGCGAGCGGGGCGTGGGGTGCGTTCGATGCCGACAATGAATATCATTACCTCAATAATATCCCTTTTGCCGATCACGGAGCGCTACTCGATCCGCCAACTGAAGATGTGACGGCGCGCTGCATTTCGATGCTCGCGCAGTTCGGCGAGACAGTTGCAAGCAGCGGAGCCATTGCGAAGGCCGTCAGTTACCTGCGACGGCAGCAGCTAGCCGAAGGAAGTTGGTTTGGGCGCTGGGGCATGAACTACATCTATGGCACCTGGTCGGTGCTGTGTGCGCTCAACGCCGCGGGCGTCGATCGTCGCGCGCCGGAAATCCACAAGGCGGTGCAGTGGCTCGTTTTGATTCAGAATGAGGATGGCGGCTGGGGCGAGGACGGGACAAGCTACAAGCTCGACTATCACGGCTATGAACGCGCGCCCAGCACCGCCTCGCAGACGGCATGGGCGCTCCTTGGGCTCATGGCTGCGGGCGAAGTCGATCACCCTGCGGTCTCGCGTGGAATAAGATATCTCATGGACACGCAAGGCGCAGACGGCCTTTGGGCCGAACCGCGCTACACAGGGACCGGATTTCCGCGGGTGTTTTACCTGAGATATCATGGTTACTCGAAGTTTTTCCCACTTTGGTCCATAGCGCGTTACAGGAATCTCAAGGCCAGCAATACCCAGACCGTGACGCGAGGGATGTAGGGTGCAATATGGACAGCTCAATGCAGCTGTGTAAAAATCACCTACTGATTGTTAGAAAGCTGAAGTGGTTGGAATCGCGTGGCAGACAACACGAGAGGACGCCATGATGAGACGTTCTATCCATACAGCTATTTTGGCCAGTGCGTGTCTCACTCCAGGGGCTTTTATCGCGCCGAACGCGGATGCAGACGGCAAATTCGACGGCAGATGGACCGCTGTCCTTGTCACCGAGTCTGGACCCTGCGCGCCATCCTATCGTGGCGAAGTCCAGGTCATGGATGGACTCGTGCGGATCGAGGGTCAAAGCGAAAATTCATTTTCGGGACGCGTGTCGCCATCGGGTGCCGTGACCGTCATGGTGTCGATGGGTAACAGCTATGGCGTCGGTACCGGGCGACTTTCAAGCACGTCCGGCGGCGGAAAATGGCACGCTAAAACGGATAATGGGGCGTGTGCCGGCACCTGGAGTGCCGAGCGAAATTAAGCCACGCTGACAGTTCTTCAATATCCGCTTGGTCCCGGAAAACGCCCGCGCAGGCGCGGCGTCGGATCAGGACGATTGGTCGAGCAGGACGTCACGGCGCGAGCGTTCTTGCAATACGGAAACCCAGGCTGCTGAGACGGGCTTCTCCGGGGGTGGTGAAACGGTTGGCGGCCCGAACAAGCTGCGGGGTGTCGAACCAAGACCCGCCGCGGACCATGTGGGCGCTGCAGCCTCCGGTCATCCACGCAGAGCCGTCCGCGGGCGCTCTGCTGTAGTCGTCGTGAGAGCAATCCTTTACCCATTGCCATACGTTGCCGCCCATATCGTAAAGGCCAAACGAGTTCGCGGGGAACGAGCCGACCGGTGCGGTTTTCTTGCCGTCCCACTGGCTCCCGCACCCATCGCAATTGGCGTTGCCAATGCCAATATCGGTGCCCCAGTAATAGGCCGTGGTGGTGCCGCCCCGTGCCGCGTATTCCCATTCCGCCTCGGACAGCAGGCGATACTCTTTTCCAGTCTGCTTTGAGAGCCAGCTCACGTATTCCTGGGCGCTTGCCCAATCGATGTTGATGACCGGCCGGTCGCCGCGGCCCCAGTTCAGATCTTCGGGTCTGCTGGTGCATCCGCCAAGCCCGTAGCATGTATCCCACTCGTCGAACGTCACCGCGAAGCGAGAAACCGCGAATGGGTGGGCAATCGTGACCAAATGCAGCGGGCCTTCGTTGTCATTTCGACCCTTTTCAGCGGCAGGCGACCCCATGATGAATGATCCGGCGGGCACTACGACCATTTCTGGACAACGGGTGCAGTCTTGGAACCGGTCCTGCGGCTTGAGCGACTGTTCCTGTGCGACTGACAGCACCGAGCGCCGCAGATAAAGATCAGCCCATAATTGCAAGCGCAGCCTATTGGTCCAACTCGCGTAGGCAACGCCGGCACCACTGATCACGAGCAGGAGGCCGATGACGGCGTATTGGACGAGGCGCTGGCGGCTGGCGCTGCGGCGACTGGCGGCGAGCAGCTTCTCGACCAGGCCGAAATTGCCGCCATAACGCTCGGCCCAGGTGCTGTTCACCTTGCGCTCCCGCCACCAGTCGGACCGCTCCGCGGTTGTAGCCGGTGAGAGGATACGGCGCTTATTCCGCTGAAAGCTTTTTGCTTCCACGAGCAGCGAGCGCCAGATCAGCCCGTCGTCGAACTCGCGCTTGAGCCAACCATCCTGTGCGTTGGCGAGTCGTTTCCAGCAGCGGATCAGCGCCTCGTGGCCGATGTCGATGGGCGTTGCGTCGGCGATGGGTTGCGACGGATAAGGCGTGAGGAACGACACTCCCTCGCGGCGCAGCGCATCAACGATGCCGCGCAGCGTGTCGGCATCGGTGCCGGTCGCCGCGACCAGATCGCGAAACGTCTGCGGCCGGCGAATGGCCCTGCCCTCGACGTTCACGTCGGTCAGCGCGCGGAACAGCCGCTCGACGGCGTCGCGGCGCCCCGCATCGGGCGCCGCGGCTTCTACCGCCGCATCCGCATGAGCGGAGAGCATCCGCGACAGCCCGCCCGCCGCTTCGAGCGGCGCTGCATCGATCACGATCTTGCCGCCGGACGACGCCGTGGCCGTCGCCTCATGCCACATCAGCATGAGGCCGTGCTGAATGAGCGGTAATTCGTCCTCGCGTCCACCGGCGTCGGCAATCAACCGCTCGGCGAGGTCGAGCGTCACTTCGCCGCCGTAAAGCTGGGCCGGACGCCGGATCGCCCGCAACATAGCGTCGCGCTCCATGCGTGGCACAAGATATTGGGTACGGTTAATGGTTTCGGCGAGGCCGGAAAAGCGCGCGCAGTCGCCAAGAAATTCCGAGCGCATGGTGACGATAACATGCACCGTCGCGGCTTGCTGATCCTGACCGGCGGCGGCACGTTCTGCCGCCTCGGCATCGCCGCGCACCAGCAGATCGACGAATAGCTCCGCCTCTTCGCGGCTCGTTTCCTTCTCGAAGCGAAACATCTCCTCAAACTGATCGACCAAGATGCAAAGACGCTGTCGTTCGAGGCCTTTAAGCGAACTGACGACGGCGGATAATGTGGCGCCGCGGCGGTTGAACCGGCCGACGATCTGGCCGACGCACTCGGCATCGTCGGCATTGCCGTCGAGCCGCGCCAGTTCCCTGGCGAGGTTCCACAGCGGCCCCCCGGACGGCCGCATTGTGCAGGTCCGCCACGGCGCACCGGCGCGCCGATGCTGCCGCGCGAGCTTGGGCAACACGCCGGCGCGCACCAGCGACGACTTTCCCGCGCCGGAAGAGCCGTGAATGACCACCAGCCGATGGCTGGCGAGCCGATCGATCACCTCGTCGATCATGGCTTCGCGGCCGAAGAAGATCGACCATTCGTCGGCTTCGAACGGCCGCAGGCCCGGATAGGGGTATTTCGGCCGCGCCTCGACGTGAGGCGTCAAATTCGCAGACCATTCCGCGCTCATAACGCGGTCGCCAGCGGGGCACGCGCCTGGTCGAGCCAGCCGTGGAATTTGCCGCGCCAATCATCGTTGGCGAGGTCGAAGCGCTCGATGCCGAAGCCGGACACATCCACCGGAAGCAACTGGCCGGACCGGTCGAGCACCGCGCAGGGTAGCGGCGCGCCACGCGCATTTTGAATTCGCTCGCGCTCATCGACGCCGATTTCCCATAGGTCGTCGATGAACCGCTCGTCGGCGTCGCTGCGCAAAAGCGCCATCGCGTCGCAACGTTTCGCGGCCTCGATACGGGCGCGGCTTTGCCGCGCCCAGTCGGCGATGTCGCGCCCCGGATCGACCACCGGGCTGGTCGCGGGAATACCATCCTGTAACAGGACGTGCTTGACCTCGTCGCAGACCGCCGCCTGTTCGGGCCGTGCATGCAAATAGACGCGCCGCGGCCCGGTCGGTGTCGCGGCTACCGCTGGCGCTTCAAGCTTGGCGCGGCGTTCGGCATTGATGCGCAGCTCGCGCAGTCGCCGCATCAAGGCGGTCTGCAGCCGGCCCAGTTCCTGAACATAGCGATCACGGTGCGTGTCGGCGCCGCGCCAGCCGTAGGGCATCGAAGAATCCTGGCTGTCGTGGAACTGAAATCCCGGCAGCGGATGACCGCGGCTGTCACGCAAAAAATCCGGCCACCTCGTTTGGTCGGTCTGCAGAGCGCGTATGACGAACACGCGGCCATGATCGCGTGTCCGGTCCTCGACCTGCTGTTTGAACCATTCCAGTTCGTCCCTGCACCACGTCGAGGCGAGGTAGCGCGGCGACATCATGATCATCAGGATGCCGGAATGACTGACCTTGGCTCGCAATTCGTCGGTGAGCTGGATGGTCGGATCAATCTGCTCATCGCGCCAGATGTGCAAATCGTCGAATTCAGTATCGACCAGCCGGATATCGGTTTCCAGCTTGCGTATCAGGTCCAGCGTCCAATCCTTGAGCGGCGCGTCAACGTCGCCGGAACGGATGCCATGCGAATAGCTGACGAAGGCGTCATATTCGAAATACGGCCGGAGAAATCCCATTCCCCCTCGACCCCATTCGCGGTGCCACGCCGCACTTGGCATAGTCATCCATTATAGCGCCCGGCTTGCTACTGTCGAGGCCCAGTTTTGCACTTCCTAGAGCTTCAATAGGAGAACCGCGTCAATGGCAATGGCTCCTGCGGACCAATTACAATCTCATGGCGCGCGAATCCCGGGCGGCGGCATCGTGTACCAACACAGGCCCTGCACGTGCGTCGTCGGTGCGATTTGCATCCTGGCTGGCGTAACAATCGTCGCACCGGCGTTTGCAGCACATCTGCTCAGACTGTGTAGACAACTCAAGCGTTGGCAACCGTCCGATGACTGCCTCAGCCTCAGGTAATTCCCTTTGTTGAATCCGTCTATGAGCCGCCGTCACCACCGCCGCCCGGACCAAGCGCGAGCGCCGTGATCGCATCCAAAAATCGAGTCATTGAGCGATTGGGCGCCGTGGCAGAGACGCCTCGGCGCAAACGGTGGAAGAGTGAGCGATCCTCTGCGATTTGCCGTATTGCGGCCGCAACCGCTTCTGCGGTCGGCGACGCGGCGATCACGCCGCTGACGCCGGACTCGATCTGCTCGGGCAGTCCACCGACCGGCGTCACCACGACCGGCAGTCCCGCTCCCAATGCGGCCGAGACGACGCCCGATTGGCTCGCGGCGGTGTGGCCGGCAACGAGGACATCATAACGGCCGAGGATCGATCCGAATTCGCTTTCGTCGATCCATCGGTTTTTAACTTCTGCTCCCAGGGCTGCAAGACGCTCACCATCGCCACCGATCTCTCCTGAGCCGAACACCCCGATCCGAAGCGCGATGCCCTGCCTTTGCAAAAGCTCCAGCGCATCGACGAAGAGTGCAAGCCCCTTGTAGGCAAGGAGTCGGCCAAGGAAAAGAACGCGTAGCGGCTCCGCGTCGGTGCGGGGGAGCGGCACGGCTGCGTAATCAAAATCGGGGTGAAACAGCACGCTGATCCTATCGGATGGAATTCGACGGACCGCCACCAGCCGGTCGGCGACGGCCCGGCTCAAGGTCACGATGTGATCGGCAGCACGCGCTTCACGCAACAACCAACTGTTGACGACGGCGGTTCTGTCGCCGGGATGCGGATCGGCGTCATGAACGACAACTATATGACGGACGCCGGCACGGTGGATTACTGACAAATTCAGCGGCGACCAGACATGAGTCATCAACGAAACGAAGGCGCGTGTACCGTCCGTAGCGAAGCGATCGGCAAGCCTGCGGCGCAGCCGCATGACCGTCGGCCAGGCTGTGAAAGCGGCCACCGGCGACGAGAACGTGTCAACCGGCATAACAAGATCGCCGAGGCGTGCAAACTCGTCAGCCAGCTCATTGTTGCGAGCAATCGACACTGACACCGCGGGGCGCTTACGCACAGCCGCAGTCTGCGCCAAATTATAGGTGAACCGGCAAAGTGCACCACGGCGGCCCCAATACGCCAACATGACAGGACGGTCGCGTTGCGGTGCAACCATGCCGCTGCTTTATGCCGCCAGCTCGGCACTGCGAATCTGTTGGTTCTTTAGGAACCAGCGGTAAGTTTGCTGCAGCCCTTTGTCCAAATCAATGTGTCCGCGCCATCCCATCTCCATGATTCTGGAGGAGTCGAGCAGCTTGCGCGGCATGCCGTCGGGTTTGCCGGTGTCGAAGACCAGTCGGCCGGAATAGCCCACGACGCTGCAAATTTTCCGCGTCAAATCTCCGATTGAAACCTCCTGACCCGTGCCAACATTGATGAGGCGCGAGTCGGAATAAGTCTTTATCAGGAAGACCAGCGCATCGGCGCAGTCGTCCACGTGCATAAATTCGCGAAATGCATGTCCCGTGCCCCAGATTGACAATTCCGGTGCATGATCGACACGCGCTTCGTGCGCCCGGCGGATCAGGCCGGGCACCACATGACCGGCTTGGGCGTTGAAATTGTCGCCTGGACCATAGAGGTTCGCCGGCACCGCGACGATAAAATCGCGGTCGTGTTGCTTGCGAGAGGCTTGGCAAAGCTTGACGCCAGCGATTTTGGCGACCGTGTACCATTCGTTGGTCGGCTCGGGCAGCCCCTCGAGCAGTGAATCTTCCGACATTGGCTGCGGTGCAAGCCGCGGATAAAGACACGCAGCGCCGATGAACACCAGCTTCGATACGTTGGTCTTGACCGCGCCGTGAATGATGTTGGCCGCGATGGCGAGATTATCGTACAGAAAGTCGGCCGGACGCGTCGAATTGGCAAGGATTCCACCGACGGTCGCCGCGGCAATAAAGATTGCATCCGGGCGATATTCGGAAAGCCAATTTTCAACGTCAGCCTGACAACGTAGATCAAGCGTTTTGCGGCCTACGCTCAATAACGTGCAACCCTCACGCTGCAGTCTACGGACGAGCGCCGAGCCGACCATGCCACGGTGTCCGGCCACCCATACGCGCTTGCCCGCAAGCGGAAACCTCACCGCAGCGCTTTCGTTCATGATCTCGTTTTCCGCCGTTCGCCGACTCAGAAGCTGCGGACTATTTGCTGGATGATCTGCCAGCTTTGCTGCCGAATAAACCGTTTTCCACGAGCTCGCAAATAGCATGCGCGGCCACGATATGGATCTGCTGAATGAGCGGCGTCTCGGCCGCCGGCGCGGCCAAGCAATAATCGCACTCCGAGGACATGTCCCGCGGGCCGTTCCCGGTAAATCCCACCGTGATCAGGCCGATTTCGCGCGCCGCCTTGAGTGCGGCCAGCACATTAGGCGAGTGGCCCGAAGTCGAGATCGCCAGAAACACGTCGCCTCGCCGCCCCAGTCCGCGCACCTGACGCTCGAAGGTCCGGGCAAATCCATAATCGTTGCCAATCGCGGTTAAGACCGACGTGTCGGTCGTGAGCGCGATCGCCGGAAGAGGGTCGCGGTCGAAGTTGAGCCGCGACAGAAGCTCGCCTGCGATATGCTGCGCGTCGGCCGCACTGCCACCATTGCCCGCAATCAACAATTTTCCGCCATTGCGGAAGCACTGCGTTATGGCACGGGCAATGGCATGAATGGCGGCCCGCAATGCCGCGTCCTGCGCCGCCCGGTCGAGTGTCTCACACGAGCGCTGAAAATGCGCCGCGACCGTATCGCTTCCGTCAACCATCAGACTCCTCGCGTCCGTCGATCCCAATCGAGATGCCCTTGCCGTCACGGTTTGTCGCCGGTCGCAACATTTAGCATTAGCATTTGAAGTTCCAACAGAAATAATCACACATTTCTTCTTGCCACATTCGTCTCACTAAATAAAAAGGGGACGTTGTTGCGTCCACGGGAATGGGTTGTATGAGTGCCGATCTCGACTTCTTAGTCATCAATCCTAACGGGCGAGGCCGAATTTACCAGGAGTTCGGCGAAGAATTAACGGCGGCCGAGCCTCCTCTTTTGTGATGCAACGATGACCAATACCGGCAGCGACGCAGTCGATGGCGACGGCGTCTGGTGCGAAATCCACAGCAACGCTGCACACGGCGGGCCGGCGCTGTTTCTGGATCGCGATGGCGTCGTCGTTGAAGAAGTCGGATACCTCTACCGTCCCGACGATGTCGTGATCGTACCAGGTGCCGCGGTCGTCATCGGTGCCGCCAACCGGCGGGCTGTTCCAGTCGTATTGGTGACGAACCAATCGGGCATTGGCCGCGGCCTGTACGGCTGGCCGGAATTCATCGCGGTTCAAAACACAATTATCGGCGCGCTCGCAGCTCAGGGTGCGCGACTCGACGCTGTCTATGCCTGCCCACATCATCCAAATGGAAAAGGTGATTTTCTGCACCCCAACCACCCGGCGCGAAAGCCGAATCCCGGCATGATTTTGCGCGCGGCGGCTGATCTTCGACTCATGCTGCGTCGATCATGGCTCGTCGGCGACAATGCAACCGACGTGGAAGCCGCCAAGCGCGCCGGCCTCGCCGGGGCCATGCAGGTGCTCACAGGGCATGGGCCGGCACATCGTGCCGCAGCGTTGAAACTCGCCAGTGCAGGCTTCGAAGTGCGCTTGGGCGCGAGCGTCGCCGATGCGCTGACGTTGCCCGTACTAGCCAGCTAACGCGGCAGCCGGCTGCATCAGTTGCCTGTCGAAGCGCTTGAATCCGCGCGCCCGCGATAGTCTCAGCATCCACCGGGGATTCTTGCGCGCCATATCGACAAAAATGGCGTGCGCGTCGCCGCCGCGCGCGCCTAACAGACTACGAAGGAAAAATTCGCCCGCCGACGAAAAAAATGCCCATTGAATCCAGGAGTGCCATAAGCAATCTCGGTGAGCGATGATTCAATATGTGTCCGCATGTCCACGCTGAAAGAAGAGTGGACGCGGACTTGAGCCCTCTCCTTGGAAGTAGATGATCCGTCCGGCAACAATGTCAGCATTCGGATTTGCGGCGACGATCGAGCCGACAGTTGCTAGGGTCCCCTGCGGATAAAGATCGTCTACGTTGAGAAACGCGATAATGTCGCCGGTCGCCCGCGCAATTGCCTTGTTCATGGCATCGTGCACGCCGATGTCCGGCTCGCTGACGACGAGCAAATGGGGATAGCGAGCCAGGATTTCGAGCGTTCCATCGGTGGAGCGGGCATCCATCACGATATGCTCGAGCGCCGGATAACCCTGGCGCGACGCTATCGATCGCTTCAGCGATGAAGCGACTGCCATTACGGCAAGGCGTGGTGATGGTGATCCGCGGAAATGCCGCGTGCGACCGATCCGGTCCCGAGTGCAGTTCTGCAGGTACAGTCAAAGCCGAACCTATTTCATCGGTGTCGGCAACGTGGCACGCCACGCTCGACTAGACGTTACCGTAAACCCTGTTTCGGATCATCCGATAGCCCTTGATGAGCTCACGAATCCCGTCGTCGAGGCTGTAGGCCGGAGAATAACCGGTCGCCTCAATCCGCGAATTGGATACGATGTAGTCGCGCTTGTCGGGATCTTCTCCCACCGGCGCTTCGAGAAATTGAAAGCTTGGGACTTGCAGCTTGATGCGTTCGCACAGTTCGGCCTTCGAAAGATTGGCGTCCGATAACCCGACATTGAATGGCCGCCCCTTCATGGCGTCGAATCTGTCCATCGTATGCATAAACGCGCGCGCGACGTCGCGAACGTGAATATAGTTCCGCTTGAAGTGAGCCTCGAACAGGACAACGAAACGATCAGTCACTGCGCGATAAACGAAATCGTTCACCAGCAGATCGATCCGCATCCGCGGCGCCATGCCGAATACCGTCGCGAGCCGCAGGCTGACCGAATTATCCCGCTCGAGGATAATCTGCTCGGCCGCGACTTTGTCGCGAGCATAGAGCGAGATCGGCCGCAACGGCGAATCTTCGGTGCAAAATTGACCCTGCTCGCCGACGCCGTAGCCGCTGTTGGTGATTGGTATGACGATGCGCTGATCCTTCGACAGCAGCTTCCGCAGCGTAGTGATGGCGTCGCGATTGGTGGACGTAGCCGCGATCGGATCCTTGTCGCAGAGCGGCGCGCCGACCAGCGCCGCGAGCGGAAAAATGTAATCCGCCTTGGCGACAAGCGGTTTGAGCGTCTCGACCTTGCGGCAATCGCCGCTGACAACATCGAAATTCTCGTTGATGCAAAGCTGTGCCAGGCTGTTTTGCAGATACATGAAATTGTCGAGCACCGTGACCCGATTGCCGGCAGCTAACAGCGCGGGCACAAGAACGGAGCCGAGATAGCCGGCCCCGCCAGTCACCAGGATGGACTGCTTATTTGCCATGGTTCTGCGCCCTGTAATCGCCCTCAGCGGGCGGCTCGATCGAGAACATCGCGCAGCCGTTCGATCTGCGCGGTGAGGTCGAAGGGGTGATTGCCGACAAAGAAACCTTGATCGTGCGCCAGATTGGCATTCGGCAGGCCATCGACGCACTCGTAATCGTAGTGTTTGATCACGTCGTGGCGAGTAATGCATCCGCCGGTGATCATACGGTAGCCGATGTCGGCCTCTTTCAGAGCCCGCATGATCTGTCGCCGCGGCACTCCGGCGTCGGGATTGAGCACGATGGTGAACGAGAATGCCGAACTCCTGCCGTTCTCCCGCTGAATGATAAAGCGATTGTCGCCACTGAACAGTTTCTGGAACAGCGTCCAATTTTTGCGACGCTCGGCCGTCATCCTAGGTAACTTCTTGAGCTGCTCTACGCCGACAGCGCCGCTGAGCTCGATCGGCCGCACATTGTAGCCGGGCAAGATGAACCGATACGCCTCGTGAAAATCATCATCACGCTTTTCGAAAATCACGGAGTCCGGAGGTAAATCTCGCGCCCAACCGTGGGCGCGCATCGATTTGATCAATTCGAACAGCTCGCGGTCATCGGTCGTCACCATGCCGCCTTCCATGGTCGAGATGTGATGCGAGAAAAAGGAGCTGAAGGTCGACAGCTGACCGAAGGTACCGGCCTTTTTGCCGGCCAGTTCGGCGTCCAACGATTCGCAATTGTCCTCGATGAAATACAAGCCACGCTGGTCTGCGAATCGGCGCATGAGATCAGGTGCCGCCGGATTGCCCAAGATACTCACGCCCATGATGGCCCGTGTGCGCGGTTCCATAGCGACCTCGAGCTGGCGGCAGTCCACGTTGATGGTGTCCAGCTCGATATCCAGGATCTTCAGCTTGAGACCATATTGTTGCAACGGATGATAGGTGGTGGCCCAAGAAATCGCGGGAACAATCACTTCGTCACCGCGCTGCAACGGCCGATCCTTCTTGTAAAACAGAGCGGCAACGGCGAGCAGATTCGCCGAGGATCCCGAGTTCACCATCACCGCATATTTGCGATTGTGATAAGCCGCAAAAGCCTCACCCCTGACGGCCGCAGTTATTAAGAGAAAACACAATGAGAATCAAGACGCTCTCATTATTCCAACGGCCGGCACTTCGCGATGAGTACGATGAGATCGTTTTCGTCGATTGGAACAGCGCGAGTGGTGCTCCGACTTTTCCGGAGACCGTCGCTCATTCGCTGACGGAGCGTCCGGCTATAGGCCCTTAGGCGGTGTTTGGATGAAGCTCGTTTCGGCGGTTGCCTGCAGCTTTGTAAGCTGCGGGCGCGATCGAGTTTGCCCGACGATCCAACAAACACCACCGATCAGGCCCGCCACGAGATTCATGAAACCAAACACAATCGAAGCCGCCAGCGCCACATCCTTAGGCACATTCAAGAGCCCGAACCCGACAACGAATAATCCTTCGCGCAAGCCCCACCCCGCGATCGAGATCGGAAGCACCAGCAGGAGGAGCACCACCGGCGTGACGATCATCACTCCGACAAAAGAGACGTTTGCGCCGAGATTCCATAGGATGAACCAAATCAGCACGAAGTTCATCGCCTGATTGCCGATCGAAAGCGATAAGATGTTGGCCGAATCGACGGGCCGGCCCGCCAAGAACAGCACATCGTCAACGATTTGTGCCAAAAAACGGCCTACGCGAAATTTGGCAATTCGAGCCTGCGCCTGCCACAGAAGGTAGAGCATGAACCACAGCATGAGGCCCGCAACGATGAGTGCGATAATAGTCTCAAGCCTTGGAACCGCGAACAGTCGCTCAATCAACGTGGGAAGCCCATATAAGCTCATGGCGGAGAGGACGACAAATCCGGCAAGGCGATCGATCAGGACAGAATTGAAGGCTGCGGCGAAGGAACAGTCGCGGCGACAGAGCAGCCACACGCGCATACCGTCGCCGCCTATCACCGAGGGCAGCACCTGATTGAAGAAAAGTCCAATGAGATTGAGACGAAATAGTCCCCAGATGCTGAAGTGCCGGCCGATCGATCGCAAGACGATCTTCCATCGCACAGTTGCAAAGGCAAGTGCGACGTAGAGGATGACCACGCCCATGAGGGCGACACTCGGCGTGAGGTCGCGCACATGCTGCAGCGTGGCGGCATAATTGATCTTGCGAAACAGCAACCAGAACAACAGCAATGTGACGGCCGCTTTGCTGATGCTCGACAGGATGCGAGGTAGAATCTTTGCCATTCCACTCCCTTTGCGACACATTCCGCGGCTAACCGCGGATGGTGTGCAGACTTCAAACGCCGCACGGACGCGACAGCTCAGGCAGCGACACCCTGAAAATCGGGCACGGCGTCACGCAAAACGCGATAGATCGCCTCGCGCTCGTCGCGCGAAAGCGCTTGATCCAGCATGACAAGCCAGCCACGCATCGCGTCGATTGGAGGCTGCGTGGGACGCGCTGCGGCGACGCCGGCGACGCCGATTTCGACTTCCGGCTCTTCGCGCGCAAAAAGAATTTCTTGCATCCGCTCGCCCGGCCGCGCGCCCGTGAACACAATGTCGATGTCACGACCCGGCTCCAGCCCTGCGAGCCGAATCATGCGCTCTGCGAGATCCACGATCTTGACCGGCTGACCCATTTTGAGCACGTAGACCGACACGTCCGAGCGCTGCGGACCGAGCGCGTGGCTGGCGGCAGTAACGACGAGATCACATGCCTCGCGGATGGTCATGAAATAGCGCACCATGTCGGGATGCGTGACTGTGACCGGCCCGCCGGCGTCAATTTGGGCCTTGAACTTCGGCACCACGGAGCCATGTGACGCGAGCACATTGCCAAACCGCACCGCGATGAGCCGCATCGCGCGGGGGCCAGCGTGCGCATGGCGCGCGAAATCCGCATCGAGCGCTTGGCAATACATTTCGGCAAAACGTTTGGTTGCTCCCAGAACCGAGACCGGCTCAACCGCCTTGTCGGTCGAGATCATCACCATTGCCTTGGCACCCGCCGCCGCTGCCGCGTCAGCGACATTGACCGAGCCAAACACGTTGGTTTTGACCCCTTCATCCCAGTTACACTCCAACAGCGGCACGTGCTTGAGCGCCGCAGCATGGAACACGATGTCTGGCCCGAATTCATTCATGAGCCGAAACACGCGGTCACGATCGCGAACATCGGCGAGCCGCGCAACAATTTCCGGCTGCGATCTCTTGGTCGCGAGAGTCTCGAGCACCGCGTGCAGCGCCGGTTCGGAATTCTCGATGATCAGCAGCCGCGCCGCGCCGAAGGTGATGACGCGATCGCAAATCTCCGAGCCGATCGAGCCGCCGCCTCCAGTCACCACAATCGACCGGCCCCTCAGGAAGTGGTCGAGACGGCTGTAGTCGATATCGACGCTGGGCCGGAGCAGCAAATCCTCGACGTTAACCGGAGCAAGGCGGAGCGGGTCGCCGCCGTCGTCAAATGAGGGCAGGCGATTGACCATCAGACCGAGACGGCGCGCCTGCATTAGAGTTGTCTCTGCTTTTGCATCCGCAGCGAAAGCCGAAGGCGTGAAGACCACGCGCGATACGATAATGCCGCGTTGCGCGCGATCGTGAACGGCAGCCTCGAGGCGAGCGAAGTCGCCGAGGACGGGAATTCCCCTCATAAATTGGCCGTGGTCGGCCGACGATGGCGAAAGAATGCCGACGGGACGGATCTTTTTGACGGCACCGCTCTCGATTGCGCGCAGTAGCACTTCGACATCGGCTGCACGGCCGAGCACAAGGGTTGGATTGGCGTTCTCTTTGAGAGCGTGGTGACGCGTCCGGCTGAAGCGGTAATAACGATATGCGATGCGTGGTCCGCCCAGAAATACCATCTGGAGAATCCAATAGAGCGCGATCGTGACCTTGCCGAAAAAGAAATGTCCGAGCGCGTTGGGCGCAACCAATACATAATCAACGATCAGGAGCGATACGGCCAATACGGTCGTCGCCCGCAGGATGTTCATGAGATCCGGAAGCGACGCGAACCGCCACTTCGATTCGTACAGATGGAAAAGGTAGTAAATGATCCCGGCATAGGCGACAAAACCAGGCAAAAACAAAAGCAACGCGTGCGCCCGGACCGTGAGGCCGGCGGCGTCAAAGCGGGCGTAGAAGCTCGCGACAATCGCCGCCGCCGTCATCAACAAATCGTGGCCAACGACGAGCGTCTTGCGTGTGCTGATCTTCAGTCCGAACATCCCGTGCCCGTACCGGCGTAATATCTCTCAGCCCCGTTCCATTACCGGGCTTTGCAGAGCGGCGCCACTCCATAAAAGATTATCGCGCGATGGCGGCAAATTTCCTATGATTTCAGCGCCAAAACCGGCGGTTTTGGGTGCATGAGCGGCAATGAGGGAGCGAGTCCAGCATGACCGCGATGTGGGCCATGCGCGACACGGTGACAGGGGCCTTTTCCGCACTCGCCTGCGCTGGCCTCATCGTCTTGTTGCGGCCGACGCTCCAACGTTATGCGACGGCAAAGCCAACCGCGCGCTCCTCGCACTCCAGACCGACGCCACAGGGCGGCGGAATCGCGGTCATCATTGCGACCATCGCGGCGACGTTACTTGGCATATTCAGTTTCCGTGGATCGAGCGCGTCGGCGGTTGCGACGGTTTTTGCGGCTGCAGTGCTGATGGCATGCATCGGCGCCATCGACGACATTCATCCCCTCAGGGTCGCTCCAAGGTTGATCGGGCAAGCGCTGGCGGTCGCCGGGGTGATCTATGCGTTGCCGGACGATCTTCGCGTCGTGCCTATTTTGCCCTGGTGGATCGAGCGTGGGCTGCTATTCGTCGGCGGACTATGGTTCGTCAATCTCGTGAACTTCATGGACGGCATCGACTGGATGACGGCGGCGGAGGTCGTGCCGATCACCGCCGCGCTGGTGACACTTGGCTACCTCGGAGTGCTGGCACGCGAAGCCATTATTGTGGCGTTGGCGCTTGGCGGCGCGGTACTTGGATTTGCCTACTTCAACAAGCCGCCCGCCAAGCTATTCCTCGGCGATGTCGGCAGTCTGCCAATCGGCCTCCTGCTCGGCTGGCTGCTGGTGCTGCTCGCCGGCCACGGTGAGCTGACCGCGGCCTTGTTGTTGCCTCTGTATTATCTCGCCGATGCGACGCTCACGCTGATACACCGCTTGTTGAGTGGTGAACGAGTCTTCAAGGCGCACCGCGCACATTACTACCAACGCGCCACCGATCGCGGTTTGACCGTGATCGAGATCGTGACACGAGTCTTCGCAGTTAATCTGGGGCTCGCGGCGCTCGCAGTATCGAGTGTGCTCGCACGGAACCCAGACGCCGACATCGCCCTGCTGACCTGCGGCGCAGCGCTGGTCGGCTGGCTTCTCTTTGTGTTCGCCACTGGACGACGATAGCCATGCTACGATCATCTTACCTGTAGGCCGCTGTCCGTTACCGCCGCCATGAACCTTTCCCCACGCATTCTTTTTGTTGCTGCGAGCGAGTGGTTTTTCTATTGGCATCGCTTGGCCTTGGCGCAGCAAGTCGCCGCAGCGGGCTACGACGTTCACGTCGCAACTCCGGCCGGGCGCTTCCGCGACACGATAGAAGCCGCAGGTCTGCAGCACCACGCCATCCGAATCGATCGCCACGGTCTAAATCCGCTCAAGGATCTCGCAACGATCAAGCAATTGATCGATCTCTATCGCGAATTGAACCCTGACCTCGTGCATCACGTCGCCATCAAGCCGATCATCTACGGTTCGACCGCGGCCAAACTCGCGAAAGTCCCGGTCATCATCAACGCAATGCCCGGCATGGGATACGTCTTTCTGTCGAAGCAAGTCCTGGCGCGCCTGCTTCAACCGCCGGTCATGACGGCATTACGTCTTCTGCTCAATGCCCCTCATAGCCGGCTGATCGTCGAAAACCGAGACAACTTGGAGAAGTGGATCGCGTGGAGAGTCTCGCGACCGGACCGCATCGTCGCCATCCCCGGATCCGGCGTCGACACGACCATCTTTAAGCCGACCTCGGAGCCGGACGGCCCCCCTCTTGTAATGCTGCCGGCTCGCTTGCTGTTCGATAAGGGCATCGTCGAATTTGTCGAAGCGGCGCGGTCCCTCAGGCGGCGCGCGATATCCGCGCGATTTGCTCTTGTGGGCGAGAGAGATCCCGGCAACCCGGCGTCGATTCCACAGCGGCTATTGCGGCAATGGGAGCAGGAAGGTGTTGTGGAGCTGTTTGGCTGGCGCGATGATATTGCGGAGGTTTTGGCTCAATCCCACATTGTTTGCTTACCGTCCTACGGCGAGGGGCTTCCGAGGTCACTCCTGGAGGCTGCAGCCTGCGGCAAGCCGATTGTCGCTACGGACGTACCCGGCTGTCGCGATGTGGTGCGCCACGGCGAGAATGGCTTACTCGTTCCGGCACGACAGGCCGCACCGCTGGCCGAGGCGCTGGCGCGGCTCATTGGCGACCGCGACCTGCGGCGTTCTATGGGAAAGCGCGGACGCGAACGCGTGGTCGCAGAATTTTCCATCGAGATCGTCGCGGCGGAAACCCTGCAGCTTTACGAAGAGCTTCTCGGCCCGACCGTTACGAAAAAGTCGCGTCCTATCGATTCGATCGAAAATGACGCGCCTGTCGCCGACAGCAGGTGGTGAAGCTGCTCTTCGCGGTAGAAGAAGAGATCACAACGATTGCGGTAGCGTAACTTGCGTTGCCAGGCGAGCAGCCCCCCGGCCATGGGGAAGCTGAAGAAAGCGCGCCTGCGCATGATCCCAAGCACACGGTCGACAACTGGCTGTGGCTCCTGGACGTAATCCATGAAGCCCATCACGACGGCATAATCAAACCGTTCATAGATCGCATGGCTGAGAAAATCGGCAAGGACGAACGAACACCGTGATGCTACGCCGGACGCTTCCGCACGTGCGCGGGCGATCGTGAGCATGCCCGCAGCAAAATCCAGGCCCAAAACCCTCTCGGCGCCGGCACGAGCCAGCGCGACGCTGTAATGACCCGGCCCACACCCGACATCGATGACGGTACGACCCTTCACGGGGTCACACCCTGCCAGCGTTTTTTCATAGCGCAGCAGCATCGCGCTTAAAAATAGTCGGTCGGCAACGCGGTCGAGCGCACGGTTACGGTCGCCGTAGATCGAGTCGAAGTCGGCCGCGTGGCGATCGAAGAACTGCGATGTGCGGTCGCTCATAAAGCCGCTATTTGCGCAAGATACTCATCGAAAACCGATACTTCCACGAACGAATGAGATGATTCTCTGCCACCAACAGGCTACAGAGTCTCCGCAACCCGGCGAATATATTCCGCATAGGCGCCTTTGCCGAGTTCCGCCAGCCACGGCTCCATCTGGCGCGGCGTGACATAGCCAAGCCGCAGCGCGATTTCCTCCGGGCAACAAATCTTCAATCCCTGGCGTCGCTCCAGCATCGCGACATACTCGGACGCCTCCAGCAACGAGTCGGTTGTGCCGGTGTCAAGCCACGCGTAGCCGCGACCCATCCGTTCGACATACATGTCGCCGGATTCCAGATAACGCCGGTTGATGTCGGTGATCTCAAGCTCGCCGCGAAGCGACGGCTTCAGCTCACTGGCATAGCGCAGCACGGCGTTGTCATAAAAGTAGAGACCGGTGACCGCCCACTTCGACAGCGGCTTTGTCGGCTTTTCCACTATCGATGTCGCTTTGCCAGCCGAATCGAACGCAACGACGCCATAGCGGTGCGGATCGGCGACCTCGTAGGCAAAAATGGTCGCGCCCGACCTGCGTTGTTTCGCGCTGGCAAGCAGTTCCACCAGACCGTGACCATAGAAAATGTTGTCGCCCAGGATCAGAACGCAATCGCCGTCGCCGACAAAGTCGCGTCCGATGATGAACGCCTGTGCCAAGCCCTCGGGCCGCGGCTGCACCGCGTAGCTGATCGATATCCCGAACTGCCGCCCGTCGCGCAGCAGGGCCTTGAATAACGGCTGGTCCTGCGGCGTGGAAATGATAAGCACTTCGCGGATGCCGGCGATTTGCAAAACCGAGAGCGGATAGTAGATCATCGGTTTGTCGTAGACCGGCAACAACTGTTTGGAAATCGCGAACGTGACTGGATATAAGCGGGTACCGCTGCCGCCGGCGAGAATGATGCCCTTCATGTCGAAGCCCGTTGTCCTGTGGCAGTCATTTGGTCGAAGCGGGATTTACGTAAGACCTCCAGACGACGACGGAACGCCACGGACGCGTCGGCCTGGTACGGTGACCTGCCTTCAATCGAAGGGCACTCCGATCTCGGCCAACCGAGGCTGAGCTTTGTCCTTGTCGGACAAAATCGCGTCCGCGTCTTCGACCGGCCACTTGATGCCGATGTCCGGATCGTTCCACGCGACACCGAAGTCGTTAGCGCGCGAATAATAATTGGTGACCTTGTAGACAACCTCGGTATTGGCTTCAAGAGTGCAAAAGCCGTGCGCGAAGCCGATCGGCACGAATAATTGGTGCCAATTTTCCGTGGATAGTTCGAACACGACATGCTTCCCGTAGGTCGGCGACGACGCGCGCAGGTCGACTGCCACGTCGAAGATACGACCGCGAACGACCCGAATGAGCTTGTCCTGGGCGAACGGTTGGGTTTGATAATGCAACCCGCGAACAACGTTCGGCATCAGCGAAAGCGAAAAGTTTTCCTGTACAAAATCGACAGGCAGACCGGCGCCCGCAAATTCACTGCTTCTGTAAGTTTCGGAGAAGAAGCCGCGGGCGTCGTTGATTCGTGACGGCACGATCAGTTTCACGGCGGGAATTGCGGTCGCTCGAATATCAATCGGCACCGTTGACGGCCTCTTCGTGCAAATCAGACGCCGATAATGCATGCATCATCGAATAAATGCCATACGCCGCGACGAACTTTGCCGGCGGTTTCCTATTCCGCCGCGGCCGGTCGGCGCTTGCGCTGATCGAAGCGGCGATCGAAGACGTGCTCGGCGATGCGATTCTTCAAGATTTCGATCGAGCCGCCAGCGATCATCCAGCCGCGTGTGCGCCGCATGCAATATTCCACCAGAGCCTCACGGCTGAATCCCGCGGCGCCCATGATCTGCACAGCCTCGCTTGCAACCTCGAAACCGGCCTGATTGCAAGCTGCCTTGGCGATCGCAGTCTCATAGGCCGACGGCAAACCGCGATCGGCATTGGTGGCAGCGCGATAGAGCAAAAGCCCGGCACTGTCGAGCTTGATTGCCATGTCGGCGAATTTCCATTGCAAACCCTGAAACTCGCATAGCGGCCGGCCAAACTGCTCTCGTGTCGCCGCGTAATCGCGTGCCGCGCTGAAAGCGTAGCGGCCCAAGGCCAGCGAGCGCGCGGTGTTGCCGAGCCGCTCGACGTTGAAGCCGGCCATCTGCTTTTTGAAACCGCCGGGACCGAGCAGAACGTTCTCGGCCGGTATGCGACAGTCGGTGAAGGCAAGTTCGCACCATTCCTCGCCGCTCATGAAGCTTGACGGCATTCCGATGGCAAAACCAGGCGTGCCGCGCTCGATCAACACCGAGCCGATGCCGTCGAGGCCTGGACCGTAGCGTACATAGATAAGAAAAATCTGCGCATCCGGACTGAAGGTGGAAAACACCTTGGTGCCGTTGATGACATAGTGCGAGCCGTCTGGTCGCGCGCTGGTTTTGAGATCGGTTACGGCAGAACCGGCGTCGGGCTCAGTCATGCCGAGACTCATGACTGTCCGACCGGCGAGGAGACCGCCGAGCCAGCGCGCCTTCTGCGCCGCTGTGCCGTATTCTGCAAAGGTACGGATCGGACCGAAATTGCCGAACTGCACTACATCGGCACTGCGCGGGCAGACGGCGGCCACCTGCTCGATGGCGATTACCGCGTCCATGACTGTGCCGCCCTGCCCGCCATCACTCTGCTGCAGCGCGATGCCCATCAGGCCGTGCTTCGCCATGAGCTGTGCGATTTCGAACGGAAAGCGAGAATCATGCGCTCGCTTGAGCGCGCCGTCGGCGAGATGCTCATGCGCGAAACGGCGCACCTGCTCGGCGAATAATTTTTGCTCTTCCGTAAAATCAAAATTCATGGCGGATTCTCCGGCGTCACGCCCGACTTTTTGATGATTGCGGACCATTTGGCTTGCTCGCTGGCTATATCGGCACGATAGGCTTCGGGTGTGCCGGGCAGCGTTTCGGTGCCGTCGGTGGCGAGCCGGCTTCGGATCTCGTTATCTTCAAGCGCGGCGTTGAGCGCGCCGTTAAGCTTAGCAATGATCGGCGTCGGCGTTTTGGCAGGAGCAACGATGCCGTAATGCAGCTCCGCTGCATAGCCAGGCAATCCGGCTTCCGCTACGGTCGGCAGAGTCGGAAACAGCGGCGAGCGTGTTGCGCCGGTAACCGCAAGTGCCCGCAACTTTTTGTCACGTACCAGCCCGACGACGCTCGCCATCGGGCAGAACATGAGTTCCACATGCCCACCAAGGAGATCAGCGATCGCAGGTGCAACGCCCTTATAGGGAATGGCGGTAAGCTTCACGTCCGCCATCGCCGCAAACAGCTCAGCCGAGAGATACGTGCTTGCACCGGTCCCGGTCGAAGCGAAGTTGAGCTTGCCCGGTTCCTGCTTGGCAAGGGCAATCAGTTCCGCAATTGAGTGTGCCGGCACGTCCGAGTTGACCAATACGAAGTTCGGGCTTGTCGCGATCAACCCGACGGGAGCAAAATCCTTGTTCGGGTCATAGCCGGCGTCCGGATACAGCGATGGGTTGATCGCAAGCGAACTCGTGGCAATGAGCAGCGTGTAGCCGTCGGGTGCGCTGCGGGCGACGTCCCGGGTGCCGATGGTACTGCCGGCGCCGGCGCGGTTCTCAACCACGATCTGCCGCCCCAGGCTTGCACTCATTTTGGCGGCGACAAGCCGCGCGATCACATCGTTGCCGCCGCCGGCGGGATAGGGAACGATCAGCATGATCGGCCGCGTCGGATAATCGGCTGCAACGGCCGGGCGCATGATCGGCGGAAATACGACGATCATCACGACGGCGCTCAACGCCGCCGTTCTCATCAATCTTATTAACGTCATGAGGCTCCCTCCTTTCCAGGCTTGGGCCACACTTTCGCTCACTTCACAGAGCAACTGCATTGATCCGAGGGACCATCCATCAAGAGCTTTGAGCTTCACCGGATCATGAGCGATGCCGTCGCCATGTTGGACAAAATCGATCGCATCTGCGGTCAATTCGCGACTGCGTTGCACAATTCGGGATTGCAAGTCCATGCCACGATTTTGCTCCTTGTTGTCCTAACCATCTTGCTATTCCCACCCAAGAACGACCCCGATCAAATCTGACATCGGCACGCGGCGCCGGAACCGCTTCAATAGTCGCGAGTTGGTTGCTCGACAACCGGCATGCGGAGCACAGACATGATAAGTCTCGTCGTCACCTTGCTCATCATCGCCCTGATTGCGGGCATACTCGGCTTCGGTGGAATCGCGGGAGCTGCGGTGGGCATTGCAAAAATTGTGTTCTTTATCGCCTTGGTGCTGTTTCTGATTTCGCTTCTGACGACCGGATTCCGCGGTGGTTTCGGCCGCCGACTATAGTCCCGCTGCAAGAAGCGACCACTCATTGTTGCTGATCATCCTCGCTCGGGTTGAATGCCCGCGAAGCGGATGACCGGCGACGGTGGAGTTTCCTTTCCAATCGCACGGCGTTTTCCCTGACGCGCGGAGACGATCTAGTTCAGGCGGAATAGCTTCGCCGCAGTTCCACCTAAGATATTGAGCTTGGCGGTGGCGCTCAGAAACGGCAAATCGAAGATCGTGCTCGGCAGATCGAAATCCGCATTGGGATAGTTCGATCCCCACACGAGTTGTGTCTCGGCGCGAATAGCACGGAATATCGCTTCCAGCAGGCCAAGGTCGTCCGGGCGATCCAGCGGCTGCGAGCAAAAGTACATTCTCTGCATGTACTCGCTTGGCTTGAGCTTGAGCAGCGGTGCATCAAAATTGCGGGTGAGGTACTCGTTATCGAGCCGCATCATCAGTGACGGAATCCAGCCGACGCCGCTCTCCATCCATAGCGTGTTCAGTTTCGGAAATCGCTCCGGCATACCGTTCATCAGCCAGTTCGTCATGTGGATCGAGTTGAAATACGGCGCGCTTAGCGCGCGAACCGAGGAGTAGGTATTGAGAAGCCCCATGGTCCGATCGGTCCAGTTGGCTCCCGAATGGAAGGCAAGGATCAATCCGCGCTCTTCCATGGCCGCAAATGTCTTGAGAAATTCCTCGGAATGAATCGTCGTATAACGCGCCGATGTGACGACGCAGCCGACTACACCGGGCCGGTCGCCGAGCTCGGTCACGCTCTTGAGACACGCGTCTGCGTCATACAAAGGCAAATAAAGCATGCCGCGGATTCGCGAATCTGAAGGCAGTACCGATTCGGCGAGCCATCGGTTGTACGCCAGCGAAAGTCCCGATTCGAACTCTCTCTTCGGCTGCATGCCAAGTCGCAAAGTCGTGGTCGGCAACAGACATGCGTATTTGACGCCCATCGCGTCCATGGCGCGACGCGCTAGCGCAACGCCACGTGGCAGATTCTCCGGCACTTTCTCTGTAGCGGCGAGCGCAAAACGCTGCATTCGACCCGCGCCATCCTCGTACGAGATGGTCCGCGGCACCATGGCACGGCGGCCCTCATTGGAAAGACTACGCGCCATTTGGCGGCCGACCGGGGACTCCATGAACGGGATGATCTCACGATAGGCGGCAGCCTCGTCGTGATGGTTATCGACGTCGACAACGGTCATGTCCGCATAATTGCGTTGCCTCGCCTGCAAGGAAGCGTGAGCAAGCACCTTCGACGTATCGTGCTGGTCGGCAAAGAACGAATGCAGTCGGTCACTCGACGGGAATTCCATAACGCGATCTCAACGCCTCGGTATTGTGATGAATCCGATCGTGGTCAACCGGCGTAAATCGGCTTGCCCTTCTCGTCCCATTTCCACGGCTGCAATCCAAACAGACGCGCCGCGTTGCCGCCAAGTATGTTGCGCTTGGCTTGCTCGTTCAGAAACGGCAGATCGTAAATCGTATTGGGCAGATCGAAATCCCAATGCGGATAGTCGGTTGCAAAGCACAATTGGGTCTCGGCGCTGATGGCTTCGAAGGTGGCTTCCATCAACTTGCTATTGCGCACGAGTTCCAGGGGCTGGGTCGAGTAATATTGCTCGCTAATATATTCGCTCGGCAACTTCTTCAGCAGCGGCGCTTCGGACGGGCGCATCATGTATTCGTTGTCGAGCCGCTGCGTCAGGAACGCGAGCCAGGCCAAGCCGGCTTCGATCCACAGCGTCTTCAGTTTCGGAAACCGCTCCGGCATGCCGTTGATGATCCAGTTCGTCAGGTGGAGCATGTTGTAGAACGGAAAGCTGAGGGCATGGACCGAGATGAAGCGATTGAGCTGTTCCATGTCGCGCGTGTACCAATTGTATGCGGAATGGAAGGCGAGCGGCTTGCCGCGCTCTTCCAGGGCCCGATAAACCTTCATGTATCGATCGTCGTAGACCGCGGCAAAGCGGACGCTGGTCACGAGGAACCCGATGACGCCGGGCTTTTCGGAAAACTCCTCCACCGTCCGGTAGGCTTCCTCCGGATCATTGAAAGGCAGATACAGCATCGATTTGATTCGCGGCTGGCGCGCCAGAATGCGTTCGCAGAGCCAACGGTTGTAGGCCTTCGACAACGCCACCTCGACTCGAACTTGCGGATGCAATCCGAACGACAGCATTGGAGTCGGAAACAAGCAAGTGTAATCGACGCCCATGGCGTCCATCCAACGCAGCGCCAGAGTCGTATCGTGGGCGGCGCCTTGGCCCGGAGCCTGAACCGGCGACTTTTCCATTCGTCGCAGCGGCGAGCGTGTGATGCGGCCAGCCATATCCTGCTCGTTGCCGCGCTGCGGGAACATCGGCAAGCCCATCGTCTGCGCGAAGCTTTGCGCAGTCTGGCGGACGACGGGATCGTCGATATACGGATAAATTTCGCGGACGTGATCGGACTCGTAATGATGCGAGTCGATGTCCACGATCATAAAGTCGCTGTAGTTTCGCCTTCGCGCCTGCGCCGAAGCATGCGCCAGCAAGGTGGTTGTGTCGAACTCTGCAACGCTCAGATCATGAATTTCCGAGCTGCTGGGAAGCCTCATTGCAAGTCTCCGTCGTCGCTAGTGGATTGGATTTAGCATTCGCTACTCACCAAGCCGTTGACGCGTGAAGCGAATGTTAAACCCTAAACTCCACGAGCATCATGTCGTTGCCAGTGGTCCTTTGATTCCAACATTCGCTCAACGGGTGCCGAAACGGGAGGCGAATGTTGGAATCGAACCACTTGCCGCGTATTTCCGAAAGCCTAGCACAAAATACCGCGTCCTGCCGCCGTGATCACTCGGGTTTGAGACCAATCTGATGGATGAGCGTCGACCATTTGGTCTCTTCGCGGTCGATCACAGCGGCTTGCTCCTCTGGCGTGCCCGACTCCACCTCGGCACCCTCGCGATTGATGCGCTGACGCACGTCAGTGCTCGCCAGCGCCGCGCGTAATTCCTTGTTCAAACGTTCGATGATCGGCCTCGGCGTACCCGCCGGAGCAAGCAACCCATAGTTCAATGTCGCCTCGAAGCCGGGCAGGCCCGCTTCCGACAGCGTCGGAACGTCCGGCAACAGCGTCGAGCGTTTCATGGAGGTGACGGCAAGCGCCCGGATGAAGCCAGCGTCCAGCGCACTGCGCGATACCGGGATGGGATTGAAACCGACCTTGACGAATCCACCGATCAGATCCGTCGTCAGGGGGTTCGATCCCTTGTAGGGAATTTGCTCGATTGCGACACCCGCCTGCTGGGCGAACAGGACGGAGGCGAGATGGTCAACGGTGCCATAGCCCGGAATGCCAACCTGAAAGGGCTTCTTGGATTTCTTCATCACGGCGATGAGTTCGCCGACGTTGTGAACCGGGAAATCCTTGTTCACGAGCAATAGCGCCGGCGCCTGCGCAATCAAGCCAATCGGCGCAAAATCCTTGCGCGGATCGTAGCCGACGTTGCGGAACATGCTCGGACCGATGGCGAGCGTCGAGGTATAGCCGAGCAGCAAAGTGTAACCGTCAGGCGTCGCATGCGCGACCTCGCGCGTGCCGACCGTGCCGCTGGCGCCGGCGGCGTGATTTTCGACCACAATCCTCTGGCCGAGCGAGGCGCTCATCTTGTCGGCAACCGCCCGCGCCATGATGTCGTTGGACCCGCCCGGCGGTAATGGAACGACAAGAATGATCGGCCGGTTTGGATAATCGTCCGCAGCAACGGAGTGGGATACGCCGAGTGCGATCATCGTCGTGAGACCCACCAGGAACGTCGTCAGCCTCGCCAATGCATCCTCCACTTTTTTGTTGCAGCACCGGCCGCGACCGGCCGATATATCTAGCCTACCCGTTGGCCCGGCCCGTTGTCATGCTCCGCCATCATCCCACTCAGGGGAGACCGAATGACGACAAGGCCCATTTCGACAAATAGCTCAATCGCCGCTTTGACGACGGCGGCCCGGTTCTGCCGGCGGCAAAGATCGACGACCAGCCCGGTAAGGTGCAGACCGCGCGCGACCCGGCGCTGATCCGTAATCGCTTCATGAAGGGGCTCGGCACCGGTCGTGGCGGCGCGCTGGAGGCGTAGATTCTGTTTGATCTTCAGGGAAGATGTCGACCACAAGAACTTTGCAGCTATTTGCCCCCCAGTATGTGAAAGCGCGGCCAGACAAGACTTATCGTGCACGAAAATGCTTATCCAGCCCTTGCCAGCCCTCGAAATAGTCGTGCTGCAATTCGGACGACTCGATCGCGTAGCGGGTGAGCCGCATGGCAAATCGGCTCTCGAACATGAACGCCATTGTATCCTCGATCTTGTGCGGCTTGAGTTCTGCGCGAGTCGCGCGTTGCCAGGTTTCGGCGTCCGGGCCATGGGCGGTCATGCAATTGTGCAGGCTGGCGCCGCCCGGCAAAAAGCCCTCGGCTTTGGCATCGTACACGCCATGCAGGAGGCCCATGAACTCGGTCATTACGTTGCGGTGATACCAGGGTGGCCGGAACGTATTTTCGCCGACAAGCCAGCGCGGCGGAAATATCACAAAATCGATATTGGCGGTGCCGGGCACGTCTGACGGCGCGGTCAGCACGCTGTAGATCGACGGATCGGGATGATCGAAGCTCACCGTGCCGATCACCATGAACCGTGCGAGATCGTATTTATACGGAACGAAATTACCGTGCCACGCGACGACGTTAAGCGGCGAATGGTCCATCTCCGCCGCCCACAGATTGCTCTGGAATTTGGCGACCAGGACGCACGGCGCCCTGCTGTCGTCGTAGGCCGCGACCGGGCTCAGGAAATCACGCGAATTGGCGAGCCCATTCGAACCAAGCGGGCCAAGTTCCGGCAGCCGCAGCATTTGCCCGTAGTTCTCGCAGACGTAGCCGCGCGACGGCCCGTCCGGCAGTTCGACGCGAAAGCGAAGCCCGCGCGGAATCACGACGACCTCTCCCGGAGTGGCTGCGATCACGCCAAGCTCCGTGACAAAGCGCACGCGGCCCTGCTGCGGCACAATCAGCATTTCGCCGTCCGCATTGTAGAAGCAGCGGTCGGTCATCGAGCGATTGGCAGCATAGATGTGAACACACATGCCGACTTGCATCGCAACATCACCGTTGCCGCCGAATGTCACCATGCCCTCGATGAAATCGGTCGGCTTTTTTGGAATCGGAATCGGGCTCCAGCGCAGTTGCGTCGGAGTTGCGTCGATGTCGTTGAATGGCGCGCTGCGGATCAAGCCATTATCGGTTCGCGCATAGGGCCGGTGCACGACCGATGGCTGGATACGATAGGTCCAGGTGCGCCGGTTTTCCGCCCGCGCGGTCGTGAACGAGGTTCCGGAAATCAGCTCGGCATAAAGGCCGTGCGGCGGCCGTTGCGGCGAGTTGCGGCCGACCGGAAGCGCGCCTGCGACGGCTTCCGATACGAAATGATTACCGAATCCGGGTTGGTACTGCAGAGCCGAGTCGGCCTTTTGAACTTTGCTTTCCGCCTTGCGGAGTTTTTTGGTGTCGTGATTCATGGAACCTCACCAGGAATTTCCATCGTCATCTGCGAGCGAAGCAAAATCATCAGCCGGAATGCGAAGTAGGTCAGCTCGCTCGGGACCGTCACCTGCCTCGAAACAACGGAGCAATTGGTCTCACTCGTAACTAATATCGGCTTTCCGTGTTCACGACGCAAGATCGTGGCGGCGGTTCCAAGTTCCAATCATCGACGATCGCCGCAATTCGCCTTGAATGACTCACAGTCTTTTCAAAAAGCCGCCCGCATGGGCCGGCATGAGCGCCCTCGCAGGTGAGGGAGATCTTTCATTCAAGCCGCTCAGTGCAGCGTCGTCAGGCGCTGTGGCGACGCAATTCTGCGAGGAAGGGATGCGACCACTCGTGGTGCTGGCGATTCTTTTGCTCAGCCTCAACGTCACGGCGCGGGAACGGAAAAATTCCTCGCTGATGGGAGATTTCTTTCATCGAGTGCAAAGAGATGGCTTGCCGTCACTACTCGAGATCGAATCATCGATCGGCAAGGGTGACCGAATGGACGTCGCCGTCGCGCAACCGAGCGACACCGCAAATCAGGCACCTGACACTGAAGCTATCGAAGCGCCATCCTCCACGCCATTGAGCGCGGATCTCGACCCCGAGCGAATGCCGCCGGTTTCGCTTGACGACCTTTGCAACGCACTTCTTACGTCGGCGCAGCGCAACGAGCTGCCGGTTCCGTTCTTTGCCAATCTCATCTGGCAGGAGAGTCGCCTGCGCGATGATGCGGTGAGTCCGGTGGGTGCATTGGGCATAGCCCAATTCATGCCGGAGGTAGCCATGGAGTCGGGACTGAACAATCCGTTCGACCCGCTTCAGGCGATTTCCGCCTCGGCGCGGCTGCTCGCCGAGTTGCGCGATCAATTCGGCAATCTAGGCTTTGTCGCCGCCGCATATAATGCGGGCGCAAGCCGCGTCAGCGAATGGCTCAAGCACCGGCGCGCCCTACCGCGCGAGACTCGCGATTATGTCATACGCGTAACGGGACGCACCGCCGAGGACTGGCGAAAGGCACCTCCGGACGACGCGGCGCTCGCTTTCGTGCCACACCTGCCCTGCCTCGCCCTGCCGGCATTTGCCGAGCTGGAAGAGTCGCAGATGCAAGAGGCGCGCCTCGAAAAGCCAAAGGCGCAGTTCGACAAGCTGGAATCTCGGCAGACGCAAAGACAGAGCAGCGCAAGCATGCGCGCGGCGCGCCGACACGCGGCAGACCGCAAGCGCGGTCACACGCACGACCGCTACGTCGCGATCCAGGCCATTGCCGGCCACGGCCGCGATGACCAGCGCCAGGCGAAACGGCTTTGGCACGAGAAGCGTAAATGGGCGCGTGACGAGAGATCCCGCGAAGTCAGGGTTGAGCTACATAGGGCCGCACGACACCGCGAGGCGAAGTCCCAAGTCTAATCGGATCACGCCACCGCTTTAGGACGTCTCAGTCGGACCGCTCACCGAGCATCGTCAATCCGCGGACGGGCTCGGCCCTCCCCGTCTCATGCCCAGCGTCAGGATGCGCTGAAGCAGGTCGAGATATTTGATGCCGTCGTGGCGAGCCGCCGCAGCAAATTCCTGACTCTCGGCGATCTCGGGATTAGGATTGGCTTCGAGAAAATACGGAATGCCATCGGCCGAGAGACGGAAATCGATACGGGCGTAACCGTCCAGCTCCAGCGCGCGATAGATTCTTTTAGCCATTCGCTGCATGCGCGCGCTGAGATCAGGCGCGAGATTCTTGGCCGGCCCGTGCAGGATGCCGCGCCGCTCCTGATAATCGGGATCGTGCTTGGCCTTCTCGGTGGCGATCAGCCAGTCGCCCTGGGCCATGTTGCCGAATTCGAGCTCCCACACCGGCAGCACGCGCATCCGATCATTGCCGAGCACTCCGACGTAGAGCTCTCGCCCCTTGATATATTGCTCGGCGATGGCGGCGGTGCCGATCCGTTCGTGAATAAAGTCGACACGTTCGGCGAGCTTGGCGTCGGTATCAACAACGGACGCTTGCGAAATGCCGTACGATCCATGCTCATTCAGGCTTTTGACGATCAGAGGCAATGCAAGGCGAGCCGGCCGCCGCACCTTGCGGTGCATCGGGAAGACCGCGAATGAGGGCACCGGAATACGATGATAGTGCGCCAGCGTTTTGCACAGGTCCTTGCCGCGCGCCAGCACCAGGCCGCGTGGATTGCAACCGGTGTAAGGGACGTGCATCAACTCGAGAAAACTGGCGACGTTCTGGTCGTAGATGGCTTCGCCGCTAAACTGCTCAAGCAGTGTCAAGACAACATCCGGTTTCCAACCTTCGACCTCGGCTCGGATCGGCTTGAGCTCATCATGCACACCGAGCGGGCGGACTTCGTGGCCGGCGCCGCGCAGCGTCTTGACCACATCATATTCCGTTTTCCACTCATTGATTTCCTGCTCACTGTACCCCTTCGTCGAATTGGGGGGTATCAAATCCGGATGGACCAGCACCAGGATGCGAAGCCGTTTCATAACGCGATCCATCTTCGGCGCGACGGACCAAACAGTGCATGCATCGTTTTGGCCGTCAACAAGACTGTAAACTCCACGATGAGTTTGCGGTCTGGACCCACCGCTCGCAGATTGAGTTCGCGGCAGCGGTTGATCATGTCATTGAGCACGACGTCGAGCGTGAGCTGATATTCACCCGTCCACTTCGCTACCAATTCTCTCACACGAGCACGGTTGCGCCTGATGAATGACGAAGCCGCCTCCGAGCGGCGATGCCGTGGATCGGCTGAGAACAAACGCTGCAGGTCGCGATCGTATGTTTTGGGCGTATCGAAGGCGTAGAGTGCCTGCTTTCGCTGATAATGCTCGCCGAGCGTCTCGGTCAGCTTGGATAATGGATCGACTCTCTCCCTATGGGTAAGGAGTGGCCGTTGTCCGGCGATCTCCGTCATCAGCTCATCGACATATTCGAGCTTTTTGAGTGCCGGCCATCCGGCATAGCGGGTCCGCCAGTTGGAGCGCGGCCGCAGCCACACGGCAAACGTTTCGGCGAAATCCTCATCCGGATGACTTTGCGCGTACCAAAGCCGGAGATGTTGGACGAAATGTCGACTGGCCGGATTTGGCCGATAGTAACGCGGATAGCGCTTCGAGGTCGGGCCGAACAGCTGCTGCCAACGGCGGCGGCGGTAAAGCTGATAGGCATGTTGCACGACATGGCCGGCTTCATGCCGAAGGATCGCCATACACTCGGACCAAGTGCCGCCCTCCACGTCGATGATCATTTTTCTTTCCAACCGCATCAGGCGGGGATGAGCCAGATAAAACGGAATCGCGATCCCCGGCGTGCTGTCCGGGCTGAACCATTCGCTCGAGAACCAGGCATGAGGGCGCACGCGGATGCCGCGCTCCTTCAGTTCACCGTGCAAGCTAAGGAGACAATCCTCCAGCCAGGTGCCCTCGATGGTGACTCGGAGGTTCTTAAGGCGAACATTCAGCAACTGCTCGTCAGGCAGCGCGGCCCAGGCAAAACTTCTACGGGACATGGTGCTTCAAAACCCGGGATCGATCAGCGTCGAGCGGCGTCAGAGGAATCCTGTCGCGGATATCGCGCTTCCTCGCTCAACGGTAACGGCCAATCAAGCTTGGCGACGAGAGAGTGTACACAGTCGGCCCATTCCGGAGGACGATATTCAAGCCGCAATCGCGCCTCCCGCCTCGCCAGATAGTCGGGATCAAGCAGCAACCTTTCGATCTTGAGGAGGGCATCGTCCTCATTCGACGGATCGAAATAGTCGACGAAATCGCCGCCAACTTCCGGCATCGACGTGCGATTTGAGGCAACGCACAGCTTGCCCTGCACCAGGCTTTCCGCGATCGGCAGTCCCCAACCTTCGCAAAGACTCGGAAATATCGTAAACAAGCAGGAACGATACGCTTGGCGCAGCTGCGCGTCCGAAACATTCGAAATAAGCACGATCTTGCCGTCGACATGATCGGTTGCTGCAAGATCCGCCAGCAGATCGTCCACAGACCAGCCCATCTGGCCAGCAAACACCAACATCGGTACGGCATCCGGGCCATGTCGCTCCAGTAGTCGTCGCCAAACTCTAACGAGTAACTGGTGGTTCTTTCGAATTTCAATGGTAGAGACAAACAGCACGAATCGCCGAGGAAATTCAATCGCACTTTGATCTTCCGCGTTCGGCTGGTCGCTCATCGCGGCGCCGAGCTGCAACACCTCGATAGGGGGTAGAGACAATCTCTTATTCGCGGCGAACGCGATCAAGGCGCTGCGCGAATAATTCGATGTGGTGAACACCATGTCGGCATTTGATATCGCCTCTCGAAGCCAATTTCGAAACTGGACGACGTGCCATGGCTCGACGAGCGAGCTGTTTTCAACCGGGATGAGATCGTGAATCATGGTCACGAACCTGATGCCGTAGCGCCGCTTCGCCTCGGCGACGTACTTCAAATAGTTCGGCGCTCCCCAAGGGGCACCGAGCGCAACCACCACGTCCCCTGATCGGACGGACCGCTCGAAGCTACGTCGCTGCACCGTCTTGACGGCCAGGTCGCGAACGGCGGCATGGATTATCGAAACAAAAAATCGCGGATGGCGGACGATAATGGGCAGCATGCTGGAAAACTCTCGCCAAAAGCGAGCCGGCGCCCAGATCGTTTTCCAAGGAGCGTTGGCCCCTGGTGGCTTGGTGAAAGCTGCAATGATTGCATCGAATCCGATGGGCACGAATTGCTTGCTATACACGCTGAGGCGGCAAAACCTGACCCGGCCTGTGCGGCCGTAAAGACGCTCAGCTTCCAAGTAGATTTCGAATGCTACGCGTTGCAAGCCGGTTGGATTCCGAAAATGGTCAAAATATCGCAGAAAATCTTCGACTTCGAACCACAACACCGGCCGTGGATGCGTGCGGGCGGAACGATCTAATTCAATTCTTTGGTCGATAATGTTCATGCCGGCGCCCTAATTGCGCCCGCAATAACGGCCGGCAGTCAAGCTGTTTTCCACTCCCGGCGTTTGCGGCATTACATCCCCGGCAAAAGCTCTCGGGCGCGCCCGACAGCGGCAGCCGGCAACTCATAAATATGGCGCACCACGTCGGTCAGTTCGTCGCTGCTGATCGGATCAAGATCAAGTCCCTGCCTCTCGACATCTTCGAGGAATTCCGGATCCTTGAGGCTTTGCACATAGGCCTTGCGCACTGCGGCGATGCGGTCCTCGGGCACCTCGGGCCCCATGAAGGATGGAAAGCCGGTAGCGCTCGGCGCGCACAGGACTTCCAGGACCTGACGGTCTTCAGGCGTTTTTGCGAGATCGAGGCCGAGCGGAATGTTGGCAGGAATATCAGGCGACTTCTTGACGCCAAGCTGCACCAAGACAGTGACCTTTTTATCACGCACCCAATTGGCGGTCGCACCGCTGTTGAGTGATTTCCACGTTGAGCCGACCTTGCCCTGCACTTCACCGCGTTCGATCGCGAGATCGACCGCACCAAGGCTGGCGTAGCCTGTCACGATCTTGAACTTGGTACCGGCGATGCGGTTGAGCGCGCGCGGATAAATGCCGGTGTCCTGGGCGATACTCGTGGCGCCGACGACCACCTGTTTGTGCATGGCGTCTTGAATTGTGCGCACATCGGTCGATGCGTTCCACACCATTCCCATGGATACCGTGCGACTCGGACTGCCGATCCAATTGAATTTGGTTGGATCGAATTGCGCCTGCGGTACCTTCAACAGCGGTGCCAGCAAAAAGCCACGGGTGATGAACCCCCATGCAGTGCCATCCTGGGGCGCGATGCCGTAGATATAGTTCGCCGCCTTGATGCCGCCGCCTCCCGGCATATACGAAATGACGAAATCCGGATGGCCGGGAAGGTATTTCTTCATGAGCGGCGCGAGCGCCGTTGGATAGCTGCTGATCGCGCCAGCGCCGACTCCGGTGCCGACATACATGGTAATCGTCTTGCCGCGATAGAAATCCCCGACTGCGTCAGCGGCGGCCGGAGTTGCGGCGAGCAAGCCCCCGATCAACGCCAAAGACAGTGCCCGCCGTTCTGGTACCGATAGTATCATTTTGATTGGCTTCCTCGACGCACGCTGCCATCGATCCCGACCTCGACGCCGTAGTCATGCTCGACCGCCTCTCGCGACACATACCCGGCATCGAGATCGCGCTGGATCGCGTCGAGCGGTCGCCGACTCGGGGGACCGTATCCGCCGCCGCCGCCGGTTTCGATGGACAAAAAGTCGCCCGGCTTGAGCGCCAAGCCCTTTTCTTTTTCGGCGGAGCGCTGCTCGCCGGTTTCTCCGTCAACCAGAATGAAGCGTCCCGGCTTGGCCTGCCGGCCGCCTTGCACCCCCTGCGGCGGAAATTTGGTGCGATCGAGATTGGTCTGCACCATGCAACTTTTCATAATGCGGTAGTTCTTACGATAGCCCATACCGCCGCGAAATTGGCCCGCGCCGGCGGAATCCTCGCGCAGCGAGAATTCCTCGATTCGGATCGGTAGCGACGCTTCCTGCAATTCGAGTGGAATGATTCGCGTGTCGCCATGCGCCATGGTGCGAAACGGGCCAGCCCCATCATGAGTAGGAGCGGCGCCCCAACCGCCGTGACCGCTATCATGAGTGCCAAAGAAGCTACCGTCCGGCCGCCTGCCGTAAAAGCGGACGCCTGAATGCGTTCCGAAATGGCCGCCAGGAACACGCGCGGGAAGTGCTTGTTCAAGCGCTCTGATCACGGTGTCAATCACTGTGGGAAACGGCGTCGAATAATTGCCCATAGGTGCGGTCGGCTCGGCGGAGAGAATCTTGCCGGGCGGCAGAATGAGCTTGAGCGGCCGAAAGGTTCCCTCGTTGGCCATCTCGTCCGCGCCAAGCAAATATTTGAAGGCGACGCGGGCTGTGGTTTGGCCTCCGCCGCAATAGCCGGAATTGATCGGACCCGCGGCAACTCCTGCAATGCCCGAATAGTCGATCGTCATTTCGTCGTCCTTGACGATCACCTTGACCCTGATCGGCAATGGCTCGTCGCCCGAACGATCGTTGTCGAGAAAAGCTTCGGCCGCGTAGACGCCGTCCGGCATCGCGCGAATGAAGGCACGTGCCGCCGCTTCCGATTGGTCGAGAATCAGGTCCTTGGCGCGCAGGAATGTCGCGACACCGTATTTATCCGCAAGCTCGATCGTAAGGTCGCGCCCCAGCAGGCAGCCGGCGAGCTGCGCCGCGATATCGCCCATCAGCTCGGTCGGCTGACGGGTATTGTTCTCGATGATGCGGTAGATCTCCTCGATCGGTTCACCCTGCGACACAAGTTTGATCGAGCGCAGTTGCAGACCCTCCATGAAGATATCGCTGGAGCGCGGCACCGATCCGCCGATATCGATCCAATGCACATTGATGGCGAAGAACCCGATCAATTGCGCGCGCCGCAGGCCGGCATAAATCGGGGTGTACATGACCGTATTGTTGAGATGCTGGCCCTGTACAGCAGCGTGATTGCACAGCACCGCATCGCCGTGCGCCAGCCGGTCGGTGCCGTAAATCTCAAGCCCGTCGCGCACCGCCATGCCGACGGAGTCGGCCACGAATGGCGGCATCCCCCCGGTACATTGCGCGATCAATTCACCTTTGGCATCCGTGAGCCCGACAGCGAAATCGTTGTACTCGTAGATATAGGGGCTGAAGGCGGTGCGCTTGATATTGGCGTCGATCTGATTGGTGATCGAGACGAGCCCATGCCGTATCACTTCGAGCGTGATGGGATCGACGTCAAGCGAAGCGGCGTGGCCGGCAGGTTCATGCATGCGCACCGCAAGATAAAGGCCGCCGCTCGGTTTGTCTCCCGATCTGTGTTAAGGCATGAATTCTTCGCGCCCAAAAGGATAAGCCGGTGTATTTCGATTGGCGGCCGGGGCAACTGACGCGCGGCATACGGCGGCACATCGTCGCTGATCGCCGCCCTTGATGCTGGGTGTTTCGTGGAGATCGGGACTGATGAAAGCCTTCCTGCCCGGCGCGGTCTCTATGCCGAACTGGTCGAACGCCAACTGGCGCGGGCTCGTGCCGCGGAATAGCGGCCCGATTGATTGCCCATTGTTGACCGCGCGACCACGACAGCGCCGGAGCGCAAAGTAACGTGCAGGAAAAAGTCGAACCGGCCCTTAAAGTCGAACCGGTCCTTATTGTCGGCGGCGGTCCGGTTGGCCTCGCGCTTGCCGGCGACCTCGGCTGGCGGGGCGTCCGCTGCGTGCTGATCGAGCAGTCGGATGGTTCGATCTACCAGCCGCGCATGGACATGGTCGGCGTCCGCACCATGGAATT
>JASHQI010000202.1 GCA_030037645.1 Xanthobacteraceae bacterium
TGCAGTTTCAGCATTACAGTTTGCGAAATGCCTCCTCACGGCTTGGGGGCGGACAGTCTCGCCCCGTAGCGCTCGGACCCACGAGCAGATATCGATCATCCTCAACTCGCGATCGGCTGCGGCGCGGGATCGCCACGGACGTGTGTTCAAGAGCGCTGGCACCTTGGCAGTCGAATGGGAAAGGACATGACCAAATAGCGGGCGATTGCCGAATGATCCTCATTCTTTTATTTGTAAGCTACGGAACAGCGGCCCAATAGCGAACACGGAGCCGATGGAGTAGCCGATCATGAATACTGTCGCGTTCGAGAATGATCTGAAGGCTGCGATCCGCAACATCCCGGATTATCCCAAGCCGGGCATCATGTTTCGCGACATCACCACGTTGCTGGGCAACGCGCGTGCCTTTCGGCGTACCGTTGACGAACTGGTGCAACCCTGGGCCGGCGGCAAGATCGACAAGGTCGCGGGTATCGAGGCGCGCGGCTTCATCCTTGGCGGAGCGGTGGCGCATCAGGTCTCGGCCGGGTTCGTGCCCATTCGCAAGAAGGGCAAGCTGCCGTTCAAGCGCGTGAGCATCGGCTATTCGCTCGAATACGGCATCGACGAAATGGAGATGCACGAGGATGCAGTGCTGCAAGGGGAACGCGTGATTCTTGTCGACGACCTGGTCGCCACCGGCGGCACTGCAGAGGCCGCCTGCAAGCTTCTCAAGCAGATCGGCGCCAATGTGCTGGCAGCCTGTTTCATCATCGATCTTCCGGAACTGGGCGGCGCCGAGAAGATCCGTAAGCTCGGCGTGCCGGTGCGCACGTTGATCAGCTTCGAGGGCCATTAGCGCGCCCGCCAATCGGCATAACACTGATTGCGTTGACAATTCACAGGGGAAGAACCGACGTGCCAGCTCCCATGCAAGGGCCAATGCAGCCGACGGTCTATCGCTTCACGTTCGGCGGCTTCGAAATCGCCATGATTTTGGATGGCAAGGTCGTCCGCGACCGGTTGCATCCTGCCTTCGGTCCTGAGCACTCCGCCGCCGAGGCCGGCGCGCTTTGCGCCGCGAACGGTATCGAAGCGAATCGCTATGAGCATCCCTTCATTCCGACGCTGGTCAATACCGGCAAGGACCTGGTGCTGTTCGATACCGGCAACGGATTCCTGCGCCGCGACTACGAACACTTACGCACGCGGCTCGACGATGGGCATCTGGTCGAACGGCTGGGACAGGCCGGCTACCGGGCAGAGGATGTCGATGTCGTCGTCACCACTCACTGCCATCCCGACCACATCGGCGGGCTGGCCGACCGCGGCAGGCCGGTGTTTCCCAAGGCGCGCTATGTGTTCGGCGCCGCGGAGTTCGATTTCTGGAGGCGCGGCGAGAACGTGCGCGAAGCGCGCAAGTTCAATCGCGAATTATTCGTGCGTCTGGCGCTGCCGTTGGCGGAGCGGTCAAGCTTCATCATGCCGGGCGAGGAATTGACGCCGGGCATTCGCTCGATCGACGTCGCCGGACATTCACCGGGCATGCTCGCCTATCACGTCGAAAGCGAGGGTAAGCGTCTGCTGATTTGGGCCGACACCTGCGTGCACTACGTGATGGCGTTGCAGCGCCCGGACTGGCACCTCGACGTCGACGATGACAAGGACAAAGCCGCGGCCACCCGCAAACGCATTCTCGATATGGCGGCTGCCGAGCGGATTTTTGTCGCGGGTTTTCACATGCCGTTTCCGGGGCTTGGTATGGTCGAAAAGTCGGCCGGCGGTTTTCGCTGGGTGCCGGTGAGCTATCAGCTCAATCTGTGAGCCAAGGGAGTCCTTGATGGCCGATCATATCGAGGGTCCGTTGTATTACGAGCGCATGGGCCGGACCGGGCCGGTTATGGCCTACGTGCATCCCAATCCGATGGACCAGTCCTGCTGGATCTTTCAGATGGCGCACATGTCGACATGGTACCGCTGCATCGCCATCGATATTCCCGGCTATGGCCGCTCGCCGAAAGCCAAGCCCGGTCTGACCATGCAGGACATGGCGCAAGCGTGCTGGGAAGCCATCGATGACGCGATGCCGGGCGAACGCGCCATCTTGGTCGGCTGCTCGGTCGGCTCGGCCATCGCGCCCTACATGCACCATCTGCGGCCGAAGCGGACCGCGGCCCTGATCCTCTCCGGAACCGGCTACAGCCCGAACAAGGACCACGCGCCGCGGCGCATCGCGGGCTACACCGAGCACGGTATTGATTACCGCTGGGGCTTCACGTTCGAGGACTTAAGTCCGGCGTTCCGCCCGACGCCGCTGGCGCATTACTTCGCCCAGATATTCACCGAGCGCAATTCGCATGCCGATCTGCAATCGATCATCTATCAGTTCGAGGCGGCGGCGAAGCCGGATCCGACCGATCATCATTCCCGCATTGATTGCCCGACGATCATTCTGACCGGCAGCGAAGACGGCGCGCATCCGCGCGCCGGCGCCTTGAAGGCGCGCATTCCCGGTTGCGAAATGAAGATCCTTTATGGCGCCGGACACGCCTGCCAGATCGAGCAGCCGTGGCTTTTCGATCGCTACATGATCGAGTTTCTCAAAAGGCACGGCCTGTTTCCCGCCGCCGGTTGAAACGTTGACCCGGCCGGCCATGTTGCTACTCTCATTTCCACAACGGTTCGCGCGTGAGTTGGAGCAGCTCAATGGGTATCTTCCGCAGGAAAATGCCGAGCCATTTTATCCCGATCGATCGCAATAACGCGGCACACAAGGACTGGCTCATCTTGTTGGAGGCCGGCACGATTGTGGGTCCGTCGCCTGAACGGCTTCGCGTTGCCCGAGCGACGCAGGAGCGAAAGCTTGTACGAAAATACAATCTAACACTGCGCGTGCAGTATTTTCTCGTGGTCGAAGGATTCAATCCACGGATTCACGTCGTCTATCTTTGTCCGCAACTCTACCGACATGAGTCCGATAAGCGGCTGGTGCCGTTGCAGGGCGACGAGATCGGCAGGCTGATCGCGCAAGCCGTCGAAGGTGGAGTCTCGACGCGCCGTCCATGGTATGAGCCAACGGAGAAATTGCCGGATGAACCCGTGATCAATGTTTCGCCGTTGACCGAATTTGACACTGTCGTTGTAGAAATGCCAAACGGACGAAACTCGGCCGCAACCGGCACATAAACGGTTTCGCTTTTTTTATGCGTCCGTGCGAACGGACCGGGGCTGGCGTGGCGTCGTCGAGATGCCATCGAGCGCAGATGTTACCCCGGCCATGAGCAACCGTAGCTCGAATGTACGGAACTCCAGTCGCGTCGCACGGTCGTGTGCGCCGAATCGGCGATGAATGGCACAACCGGATCGATAAGCCGTCGCTCGTACACACCCTAAGGCCGGTTTGGACGTCTCATACGGCGGAGGTGAATTGCCGAAAGCAAATGCGAATTCGCCCTAGCTGCCGCGGTGCGGTCCCCATGGGCCGGGGATCTCAGAGGAGGAGCCATTGCGTGCGGCGTCTGCTCCCGGCGCAGATTCGCTGGCTGGCGTTTGCGAGGTTTGCTCCGGTGAACCCCATGGCCCGCTCGGCGATGCTTGACCGGCGGGCGCTTGCGGCGTTTGTTCCGCCGCATCCCATGGTCCGCCGGGCCGCTGTTGATCGGCGGACGGCTGCTCCGGCAGCGCGATCGGGCCGCAATCGTGGCCGCCCGCGAATTTCACTAGGGCGGCGACGCGGTTCTCCACCGTCGGATGGGTGTCGAACAACTCGCCAAAGCCTTCGCGCGGATTGTCGACACACATCTCCATGACGGCCGAGGTCGCGCCAGGCAATTCGCCGCGGCCTTCGATCTTGCGCAAAGCCGAGATCATGGCGTCCGGATTCTCGGTGAGTTCGACCGAGCCGGCGTCGGCCAGGTATTCGCGTGAGCGCGATAGCGCCAGGCGAATGATGTATGACAGCGCGTAAGCGACGATGAGCAGCGCGACGGCGATCAGAATCGCCAGACCCGCGCCGCCGCCGCGGCGGGTCGACCGGGCGCCGCGATAGCGGAAGCCGCTGTAGAACCAAAGCCGAAAGACGAGCTCCGCGAAAAAGGAAACGACGCCGGCAATGACGACGGCGATGACCATCATGCGCACGTCGCCGTTGCGGATGTGGGTAAGCTCGTGGCCGAGAACCGACTCGACTTCGGCGTCGTCGAGCCGGTTGAGCAGGCCGGTTGTGATCGTGATCGCGTATTGCTTCTCGTTCATCCCGGTGGAGAAGGCATTAAGCGCATTGCTCTCCATCACCTTCAGCTTGGGCGTAGTGATGCCGCGCGAGATGCAGAGGTTCTCAAGGAGATTGTAGAGACGCGGCTCGTCCGTGCGCTGCACTTCGCGCCCTCCGGTGAGCGCGTCGATCATGTTCTGGTGAAAATAATAGGCGATGACCACCCAGATCGCGGTGCCGATTGTTGCAAACGGCGCCGCCGCGATGAAATCGATCCAGGCCTGCTGCAGCAGCGTGTCGAGGTCGGCGTTGATCGATAACGCCTCGGCCGCCAACGCGCCGGCATAAACAAGCACGTAGACGAGAACGAACAAGCCGATCAGAAGCGCGATCGAGCGCCGCCGGTTCGACTGGATATGGCTATAAAGACCGTAAGCGGCCATTGCGGATTACTGCATCTGCGCTCTGTCAGTGCTCTGTCTGAATATGGTCGTTCCGGAAAACCGCGGCTCGTTTTTTCGGACCACGCTTTAGAACTTCACTTGTGGCGCCTGCAGCTCAGCCTGGCGGTCCGTGCCGAGGTCGAAGAAGTCCTTCTGCGAGAAGCCCATGGCGCCGGCGAATAGCGCGGCCGGGAACCTTTGAATGCCGGTGTTGTATTCCTGCACCGTATTATTGAAGAAGCGCCGCGAGGCCGCGATTTTGTTCTCAAGGTCGGTCAATTGGGCCTGCAACTGCTGGAAATTGGCGTTGGCCTTGAGGTCGGGATAGGCTTCCGAAAGCGCGAAAAGCTGGCGCAACGCGCCGCTGAGCATGTTCTCGGCCGCCGCCTGTTGCGCCGGCCCCTGTGCGGTGACCGCCGCGTTGCGAGCCTTGACGACCTCATCGAGGGTGCCGCGCTCATGCGCCGCGTAACCCTTCACCGTCTCGACCAGGTTTGGGACGAGATCATGCCGCTGCCGCAACTGCACGTCGACATCGGCGAACGCTTCGTTGACCCGTTGCCGCATCGAAACAAGCCCGTTGTAGACCGAGATCGCCCACACAATCACAACGACGATCACGGCGATGACAATAATAGTCGAGGTGCTCATGAGGCACTCCTTCGGCGCGTTTCTGGCCGGAGACGATATTTGCGGCCGCACGCAACACCATAGCCACAAATTTCGGCAGCCGCGAGCGGCGATCTGCCAACGCGGCTCGCTCTGCCGAGCCGTCAGTTCAGCCGTATAGATAGGATCGTTAACGTCCCTGTTAAGGTTGGCCGCTAATCAATATCGCCTGCGCTGCGCCGGTCGTTTATCAATTCTCCTATCGATAATCAGGTGCGCGCCATGCCGATGCCTAATCTCGGCTCGCCACGATCCGATCACTCGGGCAATGATGTCATCTCGCTCATGCGGCTTGCAGGAGAAAAAATTCGGCAGCCGGTATTCACCGCGAAAAATATTGGAAATGGCGAAAATGCTCGCTGCCAGCCCCCCGACCCGGATGAAGGACGATACGTTGCCCGGATCGCCATAGACGACGAGGTAATAGGCAATGCCGGTGAAGCAGGCCATCGCCACAATGAAGGCGACGTCGATCAGAAAGATCGCGCCGGAAAATGTGCCGCTCGAAAGCACGGCCCACGCGCTCAGGGGCCGGCTCTTCTGCGGTCGCGATGCCAACGTATAGGCTTGGTGCGTGTTCATGACCGCATCGACCTGGCTGTCGGCAGGCGCGAAGGTGTTCGCCGTCGCCCCGCAATGAGACAACGCAACGACTCACTCCGCCAACTCGCGAGAATCGTGCCAGCGCTGCCGGAGTCGAATTAGGACGAGAGCACAGCACTTGCCGGCCGTGTTAAGATTGATGTCGCGAGCCGGCCGACGGGCGGCCGAAGGAGAAACCATGCAGGGTAAGATTGCGCTTGAAGAGCACTTCGCGATTCCGGAGACCGCGGCGGATTCTATGGGCTATTTCCCGCAGCCGATCCGGCAGGAGGTGCATAACCGCAATGCCGACATCCATGGCAGGCGGCTCGCGCTCATGGACGAATACGGCATCGAGATGATGCTGTTGTCCCTTAATGCGCCGGCCGTACAGGCTATCCCGAATCCGGCACACGCCCACGATATCGCCCGCAAAGCCAACGATTATCTCGCGGAGCAGGTGCGCAAGCGGCCGGATCGCTTTCAAGGCCTCGCTGCGCTCGCCATGCAGGACCCCGAGCGCGCCGCGCGCGAGCTCGAACGTTGCGTGAAGGATCTCGGCTTCCGTGGCGCGCTGGTGAATGGCTTTTCTCAGGTCAACGATCCGGACACGGCCGTCTACTATGACTTGCCGCAGTATCGGCCGTTCTGGGCCACGGTCGAGCGTCTCGACGTGCCGTTTTATCTGCATCCGCGCAACCCGCTGCCGCGGGATGCCAAGATCTATGACGGCCATCCCTGGATGCTGGGGCCGATCTGGGCGTTCGGCCAGGAGACCGCGGTCCACGCGCTCCGGCTGATGGGCTCAGGTTTGTTCGATGCGCATCCGCGCCTCCAGATCATCCTCGGCCATTTGGGCGAGAATCTGCCGTACGCGATGTGGCGCGTCGACAATGCCAACGCCTGGATCGAGAACCGGCATAGTTATCCCGCAAAGAGGCGCATGCGCGATTATTTCTGCGCCAATTTCCACGTGACGACATCCGGCAATTTCCACACTCAAGCGCTGATTGATGCCGTGCTCGTGCTTGGTTCGGATCGCATCATGTTTTCCGCCGACTGGCCGTTCGAGAACATCGACCACGCCGCGAACTGGTTCGATTCCTGTCCGATCGGCGAGCCCGACCGTCTCAAGATCGGGAGGACGAATGCGATGAAGTTGTTCAAGCTCGACAAGGACTGATCGCGACGTTGACACTGTTGAAGGCTCGGGATTAATTTCGACAGTTCGCTGTACCGGCAGGAGCGACATGAATTTTCTTCCGGCGATAAACATCCTCGATCCGACGATCGCGACGGATGAAGAACCGATCGAGTATGTGCCGCGACCAACTGATCTGCGGGGACTACGGATCGGTCTTATCGAGAACACCAAGAAGAATGCCGAGGCGGTGCTGATCAAGCTCGCCGAAAAGCTCGCGGCCGCGCATGGGATGAGCGCGGAACTGCTGCTGCGCAAGCCGCAGCGGGCGCCGGTCAAGGACGCGCAGATCGTTGAATTGAAAGACCGGGCGGACTTTGTCATCGCGGGCGTCGGCGACTGCGGCGCGTGCTCGTCCGGCATATTGCTCGACGCGATCATGCTCGAGAGGGCCGGCATTCCGGCCATCGCGATCGTCACCGACGCGTTCAACGCGACAGCGCGGGAGATGGCCGAGCTCTGGGGCGTGCCCAATTTCCGCTTCGTCATGATGCCGCATCCGCTGGCGAGCCTGACCGCCGCGGAGATCGATCGGCGGGCCGATGAGCTGCTCGGTAAGGTGACCGCCTTGCTGAAAGAGGGACAGCAAGCCGGTTCTTTGCGGTGACAGTCGAGAGGGTTGCGACTTGGCAATGACCGACGACGTGGCGTCAGCGAGCGCCGAAGGCGACGTCTGCATTCCGATCAATGTCGCGGAATATGTTGAGTTCTGTTTTGCGCGTGGCTGGACCGACGGGCTGCCGGTGCTGCCGGCGAACAGCGTATTGCTCAAGGAGATGCTGGACGGCGCGGGCTTGCGGCCGGACACGGTCATTGCGGAGATGCCTTCGCGCAAGGTCGCCTTGACCGCGGAGAAAATTGCGATCAACGCCGTGATGGCGGGCTGTAAGCCGGAATATATGCCGGTGATTGTCGCAGTAATGAAAGCGCTGGCGACGGCGGAGTTCGGTCTGCATCACGTCGCCTCGGCGCTGTCCGGGCCGACCATCGTCATCCTGGTCAATGGTCCGATCGCGCGAACGCTCGGCATCAATGCGACCAACAACGTGTTCGGCCCCGGCAACCGGGCCAATGCCACGATCGGTCGGGCGTTGCGGCTGGTGTTGCTGAATTGTCTGCGCTATCGGCCCGGTGTTGCCGATCGCGCGACGATGGGCACGCCCGGCAAGTACACGTGCTGCATCGCGGAGAACGAAGAAGACCATCCGTGGCAGCCTTGGCATGTGGAGCGCGGCTTCGCAGCGGCCGACAGCACGGTGACGCTGGTTGCGGCGAGCAGCATGATTCAAGTCTGGAACTACGGCAATCACGAGCAGTTTCTGCGTTCGATCGGCGACGCTCTGTCCTTCCTGGGCTCGATTGCGATTCTGGGGCGCACGCCAGGTGCGGTGGTGCTGGGAGGCGAGCATGCCGAGCTGTTGCGCGCCAGCGGCTGGAGCAAGCAACGGATTCGAGAATTTGTGGTTCGGCACACCGGGCGCACCATCGCCGATTTGAAACGTGCCGGTCGCCTCGATGGCGAGGTTGCTCCGGAGGACGAATCCAACGTGCATTATGCCATGGATACGCCAGAGGATTTGATGCTGGTTTGCGCCGGAAGCGCGATCGGTGCGCTCTCCATGGTGCTTCCCGGTTTTGGTTCTTCCAAGACCGCCGGCCGCAGCCCTCCAATCAGGATCGAGGCCCCCAAATGAGAATTGGGGGTCGGATGTTGGTTAGCGCGACCAGATCGAGCAAAATTCGTCTTCTCTTGGTGCTCGCTTTTGTCTGCGGCGCTGCCGCGAGCGGCAGTCTCGCCGATTCGTATCCGTCCCAACGCATTCGATTGCTGGTGCCCTATCCAGCCGGCGGGGGCGCGGATTTCGTGGCGCGCCTGATCGCGCCGTTGTTAAGCCAGCGCTTGGGGCAGGATGTCTATGTCGACAATCGCGGCGGCGCCGGCGGCATCATCGGCGCCGAGATCGTGGCGCGCGCGCCGCCGGACGGCTACACGATTCAGTTGGCGGCCTCGAATCTGGCCTGGACTGTCAGTCTCTTCAAGGATCTGACCTTTGATCCGGTGAAGGACTTCACCGCGGTTTCGCTGTTGGCCGAGACGCCAAGCATTCTTGCCGTCAATCCCGCACTGCCGGTGAAATCGGTGAAAGATCTCATCGCGCTGGCCCAAGCCAAGCCGGGCAAGATCAACTACGCAGGCGGCATCGGCACGTCGATGCAGACCGATACGGAACTGCTCAAGGCGATGGCGCATATAAACCTTACGCAGATTCCCTATCGTGGCACGGCGCCGGCGGTGACGGCGACACTAAGGGGCGAAGCCTCCGTGATCATAGCGCCGATGACGGTGCTGCTGCCCCATATCAAGAGCGGCAGCCTTCGCGCGCTGGCGATTTCCACCGATCAGCGCGTGGCACTACTGCCCGATCTGCCGACCGTCGCCGAGTCCGGCGTGCCGGGCTTCGATACCTTTCAGTGGTACGGCGCATTCGTGCCGAGCCGGACGCCGCGCAACATCGTCGACCGGCTCAATGAAGCATTCGTCAAAGTCATACGCGAGCCGTCGCTGGCGCCGCGCCTGGCAAGCCAAGCCGTTATCCCGGTCGGCGATACGCCCGAGCAATTCGCGAAGTTCTTCAGCGACGAAGTGGCAAAATGGGCGAGGGTTCTAAAGCCCGCTGGGATGGCGGCAAAAGCTCAGCCCTGACGACAGACGCTATCCCGCCTCGCGCAGCTTCACGGCGCCTTCCAAATCCACGGAGACGAGCTGCGAGACGCCGCGCTCGGCCATGGTGACTCCATAGAGGCGGTTCATGCGCGCCATGGTAATCGGGTTGTGCGTAATGATGACAAAGCGGGTGTCGGTTGAGCGCGCCATCTCATCGAGTAATTCGCAGAATTGCTCGACATTGTAATCGTCAAGCGCTGCTTCCGCCTCATCGAGCACACAGATCGGCGCCGGATTGGTGAGGAACACGGCGAAGATCAATGCCAGCGCCGTGAGCGACTGCTCGCCGCCCGACAGCAACGTGAGCGTCGCCGGCTTTTTCCCCGGTGGTTTCGCCATGATCTCAAGGCCGGCTTCGAGCGGGTCCTCGCTCTCGATAAGCTGCAATTCGGCAGTGCCGCCGCCGAACAGCTTGGTGAAAAGCTTCTTGAAATTCTCGTTGACGACGGCAAACGAAGCGAGCAGGCGCTCGCGCGCCTCGTGGTTGAGGCTGTGAATGCCCTGCCGCAGCCGCCGGATAGCCTCGATCAGATCGTCGCGCTCGCCGCTGAGCTTGCTGTGCTGGGCTTCGACGTCGCGCAATTCCTGTTCGGCAAGCAGGTTGACCGCGCCCAGCCGCTCACGCTCGCGCTTGATGCGATCGATCGTCGCCTCGACCGTGGCGATCTCGGGCAGTGAAGAGCCGGGCTTGATCTCGGCGACTTCTGCCGCGCTCGCCGGCTCGACCTCGAGCGCGTCGCGGATTTCGTGTTCGATGTCGGCGAGCCGGCGCTCGGCGCCGTCGCAGCGTTCTTCGGCGCGTGCGGCTTGGGCGCGCGCTTCGCCGACGGCTTCGAGGGCTGAACGCGCGACCTTGTCAGCCTCAGCAAGTTCGTTTTCGTCCTGAGCGAGCTTGTCGGCGGCGGCGCGGCGTGTGGTCGTTGCGGTCTCGATTTCGCCGATCAGCGCCTGGCGCTGGCCGGCGAACTTTTGCGGTGCGCTCCGTAGCTCGGTCCGCTCGCTTGTGGCCTCTTCGGTACGCTGCCCGATGGTGGCGATCTGCGCCGTCGCGCGGTCCTTGCGGTCGCTCCAGGCCTGATCCTCGGCTGCGATCGTTTGCAGCCGCCGATTGGCAATTTCGGTCTCTCGCGCGATCGCCTGCGCCTCGACGCGAACCTCGGCGAGCGCGCCGCGGTCGATCGCAATCGCATCATTGACCTTGGCCAGCTCGGCTTCGAGATCGGCGGCGGCGGGCAATGCGGCGAGCGCCGTTTCGGCGTCGCGACGGGCAACCATTGTTTCATCGCGGCCGGCGCCGATCCGCAGCCTCGCTTCTTTCAGCGCCGAGATGTGCGCCGCGTTGCGGCCGATCTCGCGTTCCGCCGCAGCATGATCCTCACGCGCGGTATCCATCCGACGCTGGGCCTCGCGCCAGTGCTCGCGGGCTTGCGTCTCGGCGGCGGCGGCGGCGGCAACAGCGCCTTCCGCGGTTTCAAGGGCCCGAGACTTCGCCTCGACCTCGGCCCGTGCCGCCTCAAGCTCGCTCTCGATCCCGGCCAGACGGCCGCGTTCGGCGAGTCGTCGGGCCGCCCCGGTCGGCGCGTGTGCTGCGACGGCAAATCCATCCCAGCGCCACAAGTCGCCCTCACGGGACACCAGGCGCTGGCCCGGTTTGAGCGTCCCGGCAAGCCGCGCGGCGTCGGCACGCTCGACGATGCCAATCTGGGCGAGCCGCCGGGCGAGTTCGGGCGGTGCCTGCACATATTGGGCGAGCGCGGCCATACCGTTCGGCAATTTTGGATCGGACGGATCGGACGCTGCGCCCGCCCAGTGCATCGGCGCCGACTCCCCGACGGGCGCATCGAGATCGTCGCCGAGCGCGGCGCCCAAAGCTTTTTCGTACCCCTTGGCCACCACAAGTGCGTCCATCACCGGCGGCCAGAGATTCTTATTCTCGACCGCCAACAGCTTGCTGATGGTCTTGGCTTCGGTTTCCAGCCGTTGCACCCGCCGCTCTGAAGCGGCAAGCGGTGTCCGCGCGGCGTCGACGTTCTCGCGGGCACGCGTATGCCCGACTTCCGCTGCGCGCGCGGCGTTCTCCGCTTCGGCCAGCGCGGCTTGGGCGACGGCGAGCGATTTCCCAAGCGCTGGCAGGTCGGGCGCGCCGCTGTCGGTGGCGGCGAGGCCGGCCTCGATCTCGGCGAACTCGGCATCAAGCCGCGCCGTGCGCTGCTCATGATCGTGCAAGGCTTCTTGGAGCTGATTGCGGCGGGCGGTCAGGTCGGCGAGCGCTCCGGTCAGATCGGCAAAGGACTTTTCCGACGCGGCAAGCGCAGCGTCCGCTTTGGCCACCCGCTCGTTGGCCCCATTCAATCGCGTCGCGCTGGCCTGCGCTTCGGTCTTGAGCGACTGTTCCTCGCTTGCGAGCCGATTCAGCGCCGTCTCGGCATCCGCCGCCAGCGCGCGTTCGCGCTCGAGGTCGGCGGCGAATTGCTCGATCCGGCGGTCGAGTTCGCCGATGCGCTCCTTAGCGCGGGCCTCTTCGCGCTCAAGCCCCTCGCGCGCGATGATCAGACGCTGCAACGCGGCAGCGGCCTTGGCCTCGGCGTCGCGCAGGTCGGGCAACCGCGAGGCAACCTGCGTTTGGCGCGTCGTGGCGTGGGCTTGATCGCCGGTGCGGGCCGCGACGACTCGAATGGCTTCGTCTTTGGTCCGCTCGGCGTCGCCGACTTCGCCCTTGGCGGCGATCCAGCGCAAGTGCAACAGCAACGCCTCGGACCGGCGTACCTGCCCGGAAATGTTGCGGTAGCGCACCGCCTGGCGAGCCTGGGTCTTGAGCGAAGCGACTTGCG
>JASHQI010000203.1 GCA_030037645.1 Xanthobacteraceae bacterium
ACCACCGAGCGGGCGAGACCGCTGTCCCCGAGATCATCCTGCAAGAACTCCTGGACCTCCCGGCCTCGCTCGCCGATCAGCCCGATCACAGTGACGTCAGCGACGACGTTGCGCGCAAGCATGGACAAGAGCACCGATTTTCCCACGCCGGAGCCGGAAAAAATGCCCATCCGCTGGCCTCGGCAACAAGTCACGAAAGTGTTGAGCGCACGCACGCCGAGGTCGAGCGGCCGGCCAACCCGACGTCGCGCATGTGCAAGCGGCGGCGTGTTTCGAAACGGATAGGGCGATGGGCCAAACAGCAAGGGGCCTTTGCCGTCGATCGGTTCACCGAGCGCGTTGACCACCCGACCAAGCCAGCCGGCTGAAGGCCGGACCGCACCAGCCACAGAGGTGATCAGTGCACGGCATCCCCGCCGTACGCCCTCAAGCGGCGCAAACGGCATAAGCAGCGCGTTGTTGCCGGAAAAGCCCACAACCTCGCAGGGAATGCTTTTGGTCTGGGTCTCGACGATGACCCGAGCGCCGACCGACATGACGTGAAGCGGCCCGGATACTTCGACCATCAAGCCCCGCACACCGACTACGCGGCCATAGATCTCAACGCCGTCGAGCTCGTTGATCTGTTCGGCCAGGGCCTTCATCGGCCGTCACCGCACGGCCGCAAGAACGTAACAATGGTTACCCGGAAGTGCTTCGCTTTAACCGTGTATTTACCCGGGGCGTTAATCATCTCGTTATCGTCCTTGGGAACAGGATGCCTCGCCAGCCGAAGGGAGGGCGAGTCGTTTGAGTCGGTTAGCGCCGGAACTTCATTTGAAACATGAGCGCCACCGTGGCTGAAAAACCACTGTCTCGCAACATCTTAAGGCGATTCGCCCGAATTTGCCTACTGAATGCTTGCGCGCAGGAATTAGGTTTTGTTAACCATGCCGTCGTTAGTGTCTCGAATCAGTTTGTCCCAAGGCGTTTTCCAGGGGCCGCCGCTGCGGCGTGCCGACCTTGAGCCCTCGCGGCGAGGAAGGGGACTGGCATGCGCGTATTGCTGATTGAAGACGATAGCGCAACTGCGCAATCGATCGAGTTGATGCTCAAATCCGAGAGCTTCAACGTCTACACCACCGATCTCGGCGAGGAAGGGATCGATCTCGGTAAGATCTATGACTACGACATCATCCTCCTCGACCTGAACCTGCCAGACATGTCCGGCTTCGAAGTACTGCGCTCCTTGCGCGTTTCGAAGGTCAAGACGCCCATTCTGATTCTTTCGGGCCTTGCCGGCATCGAGGACAAGGTCAGGGGCCTCGGCTTTGGCGCCGACGACTACATGACCAAACCGTTCCATAAGGATGAACTGGTGGCCCGCATTCACGCCATCGTGCGGCGCTCGAAGGGTCACGCCCAGTCGGTCATTCAAACCGGCGACCTCGTCGTCAACCTCGACACCAAGACGGTCGAGGTCAATGGCGCTCGCGTGCACCTTACTGGCAAGGAGTACCAGATGCTGGAACTCCTGAGCTTGCGGAAGGGCACGACTCTGACCAAGGAAATGTTTCTCAACCACCTCTACGGTGGCATGGACGAACCGGAGCTGAAGATCATCGACGTCTTCATCTGCAAGCTGCGCAAAAAACTCGCCAACGCTTCGAGCGGCAAGAATTACATTGAGACGGTGTGGGGTCGCGGCTACGTGCTCCGCGAGCCGACCGAGGATGAGGCAAAAATCCCGGCTTGAGGCTTGCGCGCAATCGTTTCAGGTTCGATCGTTTGATGGAGCGTTGATCTCTTGGGAGAACCGATTTCTACCGTTCCTGCTCAGCTATAGACTCAACAGCATTCAAGCAAAACCCCGGCTCTCACAGCCGGGGTTTTGATTCTGGAACAAAGAGCATTCAGCTCTACGCACCGAGCTTCGCCGCGCGGCCCATGTCCGACAGCGCCTCAGAAGTCCCTGCTGACCTCAACTGTGCTGTAAGCACCACGCCCGACGACGCTGTCATCTGCATAACCTGCGGAGATATCAATCTCCACCTTATCGATTTGCAAATTGGAGAGGTGGGCGCCGATACGCCATTGATGAAAGCGCTGATCGCCGAACAAGGTCGCTTGCGGTCCGAGGTATACGTCATTGCCGTTCGTAATGTCGTATCCGATTTTCTGGTTGAGATAGTAGGTCTGGAACGCCGTCGAATATTCAGCTTCGCCATACGTCATCGTCTGCGGCGTTGGAGTGGTATAGGCATCGGCCCGCACCTTGAACCCGCCCTCGGTGCCTTGCACCGGATTGTCGGGGTCATATGGCGTGACCATGTCATTGATTGCATTAAGGCCGCCCAACAGGTTGATCGAGTAGTTATCGCCCTCGAACCCGTAGCCGGCCAAGATGTCTCCAGATTCATATATCCCGCGGAAAGCGGTGCCTGCACTGTAGTACTTGTAACCACCGCCGCCGGCGAAAATCCAAACGCGGGCGCCAGAGGTATCGATGTCCTGCCAGGGAGCAATCAGGGCACCACCCCAGGCATCTAGACTAAGCCTGCTGACGTCCAGGCCGGAGAAGGCGGTGATGTGAGCCCCCGAGCCGCTGTCGCCGGTCGAGGTCGGCGCTTTGGTGAGATAGGGTACCGGCGCCACGGCAGGCGCGCCAAAGGCATAATCCACCCCGACCGTCACCATCTGCATATTCTGCTTGATCAGTTCGGTGAAGAAGCCGCCGTTGACACCGTTGAAGCCAACCGACTGGTCCTGAAAATTCATGTAGTCGTATTCTAAGCGCACCGCCCAATTGGGTAGAAAAGGATATTCAATTCCACCGCCGACGGTCCAACCGGGCGTGGTTTCGTGTCCGACAAACAACACCCCCGGATTAGCGATTATCGGTGCGGTGGCGCCAGCGATGTCCGTGTAAGTGTCATGCGCCCAGGCGGGGCCACCCTTCGCATACAGGAGCGCGGGGCCGACGACGACACCGATACGGCCTGCTAGTGCCGCCGTCCACTCCGGAGCAGCGCTGCACGTTTGCGGAGCAAGCAGCGGGAAGCAAGAAAAAGTCGTATGGGCACCCGACCAGCTAAAGTCCCCCTCGACACCAAGGACTAGCCAGTTGAGCTGATAATTGTAGCCAACCCTTAGACCCCCCAACCAACCTTCGGGATTTGGAGTTGCATCGGTGCCTCCGACATCGCCGAAGGGCGCAAAATTGTTGATGAACGTCTTCTGGCTGAAGCCCGCGCCGACACTGACGCCAACGAATCCGCCCGTCCAGGAAGCGACAGCAGCAGGCAAAGGCGGTGCTTTCACCACCATATCAGCCGCGGCAGCGCCCGTAATCGCCGCGATCTGGACTACGCCCGACATGGTCAGACAGAACAGACGGCGCCGCATTAAGCACCCCCGAACCCGCTAAGACCCCGCGATACGCCTCAGGCGCTTTGTAGACTGCTCGCAAGCACAGTGTACAAGTGTGCAAATTTTAGCCTAGTGTAAATTTATCACACCGCCCGACAAACAGCCCCGCAAAGCACAATTTTCCACCAATGTCGGTTCTCGGCCTCAATGACTTCCGTCCCGCCGGACAGTCAGCGTTGATACTCAACTACCCGGTAACAAAGGGGATTTTGGCGATTTCAAGCGCTTCAACGATCCTCGCCTCTGTCGTCAACGGCCGACCCGTGTCCAGCGACACGATAAGCCCTGATTCCACTCCGCTCAGTGATGGTCGCGGCATTCAGCCGTGAGGGGAGATAGGTAGCCGCCCCCATCAGCTTCCCCCACCCATTGGTGGTCTGCGGCGGCCTTGGTTGCCGCACCGGTTTTTAATCCTCCTGGCGATAAGCTTCCGGCGCGATTGCCTGGGTTGGTATTCCCTACCGACGATTTCCTACAGGCAAACCCACCTTGTCGTTTTGTGACCGAATCCGCTTTTACGATGCGACCTTCAAACAAATGCGGTCGGATGGTGCAACCGAGATTGAGCGACGCTCGGTCGCCGTCCGTATAAGGTCGAATTCGGAGATTAAGGGTCGATCGATCCCACGAAGACCCACGATCCAGGGCGATCCCCGCAACACAAAATAGGACGATGCTTCCTATTGCGAGTCCCGGCAATGGGCCCCTGAGCACGTCGACCGATGTTCTGACGAAAAGGGAAAGTCGGTCCGCTCCAACGTCTGCCCTTACGCAGTCTGCGGCATCTACAGTCACAGGAACTCGCCAGCGTGAGCATCCCACCGCTTGCGATCGTGACAGGTGCGGACTGAGATCTCCGGGTGACTCATCGATGGGGCTCGGTAACCTTAACATCCGCAAGGTGTTGGAACACGGCTCGTTCGCGTATGCCGCCGCCCCAGGCGGACATCGTCGTGCTGGGCTGACATCGGGAGTCGCTTAGACGACGTTTTCAACCCACACATAGTGCACTTAATGTTGCATAGACCGCCGCACGTATGTCGGCAATCTGACCCTAACTAGTCACCATCGGCAACAGTCGCCAACGGCAACGATCTGGCGTCATCTGCTTCGCAGATTTTTGTTCCAAGCTATCGCCAGATAGCGGAATTTCCGGTCAGATTTTGCAATATGTTTGATACGAAATCGCATCGGCATTTCTAGCCGCTCCGATTTTGTGAATGACGTTTTCTAACGCGAAGCACCGACTAGCACCTCGCCAGGTTCTTTTGCCATTATTTTGCTTCAATCCCAAGCGTCTAATTTTACCAGCTCAGCGCTCGATCTCGAATTGAAATCCCGTTGATTCGGCCTCCTCTGCGTCGTAGGTCGGAACCATTTGGTTACCAGTCGGTTGGCTGACGGGATAATCAAAAACGAAATGAATTGTAGCGCAATTGTTGAGCTTTGCATTGAGATAGTAGCGTGCGTAACACTGTATCAACTGTGATTGTCGACGAAAGAACGCTGCTTCGCGAAGGATTGAGTTCGCTTCTCCACGACACCGCGTACCACGTCGTGGGAAGAGTTGGAAACACGACCGAACTCAAAAAAGTACATCTTCCGGCCGGGCGACCATCACTTACCATTTTAGGTGTTGGCGACGATCTCGAGCATGCGGCAAGCGACATCAGCGCGTGCCGCACGATGGGGTCTCAATTGAAAATCGTCGTCATTGCCGAGTTGAACGGGGCAGTAGACGTGCAGCGCATGTTGGAACTTGGCGCGGACGCCTGCATCATCAACATCAACTCCCGTGACGTACTCATAAAGACGCTCGATCTTATTTTCATGGACCAGCAAGTGATTGTTTGGGCCCACAAATTCACGGACCTCGGAAAGGTCGAACACCTCAGATCCGACGATGAACCTCACTTCGAGACTCGGCTGGTTCGATCCGACAGGTTGGAATACGCGGCAGCGGAATCTAATGGCCGCCGACTGTCTCAGCGCGAAAGGCAAATTCTGGCCTGTCTGATTCGTGGCGAGTCTAACAAGGCCATTGCGCGAGGTTGCGGCATCACCGAAGCGACCGTGAAGGTTCATCTCAAGACCATAATGCGCAAGATAGAAGCGCAAAATCGAACTCAGGCGGCCATTTGGGCCTTCGAAAATGGACTTCTCGTCGACGACTTCGCGGCTGACGCCGATCCTTCGATAATTCCCGCCTCAGACTGATTACTGCATTGGACTCCAAAAAACACGTCGTCCGATCCGATCGGATTAGCGATGTCATGTCCGCAACAGCCCGTTTTTGACAAAACTGATGGACTGAAGCGGTACCACTCGCCTTCAAAATTTTTTTGTTTGCTACGCTTTCCGTATTACCTCTACCAGACGGCCGCCATCGCCGGATTTTCCCTGGTTTGTCCGACGCACCTTCATATTTTGCAATCTCGCAGTCGGACTCGCTGACTGCGAATCGAATTGTGCGGCCGACTAACCTTATCCCGTTCGCGTTTCCGAACTTGTTGTCGCTCTACTTTCTATCGGATCGCCTGCCCGAGACGCGTGTTCAGCGAGGATTTTTACGATGTCAAACAAGTCGACCTTCCCGTTGCTAAAGCCGCGATCAAGTTTTCTTTTTGTTGGTCGCAACGACCAGGGAATTTGGATCATCCGCGACCAAGAGTGTCTTCGTGGCGGTCTATTCGTCAGTCAAGAGGAGGCCCGCCGCTATGCGCTCGCCGAAACTGGAAACTGCGTCGACGCCATAGAGGACGTTCCAGGCATCCTTGATCTCACGTTCAAATGATTGCTGCGGGCTGAAAGCCAAGTCGCATGTGTTGCCGCACTCAAAGTGTCTATCTCGCTTCGCCAGTACGTCTGCCTTCGCCGCCACGCGTCGCAGACGAGGGGTGTGCGGTGCGCTCATGAGCGAGCTAAATTTCATGAAAAGCTGGCGCAAGTCCATCGGACTTGCGGATCTTAACGCCGACGATTTGGTCTCCAATGAAAACCACGTCGACGTTTGGATCGCATCGGTGGATCGGCTCGCGAGCGTGGCTGCCTATTGGGAGTTTCTCGGCAATGACGACACGGCACTCCTGAGTCAACTCACCACATCCTCCGGTCGCGAAATCTCCGGCGCTGCGCGAATTTTGTCCCGAATAGGCCTGTCGTACGCGAGCGGTTGGCGTATCGAACCTCGCGCATGGCGTATCCGATCTTCGCCAAACGGCAAGCCGGCAGTGGCCGACGACCAACCAAATGTGAATTTTAGCGTTGCGCACACCAACTTGGTCGTCGTGGTCGCAATTTCCAAGGCTTATCAGATTGGCGTCGACGTGGAGACTGTCGAGCAGATCATACCCAGGGATGTCATTGCCGCATTTTGCTGTCACGATGAGCAAGTCGCGCTGAACAAATTGTCAGCACAGTGCATGGCACGGGAGTTCGTTCGGCTTTGGACGCTGAAAGAAGCCTACGCCAAGTTGATCGGAGCGGGACATTCCGTCGACTTCTCATCGCTGAAATTTTCAATCGACTCGCTGCAGCTTCTGCAGGACGAAAGCGGCGACTTGCCCGAGCGCCTTACACATTTTGAAACAATGTGGGTCGTCAATCGCGGCACACTCAACCATGTTTCGCTGGCAATCGGCCTGCCCGTCAGTTACCGCGGCCGCGCAGTTTTGCAGGTCATGACCCTTGATGACCGGAACGAATCGAACAGCGTCCTGCAAATGCCAAACATCAGCCTTTGAAAGTGAAAGAAAAACATGGGCGTCGAAAATATCGAAGCGCTGCCGAGAGCCGAAGAAACTACGATTGCGTTTACCGAAGGAGACAACGAGCCGCAGTTGCTCCACGAGCTTTTTGAAATTCAGGTGGCAGAGCATCCTCAAAAGCCCGCCGTGGAGTGCAATAGCGAAAAGCTCAGTTACGAGAAGCTCGACCAATTATCGAATCAGATCGCGAGGTGCTTGCGAGTTCGTGGCGTAGGGCCAGGCTCTCTGGTCGGCATTTACTTCGAGAAATCCTGTCATCTTTATGCGGCGATGTTGGGAGTCTTGAAGGCCGGCGGTGGTTATGTACCGTTAGATCACAAAAGCCCTCATGAACGTATTCGCAACATTGTCGACGATGCTCGGATTGAGGTTGTGCTCAGCGAAGGGTCGTTGGGCCGCAATCTAAGGTTCGATCGACCAAATATGATTTTTTTATTGGACGCCAACGCGAGGGAGATCGGACGGCAATCGCGTCAACGATTACGGGCTGGAGACGTCGCGGTTACTGCGGTTGATATATGCTACGTGATTTACACGTCCGGATCGACCGGCGGACCGAAGGGCGTGATCGTCGAGCATCGAAACGCTACGGGCTTTGCTCGGTCGCTGCGCTCGATCTATAGGCTAAACGCCGATGACAGAATCTATCAGGGTTTTTCGGTCGCCTTCGACGCTTCGATCGAGGAAATCTGGGCCGCATTTTCGCTCGGCGGCACATTGGTCGTACCTTCCGAAAGTATCGCAAATTCCCCCATGGACACGGCCGATTTTGTCACTCGTGAACGCATTACTTTCTTTTCGACTGTTCCAACCTTTTTGAGCATGATCAAGGCCGATCTTCCGACGGTGCGGCTGCTCGTCGTCGGTGGTGAACCCTGTCTGCCGGATCTCGTCACTCGCTGGGCACCGGGCCGGCGCATGCTCAATACCTACGGGCCGACAGAAGCTACCGTGGTCGCGACGGCAGGCGAATGTTTTGCCGGCAAGCCCGTGACGATTGGTCGAGCGATTACGGGTTACACGACTTACGTGCTTGACGAGCAACTTTGCGATGTGGCCGCAGGGATAGTCGGCGAATTATTCATCGGCGGAACGGGCGTCACCCGCGGCTATGTCAATCAGCCGGAATTGACTGCCGAACGATTCATTCCGGATCGATTTGCGACCCACAAGGAGCAAACCGCGCGGCTGTTTCGCACGCATGACCTTGTGCGAAAGATGACGGACGGCTCCTTGCAATTTGTCGGAAGAAGCGACGGTCTCGTCAAGATCAGAGGATTTCGGATCGAGCTCTCCGAAGTTGAAGCTGCGCTCATCGAGCACCCATCGATTCAAGTGGCCGCCGTCACAGTGCTCAGGCATGGCGATTTGGCCGAACTTGCAGCTTTCGTCGTGCTGGAGCGTGCGGTCAAAGAGCTTAATCGGCGCGAAATGCTTGAATTTCTGCGCAAGCGTCTGCCGGACTATATGGTGCCGCGCTACCTCGATGCTGTCGATCGATTGCCGCAACTGACCAGCGGCAAAGTCAACCGCAAGCTGTTGCCGACACCGCGAACATTGCTGACCAGTTCGGATCGCGAAGCGATTCCGCCGGCTACTCCGATCGAACGTGAAATCGTCCGAATTTTCGAGAAATGCTTTGCCATTAGCCCAGTATTTGCAAGCGATGATTTCTTTCGCGACCTCAACGGCCATTCGTTGCTTGCGGCGCGTGTCGTAACCGAACTACGCGCAAAATTCGGCACGACGCGAATATCAGTGCGCGATCTCTACGAGCATAGAACGGCGTGCCACCTGGCCAGTCACTTGAAAAAAATCGGCATCGGTGACGGCCCATCCCAGGAAGAAGCCGCGGTCTCCTCAGGCGAAAACTCGAAGAGATCAATCGCCAAGTCTGTGCCGCTCATCGGCCGTGTGGCCTGTGCATTCGCGCAAGCGGTGATGATTCTTCTCTTCCACGCAGCCATCACCACTCCCGTTGTTTTCTTTCTGATTGTTCTTCTCGAAGTGTCTTACGGGAGGGTCGAATTGTGGCGTGCCGCAGAGAATACGTCCACCGCCGCGCTCCTGGTTTGGCCGAGTTGGCTGCTTCTCAGCATCGCAGTCAAGTGGATCGTCATCGGTCGCTATAAGCCCGGCAGGTATCGGCTTTGGGGCCTTTACTATCTGCGCTGGTGGATCGTCACCAGATTCCAATCGCTCAGTTGGTCCGGCATGTTTGTCGGCACGCCTATGATGACCGCCTATTACCGCGCAATGGGTGCCAACATAGGCCCAAATTGCACGATTAGCACCGCGCTTTGTGCAGCCTTCGACCTTGTCACGATCGGCCGCGGCACCAGTATTGGATCCGATACGCAAATCCTTGGATATCGCGTCGAAGACGGCTGGCTGATTCTGGGCAATATCGAGATCGGCCGCGATTGCTTTATCGGGATGCATTGCAATCTTGGTCTTGACGTCGCGATGGGCGACGGTGCGTGGCTCGACGATATGTCGCTGCTTGCCGATGGAGCGATTATGAAACGCGGCGAATCGCGCCGCGGCGCTCCTGCAGAGCCCACCGAGGAGCGGTTTTCCATACTGTCGCGGCGTGCCGAAGCCCCACAGCGCGGTTTAGCGTTCGGTATCATCCATCTCGCGCTCATCTACGCGATGGGCTATCTCCTGATTTTTGCGATCCTACCAAGCTCCATCTTGGTCATTTATGCGTTTTGTCTAGGTTCACCCGCGTTCTGCATCGCATCGATTCTGCTCGCCATTCCGTTGGCAGGCGCGTTGTGGCTGGTGATCGTACTCTGCGTGAAGAGCTTTGCGATCGGCCCCATTCGCCCTGGAATATACCCGCTGTCGAGTCGCGACTATGTCAGAATGTGGTTTCTTAAATATCTGCTCGACAACACGAGAAATCTGCTCGTTCCCATCTACGCGACGATGCTGCTGCCCAACCTTCTCAGAATTCTCGGTGCCAAGATCGGCCGCGGCGCCGAGATCTCGACAGTCATGCACATTATGCCGGATTTGTTGGAGATCGGTGACGAGAGCTTCCTGGCGGACGCCTGTATTGTAGGCGGATTTCGCATTTATCGCGGCTGGGTCGAAATGATGCCAAGCAAAATTGGCAATCGTACATTCGTCGGCAACAGCGCGTTGGCTCCCGCGGGAATTGAACTTGGGAGCAATAGCCTGCTCGGCGTCATGTCGACGCCGCCTCTAGATCAGGCCCGATCACCGGACGCGACACGATGGCTCGGCTCGCCCAGCTTTCAGTTGCCTAACACGGAACATGCCGAGGGCTTTGCAGAGAATACCACCTATTGTCCAAGCTCGCACCTCGTCCTGTTCCGCGGCGCGATGGAAACGCTCAAGATCCTGCTCCCGGCATGTATCCTGGCGTTCGAGCTTGCCATCTTCTTGTATGCACTGTCGATCAGTTACGCTTCGTATTCACCCGAGATCACGCTTTTGATCGCCCCATTCTTGTCGGTGGCGTTGGCGGTGAGCTCGGTTGTTGCTATCCGCATGGTCAAGCAGATCCTGATCGGCACTTTCGTCCCCACCATCAAACCGCTCTGGTGCTCGTACATCTGGTCCAACGAAATCATCAACGGCGCATATGAAAGCCTGGCTGCGAACGCCATGTCGCCATTGCTGGGCACGCCGTTCATTGCGCCTTGCCTGCGGTTGTTGGGCTGTACGGTCGGACGTTGGGTGTTTCTCGAAACAACGCTCTTTTCCGAATTCGACTTGGTGAAGATTGGCGATTATGCAGCGCTCAATCTCGGTGCCACGATCCAGACACATCTCTTCGAAGATCGGGTCATGAAATCCGATGTGCTTGAAATCGGCGACCACTGCTCGATCGGAAATATGGCCGTAATTCTCTACGGCGCAAAGATGCAACGTGGATCAAGTCTTGGGCCCCTATCGCTGCTGATGAAGGGCGAGACACTACCTGCATTCAGTCGCTGGTATGGAATTCCCACGAAACCGATACCAGCGTCCGCATTAACATTGAAGGCGGAACCCGATCGAGCGCGCAGTGCAAACGCGACCGGAGCATTGAAAAATGCAAAAGCGTAGCAGGAAGCTGTCGCTGGCATTATTCGCTCTCGCTATCGGATCAATTCGTGCAAGTGAAGGCCAAGCCTTGACGACCCAAAAAAGCGACCTCGATCTCAAGGGATATGGAATCACCGTCACCGGCCTCAAGCCGAAATATCCGCCGGGACTAAACTGTTCGCCATTAACGTCGCTCTATGCAAGCTGGATCGATGTCGATGGCTCACGGCGTGATGAACCGCATTCAGGCGTCGACGGCGGGCGCTTCGGCGATCCAATTCTGGCGCCCGGTCCCGGCACCGTCAAAGCGGTGTGGCACGCCAATTGGGGATGGGGTCCCGATGCCGCGCTGTTGATTGTCCATCGTCGCGCGGAACTGAACATGACCGAGGGACCGGAGTTTTATTTTTCAGAGTTCGACCATCTGCGATACGCGGACATCAGCCATCTGAATATCGGCGACAAGATCGCCCGCGGCGAAAAACTTGCCCGCGTCTTCGTGCCGGGCAGCGACAGGGAATATTTACCAGAGGTCCACTGGGAAGTTTGGGAACTTGAACACAATACTGATCTCACTTGGCGCACCAACAAATCCGGCGGCAGATATTGGACCAACGATACGGCGAGATTGATCGATCCGCTGTACATGCTTTCACGCAATTCGCCGCCAGCGGAGAATGGCGACGTTGCCTTGATGCCCTTCCTCAATGGTAGCGATTACGACGAATTCCGCGGCTTCACCTACATCTTGCCATGTCACAAGCGCGGCTGACAAAAATCGATGGAAGCTTTCTGGCCATGCGCCCCGATCCGACCATCGTACATAGTAATCATAGGGAGAGAATTGGCGGTCACGTTCTCCGAATCATCGCTCTATCGTCGAACATTCGACGGATGCGGAGCTTAACGTGACAACGACAATCGTCGCGATAACCAGTCCTTGGGATTTCTTCGTCTGCGTCTCGGACGAAATGACGGTTCATGGCGACCGACAGAGCGCCGAGGCTCATGCAGCCATCGGCAATCGAATCCTCACTCCGGACTGGAACGTCGCTCATTCGGCCGACGATTCGCAATATGTTGCTCCCATAATTGAGGTCGTGAAGGAGAAGATAAAGGAAAAGAAAACATGGAGCGCCGACGAGCTGAAGGAATATTTTTCTCAGGCTTGTTCGGCGGCGATCCAGCGAAAATTCCTGGATAGGCATCTACGCCGTTATGGATACGAAAACTTCGAACAATTCCGACAGCGTGGGAGGCAGGAGCTCGTCGAGCAGTTTTACAAGCTTTGCCAAATACTCGACGACGCTGAACTGGGAAGCGATTTTATCGTATACGGCTACGATTTTCAGAAAGCGGCTCACTTGTTCATCGTTTCGGGCAAGGGCGAAATCCTGGATCAACGGCAATTCAAATATGCCGTTATTGGCCGCAATCGCAGCCTGGCCTTATCCTATCTTAGACGCAAGGCGTCGAATTTCGAATTTATTGCGACGGTCGGTCGTTTGCTCGAAGCGAAGTTTTTCACTGAAGCAGGTACGGATGGTGAAAAGTCCACGACCATTACATTCAAGGGGAGGCTCGGAGACGACATCTCCGTGGCACACGCGCCCATCGCACAAATAAAGGGAATCTGGGAAACCGATGTGTCCACTGGAGCTTTGTCAAAAATATCGAGTTTGGTAGCGGCGATCCAAGAGGAAATGGAAGACGCCAACGCACCATTATTTTGGCGGGGCCAATTTCTAAGCGCCGCCGAGGCCACCACAGTATGAAAGGACTGCCCTAAGCAGAAGGATCTTCGCCATGAGAATTCTTGCAGTCATAGCCGTCGCCGCGGCTGTCGCTTCAGTGCCAAATGATGATGCACAAAAGATCAACGTTTCCGCAATGACGTGCAGCCAATTCCTGAAAGTTGATCGGGATCGTTCGGATTTGATCCTGTCGTGGTTCTTGGGCTTTTATGCCGAGGCGGCAAATCCGCAGATCATCGATTTGGCAAAGCTCGATCGAGCCCGGGATCAATTCAACACATTTTGCGCTGAGGAACCGAGCTTTCGAATGACGACGGCTGCCGAAGGCCTGCTTGGGAAGTAATCGGTCGCGTGTTCTGACACCGTGAACGCCCAGCTTGGGAACGATCGGCCGAGAGCTTTCCCTGGGGCAGGCCTCCTTGAGATACATCTCTAATCGGTCAACGGCTCCCGCCGTTTATCGCGACGAGGCGGGGGGCGCGCTGACCCGCGGTCGGTCGGGAGATTTTTGGCCAATCCGTGTTCGGCACATAAAGACCGCGCTTGTCAGGCACAATCTTGAAGCTGTCGGTCAATCCCACCACGGTCTCCGCGGCGCCGAGGACGAGATAGCCGTCGCTGGCAACGATGCGTGCCAGCCGACCGAGCACATCGCTCTTTGTCTCTTGGTCGAAATAAATCAGGACATTACGACAGAAGATCAGATCGAACGTGCCCAGGTGGAAGAAGTCCGACAGCAAATTAAGCTGTCGGTACTTGACCATGGCACGGATGCTCGGCGCGAGCTGCCACAACTCGCCGGTTTGCGTGAAATGCTTGATCAAAAGTTGGATCGGCAGCCCGCGCTGGACCTCGAATTGGCTGTAAATTCCCTGCCGCGCCTTTTCCAATACTTCATTGGACAGATCGGTCGCCAAAAGCTCGATTCGCCAGCCTGCGATTTCTCGTTCCATTTCCTTAAGGCACATCGCAAGCGAGTAAGGTTCCTGTCCGCAGGATGCTGCCGCGCACCAGATGCGGATCGCCCGCGTTTTGCGACGCGCCGCAATAAGTGCCGGCATGATGACGGCCCGAAAATTATCGAATGGAATCTTATCGCGAAAGAAGAACGATTCGTTGGTCGTCATGGCTTCGACCACGGCGGTCATGAGCGCTTCGTTGTGGCCCGACATGACCACGTGGACCAGCTCGGCAAGACCGGTAAGGCCGGCTTTGCGGGCAACGGGCAGCAACCGGCTCTCGACCAAATATTCCTTATCGGCCGACAGCACTAGGCCGGAGCGCTCCTTCAGGCGTCTGCGCAAATAGTCATAATCTTGCGGGGTCACTGCGAGCTCCCGAGAACAGCCGAATGATCTTCGGCGCAATCTGATCGAGCGCGAGCACCGCGGAGCACAAGCCGGCCTGCGCGACGGAGCGGGGCATGCCCCACACGACGCTGGTCACTTCATCCTGCGCAATCACGCTTCCGCCGGCGGCGACGATATCGCTGGCGCCATGTGTACCGTCTGTTCCCATTCCAGTGAGAACAACCGCCAGTGCCGCAGGCCCCCACACCGTCGCCGCCGAAGAGAACAACGGATCAACCGCTGGCCTGCAATAATTGATCGGCGGATCGTCACCGAGCGCAATTTTGACACCGTCGCGTCCGCGCACGACGCGCATGTGACGGCCGCCGGGCGCCACATAGATGCCCCCGGCAAGCACGGTCTCGCCATGCTCGGCTTCGTGCGCGCCTCGGCCGCCGGCGCGCGTCAGGTGTTCGGCCAGCACCGTGGTGAACGTCGGAGGCATGTGTTGGGTAATCAATACCGGGGCTCGGTCGATCGCGGCCGGAAGTTTCTCGATCATTGCTGTAAGCGCCTGCGGCCCCCCGGTCGATGCACCGATTAGCAGCGCACGCGGCGCGGTTTTTGCAAACGGTCGCAAATGCACTGCGGTACTTTCAGCGCCGAATTTTTGGCCATCGCGCATCGCCAGCGAATCTCGGCCGCGCGATGAAGGCTCTTGTGTGGGAGCCAAGCCAGGGGAGTCCTGTCGCCGCGGCAGGCGGCGCCGATTGCCTAGATTGCGAATCTTTTCGATCAACTCACGGCGGAACATGGCCGAAGTCGTGCCGTCGTTTGAGGTCTCGGGTTTGGGAACGTAGTCGGCCGCGCCACGCGCGAGCGCCCGCAGCGTAATCTCGGCGCCGCGGCGCGTCAGCGACGAGGCCATGATCACGACGAGGTTGCGCTTTTTCTTCAGCAGCAGCGGCAGTGCGGAGAGGCCGTCAAGCTCCGGCATTTCGATGTCGAGCACAACGACATCGGGATCGCCACGTTCAATCTGTTCGACTGCCTCGCGCCCGTTACGAGCCGAAGCCGCGATCAGCATGTCCGGCTCGGCTTCGATCCAGCGCGTCATCAGACTGCGCGCAACAATCGCGTCGTCCACCACCATCACGCGGATCGGTCTGCCGGCAGCACTCACGTCGCTGGTGGCAACAAGGACGGAACTCATGGATATTGGCTTTTCACTTTACGCTTTCAACAATCACGCAACTGTAGCGGCCGCTTAGATGAGTCCTACTTCTTGGAATTTGGCCTCAACGATCTCCTTATCGAACGGCTTCATGATATATTCGTTGGCTCCGGCATGCAGTGCACGCGCGATGTGTGCGACGTCATTCTCGGTAGTGCAGAACACTACTTTTGGCCGGTCACCCCCCGGAAGACGTCGCAGTACGCGCAGAAAATCATAGCCGTCCATTTTCGGCATGTTCCAATCGAGCAGAATCGCGTCCGGCAATTGGCGTTTGCAAGACTCTATGGCGTCCTCGCCGTTCTCGGCTTCCACGATCTGGAATTCGAGCCCCTCGAGAATTCGCCGTGCCACTTTGCGAATGACACTGGAATCGTCGACAACCAAACACGTCTTCATAACGTCCTCACTCTCCACTTTGCGGGCGAGCCCGCTTCCATGTCATATATTGCTGGCGGTCACGCTGCAGCCGCCTCCGCGCCAAGATCGAGCACACGGTCGATGTCCAGGACGACAAGCAGCGACTCGTCGAGTCGGAACACTCCGGCGCAAACGCGTGCCAGCCTGCGGTCAAGATTGATGGGATTAGGTTCGCAATCGGCATCCGGCAACTTGAGCACCTCGCCCACTGAATCGACGAGAAGGCCAAACGACTCGTTGCCATACTCTATACCGATCGCCATAGCGGGCTTTTCGTCCTGACGTCTTTCCAGCCCAAGCCGGTTGCGCAGATCGATTGCCGTGACGATGCGGCCGCGCAGATTGAGCACGCCTGCAATCTCAGCTCCAGCGAGGGGAACGCGCGTGACTCGCGAAGGTTTGAAGACATCCTGCACGCGCCCAATCGGCAGACCGAACATCTGCCCACCTATCGCAAATGTCACGAAGTCGCTGAGTCTGGTTGTGTCGTTCATCACGCAGCCCGATTGAGATCGACGCTTTGTTCCTTGATTGCCGCGATCAAGCCCGCCCTGTCGAACTTCGCGACGAAATCGTGAAATCCGACCTCCCGTCCACGCTGGATTGCCTCGGCTGAGACCATGGCGGAGAGCGCAATTATCGGTATCGCGGCTGTGCCTTGCGCATTACGCAATGCTTCGGCGAGAGCGAAACCGTCCATCTCCGGCATCTCGACGTCAGTGACTACGACATCGAACCAGGTATCCGATTTGAGCATCGCCAGCGCTTCCGCGGCGGATGCCACCGCGACGACATGGTAGCCGGCCGCTTTGATCAAGGGCGCCAGCATGTCGCGGAAGAATGCAGAATCATCGACCAACAGAATCTTGCGCTTATGCCAGGTCACCGACGCATCCCGGCGGCGAAACCAGTCTTCGAAAGCCTGCGGCAGAAAATGGCCAACGTCGACGATCTCCGTCGTGCTGCCTTTGACGACGGCGTAGCCGAGCACCCCGGCACGGTCACTCGCCACCTCGATGTCGAGCCGATCCTCAACGATGTCGACGATTTCATCGACCACCAGGCCCATCGATCGATTCTGGTCGGAGAACACGAGGATCGGCTGCGCACCTTCCTTCTTGAGTCCGGTCTCCGTATTGATGCGCAACAGTGGCATGAGTTGATTACGATATTGCACGAGGTGGCGACCGTCAGAGATTTCAATTTGTCGGCAGTCAATTTCCTCTAGCCGCGTGACGAGCGACAACGGGACGGCTTTCGGCTGCTGCGAACCGGCACGGAACACCAGCAGTGAGGTGACGTCCTCGAATTCAACTTCATCGTGATCCTTCGGCTCGAACTTCATGGCCTGCGCCGTCGTCGTCGCACGGCCGAGCGCCTGCGCAACGCCGTTCGGGTCGATGATCATGATGACCGAGCCGTCGCCGAGAATCGTCGTGCCGGAAAACACAGTGATATGACGCAGCTTAGACGACATCGGCTTGATGACGATTTCCTCGGTATGGAACACGCCATCGACTACGGCGCCGAAAACCTGATTGCCGACCTGTGTCACCACGACGAAACCATTCTCATCGTGACTTGTGTCAAGGCGAAGAACTTCCTTGAGAAATACGAGCGGCAGCAGCTTGTTGCGAAGCCGCAGCACCGGCGTGTCCTTGATCCGCTCAATGCGGTGCTCGCCGCCGCCGGCACGCACCAGTTCGAGTACCGCGAGTTGCGGAATCGCGAAGCGTTCGCCGCCCGCTTCGACGATGAGTGCCGAAACGATCGCAAGCGTCAGCGGAATCTTGATCGTAAACGTAGTTCCAGCGAGGCGGGCCGACTTCAAATCGACCGTGCCACCAATTTGCTCGATATTGCTGCGAACCACGTCCATGCCGACGCCGCGGCCGGAAATGCTGGTGACCTGCGCGGCGGTCGAGAACCCGGGCGTGAAGATGAAATTGCAGATTTCGGCATCTGACTTGGCCGCAATCTCGGCCTCGCTGGCGAGACCCTTCTCGATAGCCTTGGCGCTGATGGTGGCAACGTCGAGGCCGCGGCCGTCGTCGGAGATCTCGATAATGATGTGGCCGCCCTGGTGCCAGGCCGAAAGGCGGATCGTTCCCTTCGCCGCCTTGCCCACGGCGGCACGCTCGGTCTGGCTCTCTATGCCATGATCGGCGCAATTGCGAACCAGATGCGTGAGCGGATCCTTGACCAATTCGAGCACTTGGCGGTCAAGTTCGGTATCGGCACCGTGCATCTCCAGTTCGATATCCTTGCCAAGTTCGGTGCATAGGTCGCGCACGACGCGCGGCAGTTTCTGCCATGCATTGCCGATCGGCTGCATGCGCGTTTTCATCACGCCTTCCTGAAGTTCGGCGGTGACGTTGGACAACCGCTGTAGCGGCACCTTGAAATCTGAATCCTCGTTGCGGCGGACGATCTCGAGTAGCTGATTGCGCGTCAGCACCAGTTCGGAGACCGTCGTCATGAGGTGATCGAGCGTGTCGACGTTGACGCGGATCGAATGGGCGACGAGCTTGTCGCCGCGTTCGTCGGCGGCCTTTTCGCTGCGCTCATCCTCGGTTTGCGCGGCAACGAGCTCGTCGGGCATGGCCGGCTGAGGCGGCGGATTCTCCGCGCGCGTCATACGACCCAGTTGATCGATGAGATCGCGGTCGTCACCCTTCGGCTCCTGCTCCTTTGTCGCGATCTCGTCGAGGATCATCTTGAGCCGATCGATGGTGGAAAGAATGACAGTCACGGCCTCCACGGTGACCGGCATCCCGTCACGAAATTTAGCCATCAGCGTCTCGGCGGCATGCGCCAGCGCCTCCAGCCGGGACAGTGTCAGGAAGCCGCAGGTCCCCTTGATGGTATGAACGAGCCGAAAGATGTTGCTGAGAATCTTGCTGTTATTCGGCTCCTGCTCAAAGCGCACAAGCTCGGCATCGAGCAGGTTCAGACTCTCGTTGGTTTCGGTCAAGAATTCCTGCAGCAGATCGTCCATACGAGGTGCCCTCGATACCCACCCGCGGATTGGGCGGCCTTTGGCATGCAATGGACACATGCCTATGGCGTGCGCGCACGGCATGCGCACTCGTCGCCCGGCAGGTCCTGCCGGATCGGACCCCTGCAGTCTGTTGCCAAACTATTTAATTTCGGTTGCGGCGGGCGCGAAATGTCGACAAGTCCTTGAAATTGCCCGGCAACGCACCGCGCTCACGGGGTTCAGCAGGCCGTCACCACCACCCCTTCAGCGGCGACAACCGCCGATAGTGTAAGCCCGCAATCCCGTGCCAGAATTCCGGTATAAACCGGCTGAATAGCATGGGCGTCGATCATGCGCGTCGGGCTGCCGGCGAGCAGTTCAGGAGTCGCTTCGGCCAAACGGGCATTGAGGCCGGATGCGGTGATACGAAAGCCCTTCCCTGCCTCCGCCGGATCGATCGTCAGTGTGCCGCCACGCGGAATGCATCCAATGGCGACCAACAGCATGTTCAGAAGGAGCTTCGCCCGGTTTTTTCCGAGCAATTCCCGCGGCAGGTTCCAGATAATCGAGGTCTTGTCGTCGTCGAGCAATCCGCGTGCAACTTTTTCGGCATCGCCAAGATCGATTTGCGCACCGGCCGAGCCGGCAGCGCCGAATGCAAGGCGGCAAAACTGCAACTTCGCCGAGGCCTGATGTGCGCTCTTCTTGATCAGGTCCATGGCAAAAGTCCTGGTTTCGTCGCTCTTATCCTCCTCCAGCACCTCAAGACCGTTGACGATGGCACCGATCGGGCTGATCAGGTCATGACAGACTCGAGAACACAGCAGCGCCGCCAAGTCGAGGGCGCCGAGCGCGATGGGACCGGAGAGGGGTGCAGACATGGCTGGCTCCAGCGATTTGTAGCCGTGCGTGTCATAGCGCGAACGATTCGGCAATCGTGGCCTTACAATGCCATGCTAGATCGCAGCACTTTGGCGCCGCTTATTGGGCGGTATGCCTCGTGACCGCGCATCACCAAGGAGACGCCGTGGCCGCACTCGATCCCGCCGAATGCACCGAGCTGATAGAAAATTTGACGGCAATCAGCGTATCTGCAGCGCTGGCAGTCCGCCAAGCGTCAAAGAACGCTAATATGCGGCTCAAGACCGATGGATCCCCGGTGACAGCGGCGGATGAGGCCGCTGAAGCCACGATCCGTGCCGGTGTTGCACGCCTCGTGCCGCCGTTTCCAATGATCTCCGAGGAACGCGCGGAGCGCGATACACCATCCGGAGACGGCAGCAGCGTCATCCTGGTCGACCCGCTCGACGGCACCCGGGATTTCGTGGCCGGTCGCGACGAATATACGATCAACATCGCGCTGGTAACCGACGGCATGCCGGTCCTCGGCGTGATCACCGCGCCGGCGCTCGGGTTGATCTGGCGTGGCGTTGTCGGTCGGGGTGCCGAACGCATGGAGCTTGGCAGCGATGGAAAAGTCTCACGATCGCTGACAATTCACACCCGGCGCGCTCCGGAACGCGAACTCGTCACCATGGTAAGTCGGTCGCACATCGAGGCGCGCACGCAGGCGTATCTGGGCGGCCTGGCGCACGTTACGGTCGTACCCTGCGGGTCGGCGTTAAAGTTCTGCCGCATTGCCGAAGGCAGCGCCGACCATTACCCGCGACTCGCTCCGACGCGCGACTGGGACGTTGCCGCTGGCCATGCAATCCTCGAGGCAGCGGGCGGTTGCGTCATCGCGCCCGACGGCGGCCGCCTTGTCTACGGCAGTCTAGGGCTGCGGATTCCAGGCTTTCTCGCCTGGGGCGAACCGCAGCTTGCGGCGCGAATTATGGGCTGAGTGTACTCTCCACGGCCGGCCATTTGCGTTCGGCCTCGGCGCTCAAGCGATCGGGATCCGCGGCAAACTTTTCCAACCAGCTCTGATCGTAGAACAGATAGAGCCGCCCGCCAGCAATCAGCCACACATTGGGCTTGCCCGCGACCGCGACGCCTCGCGCAACGCCGAGCGGGTCGTAACCGCCGAATAGCGGCATGTAGACATCGGGCTGTGCCGCGAAGGCCTCGCGATTGCCGATGTTGCAGAAGCGCCAAATCACGCCGTCGTAGCGCAACTCAAAGTCTGCACTACCGAGCACCTGTTTGCGGTCGGTGAAATAAGCGACCGGGTCGTAGCCACCAATGGCCAGGCCGGAGTACCAGTCGACAACGATCCTTTCCGTCAAAGCTGCGCGTGAAACCGGAACACCGGCGGTCAGACCTAAAACGAGAGCTACCCAGGCCGCGCCCGCGGCGCCGTATCGCTTCCGTTTTTGCCGTGCTGAGGTCATAGTTCTGGCAAATCTTGGGGTGATTCGGGTCGGCTTCGCCAAGATTAAAACGCAGTGCTGAGCAAGGGGTTAAGGGGGAATTCCTGATGAATTTTGCCTTACGGTGCGCCGGACTTGCCCTGGTCGTCAGCGGTTTTGCAGTCGTGCAAGGCTCCGCCCAACAGGGGCCGTACGAACCACCGCCCGGCACGGTCAGCCCGCAAGGACCACAGCCGGCTCAACCCCAACCGCCGCAGCCGGCCGCCAATCAGTTCTCGCCGGACGAACTGATCGATGCTGGAAATCGTTTCTTTGGCGGGGTCTCACGCGGATTAGCGATGGTTGTCCAAAAAGCGGTGAGTCGATGGGGTGAGCCGAACGGCTACGTTCTTGGCCAGGAGGCGGGCGGTGCCTTTGTTGGCGGGCTGCGCTACGGCGACGGGACACTTTACACCAAGAATGCTGGCGATCTTCGCGTGTTTTGGCAGGGACCCACCGTCGGCTTCGATTACGGTGCCGACGGCGCGCGCACCATGATGCTGGTGTACAATCTGCCGCGGACGGATGCGATTTTCGAGCGGTTCGGAGGTGTTGACGGCTCCGCCTATATCGTCGGCGGGTTTGGCATGACGGCGCTTACCGCCAACGACATTGTGCTGGTGCCGATCCGCTCCGGCGTCGGGCTGCGGCTCGGAGCCAACATAGGCTATCTCAAATTCACGTCGCGGCCGACTTGGAATCCGTTCTGATTGGCGGCCCCGGCGTTCCTCGCACGATGGATGAATGACGGCCCTGCCGCCATCGAGGCGATGGCGCGGCGGCTGAAGTCGGTTTAGGTTAACCGTTGGTGAATGTGGTGCGGCCCTCATCCGCGTGGCAATGTCGTGTGGCGTACCCATCCTTTTGCATCCGCGCAGTGGGTCGCAAGGCATGGGCTGGAGGCGTAGCGTCATGATCGAACCGGTCATGTATTTTGGGATCGGATTCCTCGCGGCAGCGTTACTGGGATTGCTGTTCGTTCCATTGGTTCACAATCGTGCCGTGCGCCTGACCATGCGTCGGCTCGAAGCCGCAACGCCATTGTCGATCGCCGAAATCCGCGCTGACAAGGACCAGCTCCGCGCCGAGTTTGCGATGTCGACGCGCCGGCTGGAAATGAGCGTCGAGCAAATGAAAGCCAAGACGTCGACGCAGCTCGCCGAACTTGGCAAGAAAACCGACGCAATCAATCAGCTCAAGAAGGAGCTTGGCGAAAAGACCACGACGATCTTTTCGCTTGAAGCGCGCGACCAATCCTTGCGGGATCAGCTCCGTGCCACAGAGCAGGAGTTCGAGCTCAAATCGAGTTCGCTGCACCAAGCCGAGCGTGCGCTTGCCGACAAGGAGGCGGAGTTGGTCAAGCTCGTCGCCGATCTCGGCGAGCACTCGATCATCGCCGACAACCAGCGCGTCGAACTCGCGGCCTTGCGTACGCAGGTGGAAGCGATGAAGGTCAGTGTTTCCGACTACGAGCGCACTGTCCATGAAACCGAGCAGCGATTGACTCGCGAGCGCAGCGATGCGGCAGCGGTGTCGGCGGAGTTGAGTGAGGCACGCGGCAGGCTCGAAACCCTCGGCTCCCGCACAGGAGAGCTCGAGCACGAACTCCTGGTACAGACCAGCGAGGCCGAAGCGCTCGCTCATCGCGTGCAGGAGCTCGAAACGCGATTGGGCGATCAGGGTCGTGCATTGGCCGAACGCGATTACGACGTCGCCAAGCTGCGCAGCGACTTGGAGGCTGCGCGCAGCTCCGAGACCGATCTGCGCAGCGAGCTGTCGACTATCGGCCGCCGCAACAGCACAACCGTCGAGAAGTTCCGTTCCGATATCAGCCAGCTGGAAGCGCAGCTTGCCGCAGCGCTTGACGAGCGCACCAAGCTGCAGCGCGAGATCACGACAATCAAGCAGGACGCTGAAACAACCTGGGCGTCCGAGCGTGTCGAGAACGCGCTGTTGCGCGAGCGCATCAACGACGTCGCCGCCGAGGTCGCGCGGCTCACCGCGATGCTTGAGGGGCCAGATTCACCGATCGACGCCATGCTCGCCGTCGATGCGCCGGCCTTGAGTCAAGCAGCGAGTCATGCTGCGCCAGCAAGCAACGGCGCTCGCAGCCAATCAAATGCAAGCGGCCTCGACACCGCCCAGGAGGGCAGGAGCACCCTCGCCGACCGCATCCGCGCCTTGCAGTCGACGGCATCCCGCGTCGCGTCACGCTAGAGCGCAATCGTTTCAAGTTGAATCGATTCGACGCTCTAGCATTTTGATGAAGCTTGATCTTGTCGGAAAACCGGTGTCCACCCCCGGATCACGTCCGACGGCTGGCTTGTTCCGGATCATGCGCTGAGAATCGAATAGGGCTTCGTCTTCCGCTTGGTCCCACGCCAGCGTGAATCCAACCGGCTCCCGACCCAAAAGGAACGCGCGGCACGCTCGCTCGCTTGACACGACACCGAGCCGCTCCTTAAATCCGGGGCCTGATCGGCAAATCCGATACATAGTGGGCGCTTAGCTCAGCGGGAGAGCGTTCCCTTCACACGGGAGAGGTCGTAGGTTCAATCCCTACAGCGCCCACCACGAAAAGCCCTGTCAATTGCGAACTTTCGACGTGTTTGCGGTGCCGTCGGTTTCGCACCTCGCCGCAGAACATCGCAGCAACGAGCACGTTGCGGACGGGGAATATACGGGGAGGTTGTTCACCTCTCGTTCGGGCGCATAACGCCGTGCGAGACTAAGCAGCCTCGGCAACATAGTAGCCGTGATTTGCGGCTTGGTGGTGGACGACCGTAGGAGCAACTCCGATCTCCTCAGAGATTCTGTCCAACGTAAAAGGCGAAACCTCCGAACGGTCACCCAATATCCTCCTTAGAAACTTCGCCGGTGCCAAAAGCTCCGCAGCAAAAGCTCGGCTAGCTTGTTGATCCCTCGTCCGTGCCGTTGTTACCAGCCTGGATGAGTTGCTTCCCGGAGACCACGCCAGGAAGGCTGCTCTAGCAGCAGCAAATTTACGGTGTGCGCCATTGCTTCCAGAAAGCACGACGCGCATTTTGTCATCATTACGCTCCACTGCGCCCGAGATTATGGCGGGCGCAGTGGCTTCCAAACTCTTCCCATCATCAATCCCAGCACTCGGATCAAATTGTAGTCGATCGAAGAAGGCTAGAGACCCTCGCGGGTCGTCATGAGCTATTCCCAGAGCAGATCGCGCCACATCTGTCGCTCGATAACCCCACTCGTATGCACGAGGCGCGTTGTCTGCGGGCCGTCGCGCCTCCAAAAGCTCTTTGGCCGGAATGTCTTTTGCGCTCGACAAAGCAGCCGAGATACCGTCAGCAGCATCGGCCGCACGCTCTATATTTCCCATATTGGTCGCATCGCAGAGGTCTGTGAGCATAGAGTCGGAAATTTTCCCGGCAATTTTTTCAAAAACACCGTCCAAGTCTGGATGGCTGAGATAAGGTGATATTCCCAAGGCCCCGACCATCCGGCAATAAGTCTCCTCTTCCTTTGTTGTGTTGCGGACACGATCCCAATGCCGATGCGCCGCAGAATCAGTCACACCGTTTTTATTCAAATGCATAAGCACTTGCTCAATAAACTTGGAGAACTCTGAACGCACGCTATCGGTCGCGGCGGTAGCGGTAAGAGCTTCGATGAAATTCAGATGCGCAAAACGCAAGAATGCAGATCGAGCCACAATCTCAACTTTCTCGCCAGCCGGCGAGAAAGTTACGTCGGGAAGCGCAAAGCCATTTCTGGCGGTTCCTAACCAATGTCGGGTACGAAAATCTTGCTCAAAATCGTCACGGTCATTTTTGCGAGGTTCGTATAAGAATGACCACCAATTCTGCGCAAGCCATTCGACCAGATAATAGGTTGGGACATGGAGGTATGAGTGCTTGTCACCCTTTTCAGTCTGATACGCAGTGAGCGATTTGTCGCCGACCAGTATTTGGAAGCGAGCGAGTGACCCGTCGAGAAGGGAATCTCCACCCTTTCCTGGATTTTCCGGCCACTGCAAATCCACGGCGAACGATTCTGCTATCGAAAGTTCTTCGGCCATTGCCATCGATCTTCTAGCGGATAGCCATGATATTCGCCATTTCCGCTGTTTGTAAGCCTCGCTTCATATAAGACGTCACCGTCCAGGTGCCAAACCTGCTTCGGAAAGCCCTGCTCCCAAATTGCGGAAACGCGGCCTTCGGTGATCGCGACGCGAAGGACCCGGGTCGCGTCGACATTGGTCCAGTTCGGCGGGCATCGGCTGGACAACCCTACGCGTTGGGCAACAGGTCCCTCTTTTGTTGACGATCTATGATACGGACTTCCCGTATACCGAGCCTTACTGCCAGCTTCCCTCATTGCCTGCCTGAACTTATCGGCCGCCGCTTCAGACAGCGACGTAAGGTCTAGCATCTCCTTTGCCTTGTAAGGCGCAACGGCCTTGTCTTGTTTCGGCCGCTTGAGCGCCATCTTCGATCGTCCCAGAACGCCGGATTGTATCGTCGCATCCGCGACGCGCAACTCAGTCGGCAAAACGGCAACCCCCACCAACTTGCTTCACGCAATGGCAAATTCGATGGTGCCGAGGCGGGGAAACCACGGGGAATGGCAAAAATATGCCGCCAACGCATTGAAATATATGAGGCAATTCTGTCCTTCACACGGGAGAGGTCGTAGGTTCAATCCCTACAGCGCCCACCATTCCTAT
>JASHQI010000204.1 GCA_030037645.1 Xanthobacteraceae bacterium
TTCTGCGCCGCCAAGGATCGCGCGCGCGAAAAGATGCGTTATTCTGGGACGTTGCGGTATATGTTGCCTTGGCTGCCGGATGACGTCGAAGAAATCGACCAGATATTCGGCGGCGATTGCTGGCCCTACGGCGTCGAGCCGAACCGCCCGACGCTCGAAGCCCTGGTGAGTTACATGGTCGAGCAGGGTTTGATCCCGGAGAAAATCCCGATCGAAAAACTGTTTGTGCCGACTTTCGGCTGATCGTCGTTTGCATCAGGAGAACACGATGAAGTTTTCGCTGGCGGCCGCAATCGCTGCGTCTGTTGTTGGCATTCCTGCTTTGGCAAACGCCGCGACTTATGCTCCGATCAATTGTCGCAAGGCGACGACGGCCGCCGACGTCACCATCTGCAAGACGTATTCGCTCGGCCAGGCCGAGGCGAGAATGACGACATTATTCGGTATTGCGACATCGTTGGTCGCGATGGGCCAGCGCGGCGATATCATGGATGAACAAGCATCATGGCTAAAGCTGCGCGAAGCATGCGGCAGCAAGGTGTCTTGCTTGAGCAGTGCTTACGACGCCCGCATCTCGCAGCTCCGCAAGGTCATCGACGATATCGCGTCGCGCGGTCCCTACTGATAAGTATTGTCCTCATCACATGCGCGTCTTGATCACAGGCGGAATGGGCGTCATCGGCGCGGAGGCGAGCCGCAAATTCGTCCGCGAGGGACATCGTCCGGTCATTTTGGCGCGTCACCGCGACGAATCGCTCGTTCGCGATATCCTCGATGAGGTCGACATCGAGCTTGGCTCGATTCTCGATGCCAAGCGCCTTGCCGAGGTCATCAGAGCGCACAAGATCACCCACGTCGTGCATACGGCCGCGTATATCAGCGCGCTCTCGGCGGCTCACCCGGCAGAGAGTGTCGAGATCAACGTCATGGGCACCGTCAATGTGCTGGAAGCGGCGTGCGCGACCAATGTCGAACGCGTCGTCTACACCAGCGCCAAGGGTGTCTACGGACCATTCCGCGGCGAATATGGCGCGCCGACCTACAAGCTTGTGACCGAGGATCACCCGAAGGACCCGAAGCGCATCTACGATTCCGCGAAGCTCATGGGCGAGAACGCGACGCTTTATTGGGGCACGCTCGGCCTCGACGTCGTGGTGCTGCGCTTCGCGACCACCTACGGGCCGGGCAAGACGGCGCGGCACGGCAAAATGGGCGTGACTAGCCAGATCGTGGAGAATCCGGCCAACGGGTTGCCGTTCCGGATTGCCCAGGGCGGCGACGAAAAGGACGACTTCATCTACAACAAGGATTCCGCGCTCGGAATCTATCTCGCGACGGTGACCGAAAAGCTGCAAAGCCGCGTGTTCAACATTGGCACCGGCGTCGGTATCACTTTGCAAGACGTCGCAGCGGTGCTGCGCAATCATCTCCCCCACGCGGTGATCGAGATCGGGCCAGGCTTGAATTTTATCGGCTCGCCCTATCCGATGGCGGGCGTCTACGACATCTCGCGCGCGCAAAAAGAGCTCGGCTACAAACCCGCGTTCGATCTGGAACGCGGCATCGCTGATTATCTCGAAAGCTTGCAGCGATTGAAGTTGCAAGTGGCGTAAGCGCGCAATTTACGAAACCTTGCGGCCCGGATGGAGCGAAGCGAAATCCGGGAGCAGTATTGAAGCCGACTGTCGTTCCCGGATTGCGCTGCACTCCATCCGGGCTACAGGAAAGAGGTACCCCCATGCGTGACATCCTCGATGTGCCGAAATTGTCGCTAGCCGAGCGCGACAGGCGCTGGGTCGCAGTGCGCAAGGAGATGGAAGCCCGTGGGCTCGATTGCCTTGTGCTGTGGGGCTGGCCGCTGATGTGGGACTTTTGCACCGCCAACGCACGCTATCTCTGTCCGGTTGGCGGCAACGCCGAATTCAACGTGTTAGTGTTTCCGCGCGATGGCGAGCCGACCTGCTTCGTGCAGATGCCGACTTTTCTTGCTGGCTGGCGCAGCGCGCAGGATTGGGTCGGCGACATCCGGCCGCGCAAGGGAACATGGGCAGATACTGTCGCCGAGCGATTGAAAGAATTGAAGGTCGACCGTGGCCGTATCGGCATGGACGGCTTGGCGGGTCCGCTCGATCCCGATGGCTGGGTGCCGCACAGCGTCTATTTGCGGATGCAGGACCTTGTGCCTGGCGCCGTTCTTCTCAATCTCGAAGACATGCTGGAAAAGGTGCGCACCATCAAAAGCGACGAGGAACTCGGTGTCCTCGCCAAGGCCGCAAGCCTAGGCGACCTGATGTTGGCGGCATGCCGCGATACCGCGCGGCCGGGCGTCAAGGAATGCGAAGTCTATGCCCACATGATGGAAGTGATGCTGGCCAATGGCGGAGAAGAGCCGACACTGTTTTTGTGGGCGTGTGATCGACATCCCTATCCGCATCCGTTCCGCGTGCCGACGACGCGTACGCTTGAGCGCGGCGACCTCATCATCTGCGAAATTCATCCGAAGATCGGTGGCTATTTCACCCACGTCGAGCGTACGTTCTGCCTCGGCGAGCCGGACAAAAAGCAACGAGAAATCTATGACGGCTGCGTCGCAGCCTACCAACGCGGGCTTGAGCGGTTCGGCCCCGGCCAGAAAATTTCAGACGCCATGACTGCGGTGCGGCAAACCATCGAGGATCGCCGGCTGGCGATTTGCGAGACCGGCATACACGGCCATGGCCTCGCTTCGCTGGAATATCCGCGCTATCGCTTCCACGCCTTGCGCGCCGACCAGGACGCGCTGAAGTCGGTCGGCGACGAATTCCGCCCAGGCATGGTGTTTGCCTTCAACATCGACCTTTACGATCCCACCTGGCGCAACGGCGACACCGGCTGCGTCTTTGCCGAGACCGTGCAGATCACCGCGACCGGCGCGCGGCGCATGCACGCTTTTTCCACCGAATTTCAGATGATCGCGGTATGAAGTAGAGCAT
>JASHQI010000205.1 GCA_030037645.1 Xanthobacteraceae bacterium
GAATAAGACGATCAAATCCATCCCCGATTGGAGCAAGGCGCTGCGACCCGACTTTATGGAGAAAGCCAGGGCGAAGGCGTAATATACCGACCGTCATTCCGGGGCGCGCCGGAGGCGCGAGCCCGGAATCCATAACCTTGAGCGATCGTGGATATGGATTCCGGGTTCGCCACTTCGTGGCGCCCCGGAATGACGTGTTTCCTCATTGGAGATTTCCCCAAATGCCCGCAACGGAAAAAAGCCCGCTGACTTCGACCTATCAACCCGTCGTCTGGAATTTCAAGCTGCTGGCCAACGACATGCTGGCGGGCTTCGGCGGCATGGGCGAGGGCATGTCGGTGCAGATCGCGCCCGACGGGCGGCGCATCATCTGGCTGGCGCACGAGAGCGCGCCGAAGAATTTCACCGCCGTCGACGTCTCCGATCCGCGCAAGCCGAAGGTGGTGTGCCAGACCGACCTGCCGCACGCCAATATGCGCTCGAACTCGCTGGAGACCTGCGGCAACCTGATGGCGGTGGCGTACCAGACCCAGAAGAAAGATATGAAGCCCGCTGGCTTCGAGCTGTTCGACATTTCCAAGCCGGAAAATCCGAAATCGATCTCGTTCTTCGACTGCTCCGGCCCGCATTCGCGCGGCGTGCATCAGCTCTGGTTCTGCGACGGCGAATACGTCCATTGCGCGTCGGGCTCGCGCGATTTCGTACCGACGAACCCCAGCGACGACCAGTTCTATCGCTGCGTCGACGTGCGCAACCCGTCGAAACCGGTCGAGGTCGGCCGCTGGTGGATGCCGGGCACGCGCCAGGGCGACAACGTCATGCCACCGGCGCGACACAAGCTCGACAAGGGTTTTCGCGCCCACAACACCAACGTCTATCCGCAGCGGCCCGACCGTTGCTACCTCGCCTATATCGACGGCGGCATGTTCGTGCTCGATATTTCCGACAAGGCGAACCCGAAGAAGGTTTCGCAATGGACCAATTCGCCGCCTTACACCGGCTTCATGCACACCATCGTGCCGCTGTTCGATCGCGGCCTCATGCTGGTAACCGACGAATCGACGGAGAATAATTGCAAGGATTGGCCGAAGCTGATCTGGGTGTTGGACGCGCGCGAGGAGACCAATCTGGTGCCGATCTCGACCTGTCCGCTGCCGGATCACGCGATCTATGCCAAGGCCGGCAGGTTCGGCGCGCACAACATCCACGAGAACGTGCCGCTGCCGACCTGTTGGCATTCCGACCAGATCGCGCTCGGTACGTTTTTCAACGGCGGCTTGCGCGCGTACGACATTTCCAATCCGTACCAGCCCAAGGAAGTCGGCATCTTCATGCCGCCGGCGCCGCCCGGCGCACCGACCGGCACCATTCAGATGAACGACGTCTTCGTCGACGAGCGCGCCGTCGTTTACACGGTCGATCGCCACGTCGGCGGGCTCTACATCTTGGAGATGGATTTTTGATGCGAGGCGGCGGCCCTAATCACGCCTCTCCCCGCGTGCGGGGAGAGGTCGGCGCGCAGCGCCGAGTGAGGGGGCGTTGCCGCGATTCTGAGCTTCCCCGTGATTTTCAGTCCGGCGGCGAGGCCCCCTCACCCCGACCCTCTCCCCGCAGGCGGGGAGAGGGAGAATAGTGATGCTCGACCTTTTTCCTTCGCGCGACGCCGGGCCGTTCGGGCGGCGACAAAAACGCGAGCGCGGCGCGCGCATTCCGGTCACCGTGGTCACCGGTTTCCTCGGCGCCGGCAAAACGACGTTGCTGCGCCGCTTTCTATCCTCGCCCGAAGGCGCCGGCACGGCGGTGATCGTCAACGAATTTGGCGCGGTCGGCATCGACGATGCGCTCATTCGCTCGAGCGCCGACGAAACGGTTCTGCTCGGCAACGGCTGCGTCTGCTGCATCACGCGCAGCGACCTCCAGCTTGCATTACGCGGCCTGGTGTTCGACCGCGAGCATGGAGCTGTGCCGCCGTTCGGCCGCGTCGTAATCGAGACCTCGGGCCTCGCCGATCCCGGGCCGATTTTGCAAACCTTTTCCACGGACCGCGCACTCGGCGGCGAATTCCATATCGACGTGGTGCTCGCCGTGGTCGATGCCGTCGCCGGCGCGACCAACCTCGAAACAGCCGCCGAGGCGCGCAAGCAGGCGATCCTCGCCGACCGCCTCATCATTTCGAAGAGCGACCTCGCGACGCCGGCCGCCGTCGAGTGGCTGAGCAAGCGGCTGCAACAGCTCAACCCGCGCGCGACAATCGATATTGCGGTTGCCGGGGCGCTCGACGCGGACCGCGTGATCATGCCGGTGTCGACCGAGCGCAGCGGGTTCGTAGCCGAGGCCGAGCACTCGGACGGCATCGCGAGTTTCGTCATCGAAATGGCCGAGCCGATCGAATGGCCGACTTTTTCGCAGACGATGGAGACTTTGACCGCGCTGCGCGGCGCCGATCTGTTGCGGGTCAAAGGCCTGCTCAATGTCGCCGGCTGCCGCGGGCCGGTCGTGGTGCAATATGTGCAGCACCTCGCGCACCCGCCGCTCGAATTGGACTCTTGGCCGGATCAATTCCGCGGCAGCCGCGTGGTATTCATCACGCGCAATATTGCGGAGCGCTTCGTGCACGACCTGTTTGCGGCCGTGCAGGCGCTGACAATAATCCCGGGCCAGGGCTTTATCCAATCGAGTTGAAGCAGTTTCCGCTCATTCCCGCGAACGCGGGAACCAAGTGAGAAGCATGGCGTCGCGGTGAAAGCACTGGGTCCCAGCTTTCGCGGGGACGAAGGGATGAGGGCGGTCGATTCCAATTGATCGTATATCGCTCTAATTCTGATCGCGCCCGGCGATCTCCGCCTGCCACGGCGCGACGATGCGCTCGAGCCAGCCGATCAACGAATTCAAGCCTACGGCAAGCACCATCAGCACGATGATGGGCACGAACATGGTGGCAGTGTCGAAATTGTTGGCCGACGTGATGATGATGGCGCCGAGCCCGTTGATGGTGGTGAAGAACTCCGCGATCACCATGCCGACCACGGCGCGGCCGACGGCGAGCCGGATGCCCGCCATGATGTAGGGCAAGGTCGCCGGCAACACGATCCGGCGCAGGATCACGGCGTCGGAGGCGACCAGCGACTTGCCGACTTCGATCAGCGTCTTCGGCACGGATTTCACGCCGAGCCAGGTATTGATGCAGATCGGGAAGATCGACATCAGGAAAATGACGGCGCACTTCACCGTAAAGCCGAGGCCGAACCACAGCACCAAAAGCGGCACCAGCGCCACCAGCGGCATGGCGTAGCCGCCGGTGACCAGAATCCCGAGCGCCGCCTCGGCGACCCAGAAGCGCCCGATCACCAAACCGAGCGGCACGCCGACGACGATGGCCATGCCGTAGCCGACGATGAACGGCTGTATGCTCTGCAACAGCGCAGTGACGAGCTTGCCGTTGCGCACAAGCTCGATGAAGGCCGCGAAGATCGCGCTCGGATAAGAGCCGAAGATCGGATTGATGTCGCGCCCGAAATATTCCCAGAACGCCAGCAGCACGACCAGTGCCGCGACGGTCACGACCCAGCGCGGCACGCGGCGCCTGGCGGCCGCGGCAGCGGGGACTTCACCGGTAGCGGCCCGACGATCGGCAATATCGACCATGCCAGTCCTCAATGCACCGTTGCGCCGCCGGCGTGCAGCGCCTGCCAGATATGATAGCGCGTCTGCGCAAAGTCGTCCGAGCCTCTGATCTTGGCGAGATCGTCGCGCGGTCGCGACAATGGCACGGTCACGATTTCCTGCAGGCGGCCGTGCTGCATTACCACGACCCGGTCGGCGAGCAGAACAGCTTCGTCGAGATCATGGGTCACGAACAGGATGGTCTTTTTGGTGCGCTTGTGAATCTCCAACAGCTCGCCCTGCAAGGTCTCCCGCGTTTGCGCGTCGAGCGCGCCGAACGGTTCGTCCATCAGCAGCACTTTCGGATCGATCGCCAGCGCTCGCGCGATGCCGACGCGCTGCTGCATGCCGCCCGAAAGCTGATAGGGCCGACGGTTGCAGCTATCGCCGAGGCCGACCAGCGTCAGATATCTCGTCGCGGTATCGCGCAGCGCTTGGCCGCGTACGCCCTTCATTTCCAGGCCGAATTCAACGTTCTGCAGCGCTGTGAGCCAAGGCAATAGCTCGGCGTGCTGAAACACCATGCCGCGATCGTGACCGCAACCATTGACCTGCATGCCGTCGACGATGACGCGGCCGCCGCTTGCGGTCTCGAGCCCCATGGCGATGCGCAGCGCGGTGGTCTTGCCGCAGCCCGACGGGCCGATCAGCGCGACGATCTCGCCATCGTGCACGGTGAAACTCAGCCGGTCGAGCGCCTGCACGGTCTGCCCGCCGCCGTCGATGCGCAGCGTGAAGCGCTTGGAAACATCGATCAGGCTGACTTCACCCATGCTGTTGCCGCTTATTGCAACGCCGCCACGCACGCGTTCGACTGGCGCATCCTTTAATGCGACTGCGCAAGCAGCTTGAGCGCCGCCTCGCGCGGGGTGGGATCGAGCACCTTGGACAGGTCCATCGGCTTGGCCAAGCTGCCGACCGTCACCAGCTCGTTATTCAGCCACTCGAACTTGTCCATCGGGATCGGCAGATCGGTGCCGATCGCGTGTTGCTTCATGGCGAGATCATAAATATAGGATGGCCGCGGATCGTCGGGCTTGATGCCGGCCAGTTGCTGCGTGGCCTTCATGGCCTCGTCCTTGTGCGTCACTGCATAGCGCAGCCCGAGCATCTCGCCGGCCAGGAATTTGGCGGTGTCTTCGGGCCGCGTCGCCAGCGTCTTGCCGTTGACGCTGATGCACATGCGGACGAATTGCGGCAACGCCTGCTGGGCCGAGACCAGCATCTTGATATGTTCCTTGGCGGCGATCGGCGCATACTCGCCGGACACCACGGCGGCGTCGACCACGTGCGCAACCAGCGCCTTGTAGCGATCGAGATCGCCGCCCAGGCTTGCGTATTTCACGGAGTCGGGCGGAATGTTGAAGTGCGCCAGCGCGCCTTTGGCGAAGATGTCGGGAAAGGCGCCCGGCGATGAAATGGCGATGGTCTTGCCCTTGAGCTGGTCCATCGCGGTGATGTTGTCGTGGACGAAGATGCCGTGCGGCACGATCAGCCACGAGCAGCCGACGACCTTGATGTCGGCGCCGCGTGAATTCGCGATCAAAACGCCGCTCGGTCCGCCCTCGAAGCTGTCGAGATCGCCGGCAATCGTGGCTTTGGTCAGAATCTGATCGTCCTGGATCGGAACGATCTGGACGTCGAGGCCCATCTTCTTGAAAAAGCCGTGCTGCGCCGCCATCAGCAGAATGCCGGCGTCGCTCTTCGGCATGATCAGTCCGTGCCGCCACGGTTTCGACGACTGCGCGCAAGCTTGACCGCCGATCGCGGCTGCCAGGATGAGCGCGATCGACAGCGCAATAAGATGAGTAATTTTCCTCCCCATGAAGGAACCTCCAATCAATCTGCAATTCTCGCCGACGATAGCAGGAATTTTATATTCAAAGCGTGTTCCCATGGCGCGAGTTTGGGAATAGCCTTCTTTGCAGCGGATGCAGCGGCATCGGGACGCACGGCATGTGGCCGGCCCGACTAGAGAGCGACGCTGCGCATATGGAGACGCTTTCGCATGAGCCAGACATTTTCACTGAACGTCAACGGCAAAGACCACACGGTCGAAGCCGAGCCGGACACGCCGCTGCTGTACGTGCTGCGCGACGATCTCGGCCTCAACAATCCACATTTCGGTTGCGGTCTCGGTCAATGCGGTGCCTGCACCGTGCATATCGACGGCAAGCCCGTGCATTCATGCCGAAGGCCTATTTCGGAGGTCGGCGTCAAGAAGGTGGTCACGCTTGCCGGCCTCGGCACACCCGACCGCCCGCATCCGTTGCAGGCAGCCTACGTGCAGGAGGAAGTGCCGCAATGCGCCTATTGCATCAACGGCTGGATCATGACCGCCGCGGCGTTCCTGCGCGACAACAAGAAGCCGACCGATGCTGAAATTCGCACCGCGCTGCGTCACCTCAAATGCCGGTGCGGCACCCATATGGCGATCCTGCGCGCGGTGAAACGCGCCGCGGCGATGATGGGTTGAGGGAGGCCGTCATGACCAAACACGAAAAATCCGCAAACTTCTCGCGCCGCGCTGTGCTCAAGGCCGGCGGCGCGCTGGTCGTCTCGGTCGGCGCCCCGATCGCGTTCGACTCCGCTCGCGCGGCGGAGAGCGACCCGGCGGTCGCGACCAAGCCGGCGCTGACACCCGATCAGCTCTCCTCCTATATCGCCGTCAATGCCGACGGCACGGTCTCGGCTTACTTCGGCAAGATGGATATGGGGCAGGGGCTCTCCGTCGCCATCCGCCAGATGGTAGCGGAAGAACTCGACGTGCCGTTTGCGAGCATGAAGCTGTTCATCGGCGACACCGATACCAGCGTCAATCAAGGTGGTGCGTCCGGTTCGACCGGCGTCCAGGACGGCGGCAAGCAAATGCGCATGGCCGCTGCCGAAGCGCGCCGGGTTTTGGTCGAGATGGCGGCCGACAAGCTCGGCCTTCCCGCCGATCAACTGACGGTGAAAGATGGCGTCGTGCATGCTGCGAACGACGCCACCAAGACGATCAGCTATGCCCAACTCATCGGTGGGCAGTTCTTCAACGTTCATCTCGACTGGAATGGCAAATACGGCAACCCGCTCTATGCGCCCGGCAAGGCCAAGCCGAAAAATCCGAAGGACTATACGATCGTCGGCAAGCCGCTGCCGCGCCAGGACATCGCACCGAAGGTCTTCGCGCAGACCGACTTCGCCATGGACATCAAAGTTCCCGGCATGGTCCATGGCCGCATGATCCGGCCGGCAATCGCCGGCGCCGTGCCGGTGAAGGTCGACGAAAGCTCGATAGCGGATATTCCGTCGGCCAGGGTGGTCTGGGACAACGGCTTCCTCGGCGTCGTCGCCGAGAAGGAATGGGATGCGATCAGGGCGGCGCGGCGGCTCAAGGTCGAATGGTCGAATGCAACGCCGCCATTCCCCAATCAGGCTGCGCTCTACGATCACATCCGCAAGGCGTCGACGCGCAAACGCGAGGTCGGCGAGCAAATCGGCAATGTCGATGACGTGTTCAAAACCGCCGCGCGGGTGATCGAGGCCGAATACGAGTGGCCGTTTCAATCGCACGCCCGCATGGGTCCAGGTTGCGCGCTGGTCGACATCAAGGACGGCCACGTGACCTGCTGGACCGGCACGCAGAAGGCGCATTTCGTGCAGACCGGCCTCGCCAATATCCTGCAGATCCCGCACGACCACGTTCACGTCATTTGGACGACCGGGCCGGGTTCTTACGGCCGCAGCGACGCCGACGATTGCGTCGCCGACGCTGCGGTCCTGGCCAGGGCGGTCGGCAAACCGGTGCGATTGCAATATATGCGCGATCAGGGCACCGGCTGGGACCCGAAGGCGCCCGCTTCGATCCACCGGGTGCGCGCCGCGCTCGATGCGTCCGGCAACGTCGTTGCCTACGACTTTCTGAGCAAGGGCTTTTCCCGCGTCGACGTCGACACCAATGGCAGCCAGCCGAGGGATACGCTCGCCGGGCAAACGCTGGGCGTCGCGCTCAAGTCGGGCGACGGCTTCGGCGTGCCGGGCGATTCCTATGGCTTTGCCAACAAGCGCACCGCCTGGGAGACAATCGCACCGCTGCTCGACCGCGCTTCCCCGTTGCGCACCGCGCATATGCGCGATCCGGTCGGGCCGCAGATCCACTTTGCCAGCGAGTCGTTCATCGACGAACTGGCGGCTGCGCTCAAAGTCGATCCGGTCGAGTTCCGGCTGCGCTATGTGAAGGATCCGCGCGACGTGGCGGTCATCAAGGCGGCGGCGCAGAAGGCAGGTTGGCAGTCGCGGCCGGCGCCGCGCAACGATCAGCGCGGTGACAAGGTCTCTGGCCGTGGCATCTCCTATGCGCAGCGCGGCCCGACCCGCGTCGCGGTGATCGCCGAAGTCGACGTCAATCGTTCGACCGGCAAAATCTGGGCGCGCAAGTTCACCGTCGCCCACGATTGCGGCCAGATCATCAACCCCGACGGGCTGCATCACGTGATCGAGAACAACGTGGTCCAGGCCACCAGCCGCACGCTCTGGGAAGAGGTCAAGTTCGACAACAAGACCGTGACCAGCGTCGATTGGCGGACCTATCCGATCCTCGACATGACCGAGGCGCCCGAACAGGTCGATATCGTGATGATCAATCATCCGGAGATCGCGCCGTCCGGTGCCGGTGAGGCAGCCTCGCGGCCGGTGCCGGCGGCAATCGCCAACGCCGTTTTCGATGCCACCGGCGTGCGCATTCGTCGGGCGCCGTTGTCGCCTGAAAACGTCAAATCGGCGCTGTCGTAACAAGTCATCTCTCCCCGCAAGCGGGGAGAGGGATTAGCTGCGGCAATGCCAGTCATCGTCCATTCGCTCGACGAAGCCCTCGCGCCGATCGGCGACGGTGCCATGCTCGCCGTGCCGCGCGAAACATCGGGCGTGGCGATGGCGGCGACACGCGCATTGATCCGCCGCGGCGTGCAGCGCCTGCATCTGGTCGCATTGCCGACGTCGAGCTTGCAGGCCGATCTTTTGATCGGCGTCGGCTGTATCGAGACTTTGGAGACGTCTGCGGTCAGTCTCGGCGAATTCGGCGCGGCGCCGCGCTTCACCGCCGCGATCGTTTCCGGCGCGATCCGCATGATGGATGCCACCTGTCCGGCGCTGCACGCGCAGTTTCAGGCCGCCGAAAAGGGCGTGCCGTTCATGCCGCTGCGCGGGCTCGTCGGTTCTGACGTTCTCGCGCACCGGTCAGACTGGAAAGTCGTCGACAATCCGTTCGGCAACGACGATCCGATCGTGCTGTTGCCGGTGCTCAAGCCCGACGTCGCGCTGTTTCACGCGCCGATGGCCGACCGCGCCGGCAATGTTTTCATCGGAACGCAGCGCGAATTGGTTGTCATGGCGCATGCGGCGCAACGGACCGTCGTCACCGTGGAGAGGATTCACGACGGTGATCTGCTGCGCGATCCCTTGCTCGCCGCAGGCACGTTGCCTGGATTCTATGTCGAGGCGGTTGCGGTCGTGCCGCGCGGCGCCTGGCCGCTGCCGCTGCCGGATCATTACGGCGTCGACGCCGCGCATATGTCAGAATACGCGCGGCTTGCAACGACACCGGAAGGCTTCGCGCAATATATCGATCGGTATGTGTATGAGCGGCGCGCCGCGTGACTCATATTCCCTATCGTCGTGCCCGGCCTTGTACCGGGCATCCACGTCATTCTTTCAGTCACAAAGACGTGGATGGCCGGGACGAGCCCGGCCATGACGGAACAGGATTTCTGCGACGAGGAATTGCTCGCCGATTTGATCTGCCGGCTGATCGGCGACGTGCGCCACATCGCGGTCGGCGCGCAATCGCCGATCCCGGCGACGGCGGCGCTGTTGGCGCGCGAGCGGGCAAACCTGAACAAGAGTTTGAACCGACCCTATGTCTCGCTGCTCGGCAGCCGCGAGCACACGTTCTTCACCGACGGCGCGCGCGAATTGTTCGATTGCGCCGGCCAAGGTCGCGTCGACGTGTTCTTTCTGTCCGG
>JASHQI010000206.1 GCA_030037645.1 Xanthobacteraceae bacterium
CCGCAGTTCCGGCGGCGGCACGTTCACCGCCGGGAATTTGTCGCGCCAGTGATACGGCCGGCAGGCGTCGATCACCGCGCGGCTGTTGGTGAAATCGCCCTGCGCCTTGCGCTCCGGCTCGATGCGCGGATCGAGCGGCGTCGACCAGGCGCCGCGGATGATATCGATCGAGGTGGCCGGATCGGAGCGCGTGATCAGCGCCCAGATTACCTCTTCCAGGTTCGAGACGTCGATATCGTCGTCGACGACGATGACGTAGCGCCCGCAATAGGCGCCAACGTGACACTGCGCGGCGATATGGCCGGCCTGCTTGGCGTGGCCGGGATAGCGCTGCCGGATGGCGATGGCGAGGAACAGCCGCGCATTGCCGACCTCGTGCGCCCAGGCCGCGGTGACGCCGGGCACGCCGGCCTTCTCGATGTTCTCGCGCAACAGCGCCGAGCGCACGATGGCGCGGTAGCGGCAGATTTCGTCCGGCGGCCGCTGCGGGATGCAGCCGAGCAGGATCGGTTCGTTGCGATAATAGATCGCCTTGATGTCGATCACCGGCTCCGGCCGCAGGTCGCTGGCATAATAGCCGGTCCACTCGCCGAACGGGCCCTCGACGCGCAGGTTATCGGGTTCGACGAAGCCCTCGATCACGATTTCGGCGTTGGCCGGGATCGGCAGCCCGGTGACCGGGCCCTTGATGACCTCGACCGGCTGGCCGCGCATGCCGCCGATGATGTCGAGCTCGCACACGCCCTGCGGCACTTCGCTCGATCCCATGAGAAAGCTCATCGGATCGCCGCCGCACACCACGACCACCGGCATGCGCTCGCCGCGCGCCTGATATTTGTCGCGCATCACCCGGCCGTGCTTGCCGGGCGAAATGTAGAAGCCGAGCGTCCTTGAGTCGTGGATCATGACGCGATAGGTGCCGCAATTGATCCAGCCGTCGTCGGGATCGCGCATGATGTTGTAGCAGCCGGTGCCGATATAGCGGCCGCCGTCCTGCGGATGCCATTGCGGCGCCGGGAATTTGGTCACGTCGATCGCCTCGCCGGTCATGACGTTTGCCATCACCGGGCCGGTCTCGACATATTTCGGCGCAATGCGCCTGACCATGCCGGCGTGATTGACGCGGAAGCTCTCGCTCAGTTCGAGCTTGGACAGCTCGGTGGAAAATCCGAGCGTCATGGCCTTGCGCTTGCCGGCAAAGAAGTTGACCAGCAGGCGGCTGCCCGACAGCGTGCCCGGCACGTTTTCGAACACGAAGCACGGCGCATCGTCGGCGTGCGCCGACAGTTCGGCAACCATGCCGATATCGCGCTGATAGGACAGGCCGCCGACCTCCTTGACCTCGCCGAGCTTCCTTGCCTCTTCCAGCCATTGCCGCAGGTCGTGATAGGGCAGAAACGGCGCGGTGTTCGAGCCGGCAGGAGAGAGCGTTCCGTTGCCAATTTCGGTCGACATTGGATCGGGCGCGATGATCTCTCCGGCCATGCTACTGAATCTCTTTCCAGTTTGCGGCGATATAGCCTTGCCGATCGACGGCGAGCACGGTCTTGCCGGCGATCGCGCGGTTGCCGTGGCAGGACCAGGCGTAGATGGTGGCATGGCCGGTCGCATACATCGGAATCATTGTCGATTCCGGATTCTGTCGACACCAGGCGGTCGCGCCAGGCAACGCGCGGCGCGCGTCGGCCTTGCCGCAGTCAAGATTGGCGCCGACCGAGCAGGCCATCAGCGTTGCGCCAACGCAGCGCACGAAAGCGTCACGCGCCGCACCCTCGTCGATCTGGAACGTCTTGGCGACGGCCGCCACCAGATCGGCTCCGACCTTTGCCGGACGCGCATGGGCCCGGTTCGGGCAATAAGAGGTCGCGGCGGCCGGCGGTTGGCACAGAGCGACATTGGCGCCGGCGATCAGGGCGAACGCCAAGCCGATGCCGGCCGCCGCTATACGCATGGATTCTCTCCGGCTCATGCCAACAGATCTTGTCCGCAAATCTGCGCCATCGCGGCAATCCGAACAAGTGCGGGTGCAAACCTGCTTTTGCCCTGCCGCGGAATGCTTATAATGAAAATGCTTATAATGCTAAGGAATTGACTTTGGCCTCCATCATGCCCGTCATGCAGCAAGACGCCGGCTCGAACCTGTTGCACGGCTGGATCGCGCACGCGGCGCGGCGCGCGCCGGACAAGCCGTGGGTGACCTCGGCCGATGACGGCCGCACGCTCAGCTACGGGGCGTTGCTGGAATTCGTCGGCCGCTTTGTCACGTTCCTGCATGAGCGCAATCTCGGGCCCAACGATCGGGTTGCGCTGCTCGCCAATAATTCGATCGAGCAATTGCTGTGCTATTTCGGCGTGATGGCCGCCGGCGCGACGGTCTGCACCGTCCATGTCGAGATGAACCGCAACCAGCTCGACGATATTTTTGCCCGCCTCAAGCCGAAGCTTGTGCTCTATCAGGACGACTTGCAGCTCGACGATCTCTTGACGGCGACTGCGGCGCCGCGCCTGCGGCTTGGACGGGCGGACGCGCCCGCGGCGGACACGCTGTTTGGCGCGCTGTCGCGCTGCGCAGACAGCAGGCCGCTTAATCCGGCGCGGCCCGACGACGACGCGGTTATCCTGTTTACCTCGGGCACCAGCGCCAAGCCGAAGGGCGTCGTCCTGAATTTCCGCGAGTATCTTTCCAATATCGATCCACTGGCCGACGGATTCGGCATCGCGGCGGACGATCGCCTGTACGATTCTCGCCCGTTCTCCTGGGCCTCGGCGCAGCTTTTGGGCGCGCTCGCGGTGGTCAATCGTGGCGCCACGCTGGTGCTGGGCGAAAAATTCTCGGCCAGCCGGTTCTTTGCCCATGTGCGCGATCACGGCGTGACTATCGCCGCCGCCAATCCGACCGTCATCAACATCCTGCTCAACGGCGAGGGCGCGGCGCATCGCGACAATCTGCCGACACTGCGTTTCGTCACGTCGAGCTCGGCGCCGCTCTTGCTCGAGGAATGGAAGCGCTTCGAGCAAAGATTTGGTGTCCCCGTCGCGCAAGGTTGCGGCGCCAGCGAAGTGAGCTGGATCGCCGCCATTCCGGGCGAAGCGCGCCGCCTCGGCACGGTCGGGCGGCCGTTCGCCTATCACGACCTCGCCATCGTCGACGCTGACGGCCGGCGCCTGGCGGCGGGTGAGATCGGCTATGTCGAGGTCGGCGGCATTCCCGATCATCCGTTCCGCTATCTCGGCGATGACGGCGAGATCAAGGTGCACAGCCGCGGCCGCTTTCGCACCGGCGATCTCGGCCAAATCGACGCCGACGGTTTCTTGACGCTGACCGGCCGCGAGAAGGAATTGATCATCCGCGGCGGTGCCAAGATCTCGCCGGTGGAGATCGACGCCTGCCTGATGGCGCGCGCCGAAGTGATTGAGGCGGCGACGGTCGGCGTGCCGGACGCGGTCTATGGCGAAGAAGTCGTGAGCTATGTCGTGACGCGGCCGGGCGCGACGGTCGATGCCGAGGGGTTACTGCGCTATTGCAACGCCGCGCTGCCGGCCTTCAAGGCGCCGAAGCGGATCGTGCTCGCCGACGCCTTGCCGAAGACCGAGCGCGGCAAGCTCGACCGCAAAGCGCTGGCGGAGCGGTGGAAGAATGGATGCTAGCCGGCAGGGCCGGACTCGGAATTGTGGCGCCGTCGCGAATCGCGGCCAGTTTTGCGTCTTAATTTTGGCTCAAATTGGCAGGAGCTTTGGCCATTACGAGGCGGGGGAACAGCGGTGCTGCTGACGGGGGCTTGGGTCAAAAGCGATCGACTTTTCCAAACTATCGGCTCGGGCGCGGCCGGCGCCCGAAACGACGTCATGATTCGGCGCTCGGTCTCGCCGGTCGAGCGATCGATCCAGCCTGACAGTTCGCGCAGATTTTGACAGGCCGGCGCCGCTGCAACGGCGCCGGTCGCTCTTGGATCACGATGGTACGCATGACCATCTCGCGTCTACGGCTGTTGCTCATCGTGCTCGGCTGCGCGGTGCTGGGCGGCTCGTTGGCGATCTGGGCGCGAACGGCGCGCGGCGGCGAAGATGCAGGCCTGTGGGTGAGCGCAGCCGCGGCCAGTGCGCCCGGTACTGAAACCGCGGAAATCTGGCGAGCTTCGGCGAGCTGCGAACGCCCGTTCTTCATCAAAGCCGTGCTGCGGTCGAAAGCTGCGCTGAAGTCCTATTACAATGCGGTGCCGCAGGACGTTCGCGTCTCGCGCGAGCGGTCGATTTACGGCGATGCCATGGACTCGTCCGGCGGCTACCAGCGCGTATCCGATGCACCACGGCCTTCCCATTCGGCGCACCGGCATGACGCCGCCGCCATGGAATACGATGCGGCGTTACATGCCCAGTATGCCGAATGGTACGCAACCGTGAGCAGGCTGGAGATTCAAGAAAATCAGTGGGAGCGAAGACTGCGCAATGTTGCTGACCAAAGGGTGATTCTCAGCGAAGCCACGCGGCGCAGCTTCAAAGCCTCCGGTAGCAATGCGGGTCGGCCGACGGCGAACAGCGATTTCGAGCATTACGTGCTGTTTCTGCTGGGGCTCACCGGCTTTCCCGCCGACGAAGAGGATGCCATCACGGCCTCTTGCGTGACGGTCGTGCCGGTGAAGATTTTCGCCGGCGCCGGCACGATCGGGACTATTTGGCGCTGGCCGGTCGACCATGTCGCAGCCTTGTCGTTCGGGTTGGAATTGGTGTTGATCGGCCTGCTGCTCGTGCCGATCAGCATTTGGATCGGCACCGGCGATGTGCGGATGGCGGCGCGGCATCTTGGCGGCGAGGCAAGGCACCTGCTCGCATTGGCGCGCGACGTGCTTCGGTCCACTGGCGATGCGGCGCGGCGCGTTCTGGCAATCGCGCGGGCCCTGGGGCGACAAATCGGCCGCGAGGCAAGGCGGCTTCCGCCGCTGGCGCGCAAGGTGCAGCGGCATATTTCCGGCGCGGCCCGGCGCCTGGTTGCATTTGCGAAGAGCCTGCCGCGGCGAAAATTCGTCCTGCAACTTGCGGCCTGGTGGCGCGCGATATTCGCCGACACCCGCCGATCGGTGCTGACGGCGATGGACCTTGCTGCCGCGCGCGTTTGGTCCGGCGGCGATGCAACAGCCGGAATGCGTTTTGGCGAACTCGAATGGGATCAGGCGACCAACGTTGCGCCGTCACTGGTTGCGGAACAGGGCAGGGACTGCGGCATGCCGGCAGAGCAGCCAGACTCCACGGCTTGCTTCCCGGAAGAGCCGGCGTCAGGGCGCGCTGCAGCGGACCACGATGTCATTTTCGCGGCTTTGAGCGCCAACCTCTTTGGATTGTGGTCGAGCGCCTGCTGTGATGTGACCGAGTAGAATCAAGCGACCGCCGCCGATGCTGCTGTCGCGAAACCAAGCGTACGCGTCCCTTTTTCATTGACACTCGTCTCTATTTCAGTTACAACACTCCGCGAATCTCGCTCATCGAGGGACGCCTTCGGCCGAGGGTACTCACCGATGCGGAGCGAGTGCGGTGCCCGCGCGCGGACGGATACGGTCCGCTCCCGGGCAGCTTCGGGCATCATGCTCGCCGGTACTACGGCCGGCGCGTGGGGTGCACCACTGGACTGGGACAGGCAGGGGCGGGTAACGCCCGCCTAGCGGCGAAGCCGGTTGTTAGTGGCGCATGATCTATTCGGAAAACCGGCTTCCACTTTTCCGGATCATGCGCAAGCGGCCGCGTCCCAGGAAGCCTGGCCTGAAGCTGAGCGAAAGGGGCGAAAGCCCCCTGGCGAGAGCCGCGGTGGAACGCCGACAGGCGAGCGCGTCCGCTTCGACGCGCCGCCGCGCCAAGCGAATGGTTTGCGCCCATCGCGCAGGCCCGTTTGCCGAACGCGGACATCAAT
>JASHQI010000207.1 GCA_030037645.1 Xanthobacteraceae bacterium
TGCCGTCGACGCAGCAATCGAATGCATCAATTGCGGCGTCTGTTATGCCGCCTGCGATACGGTACGCTGGAACTCGAGCTACGTCGGTCCGGCGGCACTCAACCGCGCCTGGACTCTGGTCAACGATGAGCGCGACGGCGGCAATGCGGCGCGCCTGCAAGCGGTCGCGGCAGCCGGCGGCTGCCACGCCTGCCACTCGCATCAGTCCTGCCAGGAGCTGTGCCCGCAAGCGCTCAATCCGACCGCGTCGATTGCCGGGCTGAAGCGGCGCACCGCCGCGGCCTATCTCAAAGGCGAGATCAGGGCATGAATGTCCGCCTCTATGTGTGGCAGCGGGCGACGGCGGCGCTGCTGGCACCGCTGGTGATCATCCATGTCGCCGTCATCTTCTACGCCACGCACCAAGGACTCTCGGCCGCGGCTATTTTGGCTCGCACCCACGACAGCATCGTGTGGGCGTCGTATTACGGAATTTTCGTCGCCGCGGTGTCGATTCATGCCGCAATCGGCGTGCGCAATGTTTTGACCGAATGGTCGCCGCTGAGCGATCGGAGCGCCGGTCTTTTTGCGCTCATGCTCGGCATAATTTTGGCGGCGCTCGGATTTCACGCCATTGTCGCGCTGGTGCTGATGTGAACGCGCTGGGCTTAAAACACCGCGGCAGCACGCTGTGGATCGCCGCCATGATCCATCGGATTTCCGGGCTGGCGCTCGCGATCTTCCTACCGGTGCATTTTTTTGTGCTGTCGCTCGCCTTCCACGGCGGCGCTCGGCTCGACAGTTTTCTGCGTTGGAGCGATCAACCGCTGGTCAAGTTTGCCGAAGCCTGTCTCGTATTCCTGCTCACCGTTCATTTGCTGGGTGGATTGCGCGTGCTGATCATCGAGAACCTCAATTGGCATGACGGCCAGAAGCAATTGGCGACGCTTGCAGCCGCGGTCTCGGCGATCGTTGCCTTTGCATTCCTTGTGCGGGTGTTTTGAACAAAAGCATGAATATCGAGCGCCACAAGACCGATATCCTCATCCTCGGCGCCGGCGGCGCCGGCTTATTTGCCGCGCTGCACGCACAAAAGGCCAATGCCGATCTCGACATCATGATCGTTTCGAAGGGCCTCCTCGGCAAATGCGGTTGTACCCGCATGGTGCAAGGCGGCTACAACGTTGCACTCAATCCCGGTGACTCGGTCGAGCGCCATTTCATGGACACCATCGAAGGCGGCAAATGGCTGCCACATCAGGAGCTGGCGTGGACGCTGGTCACCAAAGCGATCGAGCGCGTGCAGGAACTCGAAAACGAGATCGGCTGTTTCTTCGATCGCAATCCGGACGGCACGCTGCACGGCAAGGCGTTCGCCGGGCAGACATTCGATCGCACGGTGCACAAGGGCGACCTCACCGGCATCGAGATCATCAATCGGCTGATGGAGCAAGTTTGGGCCCGGCCGGTGCGCCGGCTGGAAGAGCATCGCGCCGTTGCGCTGATCCCGGCGGTGGATGGCGGGATATCGGGCGCGCTGTTGATCGATATCCGCACCGGCGAGTTCCGCTTTGTCGCGGCACGGGCCGTGCTGCTGGCGACCGGCGGCGGCCCGACGATGTATCGCTATTATACGCCGTCAGGCGACAAGAGCATGGACGGCTTGGCGATGGCCTACCGCCTCGGCCTGCCACTGCGCGACATGGAGATGGTGCAGTTCCATCCGACCGGCCTGCTCGCCGGACCGGACACCCGCATGACCGGCACCGTGCTGGAAGAAGGGCTGCGCGGCGCCGGCGGACATCTCCTCAACGGCGCCATGCACCGCTTCATGGCCGATTATGACCCGAAACTCGAGCGCGCCACGCGCGACGTGGTCAGCCGCGCCATCTATGCCGAGATGCGCGCTGGCCGCACGACCAAGAACGGCGGCGTCTATATCAAAATGGGCCATCTCGGGCCGGCAAATGTCGCCAAGCAGTTCAAGGGCATGGTCGATCGCTGCCGCGACTGCGGCTTCGACCTGGCCGGTGGCCTGGTCGAAGTTGTGCCGACCGCACACTATTTCATGGGTGGAGTGATCTGCGATGTGGATACGGCGACGGAATGCCCCGGGCTGTTCGTCGCCGGCGAGGATGCAAGCGGCATGCACGGCGCAAACCGGCTCGGCGGCAATGGCGTCGCCAATTCGACCGTGTTCGGCGGCATTGCCGGCGACGTGATGCCACGCTGGATCGCAGCCAATCCCGGTTTTCGGCCGCCCGATCGCGGTATCCTTGATGCCGAAGTTGAACGCGCCCTTGAGCCGTTCTCCCGCGAGCCGGGGGACCTGAACGTGCTACGCGAACGCCTGCTCGACTGCATGTGGAACTATGTCGGGGTGGTTCGGGACGCCGGGAGTCTCATGAGCGGATTGGCGATACTCGATCGCGTCCAGAGCGAGCTGCTGTGGACCGGAATCGCCAACACCGACCGCCGCTTCAATTTGACTTGGCATGACTGGCTTAACCTGCGATCGCTGTGTGAGATCAGCTGGCTCATTACATCGGCGGCGATGCAGCGCGAGAATTCCCGCGGCGCGCACTATCGAACCGATTTTCCAGAGCCGGGCAACCTCGAGACGTCAACGTTCACGGTGATCCGGCAAACTCCCGGCGTCGGTGCCGGATTCGATCTCAGAGAACAGCCGGTCGCGTTCACGCGCGTAAAACCGGGAGAGAGCCTAGTGCGCGATCAGATTGCCGCCGAGTAACGAGAGACGAAAATGATTCCGCTATCGAACATCCAGCGCATTGCCGAGGATTTGATGAGGAAGGCCGCCATCGAAGTCCCCGAGGACTACCTCGACGGCTTGCGCCGCTGCGCCGACACCGAGAAAGGCGATCTGTCGGCGTTTGTCATCAAGGCCATGCTGGAAAATTACGAAGCCGCCAAGGAGGATCGCCGCGCCATGTGCGGCGATACCGGCCTACCGCGCTGGTACGTCAAGATCGGCAACGAGGCCCGCATCGAGGGAGGTCCCGTAGCATTGGAAACAGCGCTGCGCCGCGCAACGGCGCGGGCGACCGCATCCGTGCCGCTTCGCCCCAACCGCGTGCATCCACTATGGCGCACCGATCACAACAACAATGTCGGCATCAATGCGCCAGAGATCGAATATGCCTTTCATCCCGACGCCGACTGGATCGAGCTGACCACCGTGCATAAGGGCGGCCTGTTCGGCTCGGATTACCGCATGCTGTTTCCCGGCGACGGCATCGAAGGCATCAAGCGCTTTTATCTCGACACCCTGATCGGTTTCGGCAAGCGCGGGCTCGCCTGCCAACCGGCCATCGTCGGCATTGGCCTCGGCGGCTCGAAGGACACCAGCATGGTTTTGGGCAAGCAGGCGTCCTGCCTGCGCATTGTCGGCTCGCGCAATCCCGACCCACGGATCGCCGCGCTGGAACAGGAGTTCAAGGAGATCGGCAACTCGATCGGCATGGGCGCCATGGGATTCGTCGGCTCCTCGATGGTGATCGATTGCCACATCGAGGTCGGCTATTGCCATACCGGCGGCATGCCGATGTCGGTGCATATGTTCTGTCTCGCCTCGCGGCGCGCCTGCGCGCGCATATCGGCCGACGGCGAAGCCGCGTTCCGCACCGACCCGATGTGGTTCACCGATTACATGCGGCGCACCACGATCGAATGGCAGCGCGATGCGGCCGAGGCGGCGGAGTGAAATGAGATCGGTGTCGTGCAATGTCTGAGCTCAAAACCATTCACCTCGATCTTCCGGCGCGCACCGAAGACCTGCACCGCCTGGAAATCGGCTCGGTCGCCTATCTCACCGGCCGCGTCTTCACCGCGCGCGAAGGCGTCTACAAGCGGGCGATCGCCGATGGCGCAGGAATGCCTGCGGGCAAAGATGCGCTCGGCATTACCAATTTCCACTCCTCGCCGGCCGCATCCGTCAACCCCGATGGCAGTTATACGGTTGGCGCCGTCACCGCGACGGCGTCTTTTCGCTTCGCGCAATGGCTCGAAGGCTGGTTTCGGCTCTCGGGCTGCAACATCATCATCGGCAAAGGCGGGATGACCCCGGAAACGTATCGCGACTATTTTGTTCCAAACAACGCGATCTATCTCACAACCGTCGGCTACGGCACCGGCGCGCTGCTCGGCCGCGGCATCAAGCGTGTTGCCGGCGTCTATTGGTTGGAGGAGTTGGGCCTCGCTCAAGCGGTGTGGGTGCTGGACGTGGAGAAATTCGGCCCATTCCTGGTCGAGAGCGACCTTGCCGGCAACAGCCTGTTCGAGCGCGAGAATGCCAAGATCGCGCCGGGGCTCGAGCGGCATTACGCCGGCACCAAGCCGGCGACCCTGCGCCGTTACGGCGAGACTGACGACAAAACAAAGGAAGTGATTTGACCCTTTTTGTTCGGCAGTGCCTCTCCTTTTGCGTCATGCGGGTAGATGCGAGGCGATGATCTTGCTGCTAGACTTCAAGCCTTGCCAACGGGAGGCCGCGCTTGAAGAACACCACCATCGACATTCGTCCGGTTTCCATGAGCACCGGCGCCGAGATTCATGGCGTCGATCTGGCCGAGCCGCTGCATGATCGGGCTTATCGCGACATCCGCAACGCGCTCAACGAACATGGCGTGATCTTCTTTCGCGACCAGAAGCTCACGCCTGCACAGCACCTCGCCTTCAGCGAGCGCTTCGGCGAGGTCGAATTCGACGACACCAGCACGCTCGGAAACCCGGACGGCTACCCGATGATCGGCGAGGTGCGCAAGGAGCCGGAATCGACCCGCAATATCGGCGGCAATTGGCACAGCGATCATTCTTTCGACCCGCTGCCGCCGCTTGGCGCCGTGTTGTTGGCGCGCGAGCTTCCCGAATATGGCGGCGACACGCTGTTCGCCAGCATGTATGCGGCCTATGACGCGCTATCGGACGGGCTGAAGAAGACACTCGACAGCCTTCGGGCAGTGCACGCCAAGACGCGGGCCTATGTCGGGCTTACGCCGGAACGGGCGATCAGCGCTGGCGAGAAAGCACAGCTCAGCCAGGACTTTGCCACGCGCGAGGCGGTTCATCCGGTGGCGCCTCGCCATCCGGAGAGCGGCCGCAAAGTTCTGTTTGTCAACCCGACCTACACGGTCCGCTTCGACGGCTGGACCGAGAAGGAAAGCGCGCCGCTGCTCGATTATCTGTTTCGCCACGCCGCCCGGCCCGAATTCACCTATCGGTTCCAATGGCGCGAGGGCTCGATCGCGTTCTGGGATAACCGATCGGTCTGGCACTACGCACTCAATGACTATCACGGTTCGCGCCGGCTGATGCACCGCATCTGCATCAAGGGCACGGGATTCGCTCAGTGAGGCGAACGCGATACGAAACGCCTTTCAGAACGAAACGGGTTGAGGCGGGCATGGAGCTGCAGACAAAGCGCGGCGTTTGCTCGTCATCCTGCCTGGTCCGCTGTGCTACGCGGCAGATGAAGATGAGACCTCGTATGGAATCTGGGTCGGGCCGTACTGCTCGACGACGGTGTTGGCGTCGCGATCGTAGCGATGCTGCAAAACCGTGCCCTCGCCCAGCTTCTGGCTACGCACGATGATGGCCACCGAGCGCGTCGGGCCGCCCTGCTCGGCGTGAATGGCGCGCGGCGCCACCAGATCAACCTTGCCCTGCGAGCCGGTCGTCACCGAGGTGAGCTTCACCTCGGCATATCCCGGCCGGCTGCCGTCATCGACGCGATCGAAGCGCTCCAGGCTTTCGGTGCCGTCGAGCACGCCGTAGAGCACCCAGGCATCGGCGTGATCGTGAACGCTGCCGGTGCGTCCCGGCATGCGCACCACGGCGTTGACGACAAAGTGATAATCCGGGTCGACATAAAGCAAGAGGTTCTTGCGGCCTTCGGTGGACGGCCAGGTTGCCGAATGTGCTTTCAGACCTGCGTCCATCACCAGTTTTTCCAAGAGCGGCTTGGCCGTTGCCATGCGGCGGCCGTCGTCGGTTTCGCTCGCCCAGACGACGCGCAGGTCGCCGATGAATTCATCGAAGATGGGAAGACCCCGGTTTGGCATTGTTGTAGCCCTACTGATGGTTCAGAGACGTCATTGCGAGCGAAGCGAGGCAATCCATTTCTTCAGAGAGTTTTGGACTACTTCGTCGCTGCGCTCCTCGCAATGACGCCATCATTCGTATAGCGGTTCGCCTTCGACGGTGCAGCGGCGCAACAGCCGGCGCTCCTCTTTTGGGAAATCGGTGCGGGCATGGATGGTGCAGCGGTTATCCCACATCAAGAAGTCGCCGAGCTTCCAAACGTGCTCGAAGATGAATTCGCGCCGCTCGCCGATCTCATAGAGCTCATTGAGGATGACGTCGCTCTCTTCGGCGCTCACGCCCTCGATGCGCGTCGTCATCAGCCGGTCGACGAACAATGTTTTGCGGCCGGTATCGGGATGGGTGACGAACACGGGGTGTGAGCAATGCGGAATGCCGCTGATGTCGCCGGATGAATTCGCCTGCTTCGCGCGATTGTATTCGTGGATGTGCAGCGCTTTCTTGCCCTTGAGCTTTTCCTTCAGTGCCGGCGGCACGGACTCGTAGGCCTTGTACATGTTGGAGAACATGGTATTGCCGCCGCGCGACGGCAGCTCGATCGCATAGAGGAAGGTGTATTTGTAGGGCCGCGCCGTATAGCCGGAATCGATGTGAAACCAGAAATCGCCTTCGCCGAACGCACCGATCGGCTTACCATCGACCTTGATATTGCTGACCAGCAGCACCTTCTCGTTATCTTGCTGGCTGCCTTCTGTACGGTTGCGCAGCGCCGCGGGTGGCTTTTTGCGGCTGCCGAGATCGCCAAAATATGACGCAAAACGCAGTTGATCGTCTTGCGAAAGTTTTTGGCCGCGGAACACCAGCACAAGGTGTTTGCCCCAGGCATCCTTGATCGCCGCGACCTCGTGCGGGTTCAGCGGTTTTGACAGATCGACACCACTGATTTCGGCGCCGCAGGCCGGCGACAACGGCGTGACCTGGATGTCGACGGTGTCCTGCATGGCGCGGAGGCTCCTGAAAAATGCTTTTGCTCTCGCCAAATGTAATGCGGAAAGCCAGGTTGCTCAAGCACTTGGTCGGACTTCATGGACCGCACCGCGCCGCTATGTGACATGGCGGCCACACGCCGTTTTGACTATCATTCTCGCCTCCCAGCTTGGGCAGCCCCATGGCGCGACACGGCACAGCCGGCGGCAAGACAGCGAAGACACGAGTGCAGGCGCGGGCGAACGCCGCCCGCAAACGAAGGCCTGTGGCAAAAGCGAAGCCGGCTCGCCCGTCTGGCGACGCCGATCTGCGCGCACAACTCGAGCGCCGGACACTAGAGCTCAACGAGGCCCATGAGCAGCAAGCGGCAATCGCCGAGGTTTTGCGCGTTATCAGCTCTTCGCCAGGTGAATTGCAGCCGGTGTTCGATACCATCCTCGCCCACGCCGTACGAATTTGCGCCGCCAAATTCGGTAGTTTGTTCCTGCATGACGACGGAATGTTCAATGCGGTGGCGCGATTTGGCGCGCCGCCGGCACTGGCGGCGCTCGATCAGCAGCGCGGGGCATTTCGGCCAGGTGCCGGCCAACCCTTCGATCGCGTGGCAAGAACAAAAGACATCGTCCACCTTACTGATGAGTTGGCAGAGCCGGAAGCGACCCGAAGCGGCGCCTCGAAGTTCGGCGGCGCGCGAACGCTTCTGTCCGTGCCAATGGTCAAGGATGATGCTTTGATCGGAGTCATCGGCATTTACCGCCACGAGGTCCAACCCTTCACCGAGAGGCAGATTGCGCTGGTCAAGAGCTTCGCCGCGCAAGCTGTCATCGCCATCGAGAACACGCGGCTGCTCAGCGAATTGCAGCAATCGCTGGAGCAGCAGACCACCACCGCCGACGTGCTGCGTATCATCAGTGGTTCGCCCGGTGAATTGGAGCCGGTGTTCCACGCCATGCTGAAAAACGCCACGCGTATTTGTGAGGCCAAATTCGGACAGCTGCTGCGCTTTGACGGCAAGGCGTTCCACTTCGCGGCTGGCGTCGATTTGCCTCCGGAATATGCCGAATATTTGCGGCGGCGCGGACCATTCTTGCCACCGGAGGGCGCACAACTTGATCGGGCCATGAAGACGAAACAGGTGAGCTACACGGCCGATATGGCTGCCGATGCCACACCCGGCTCGCCTGCAAGGCTTGGCGGTGCGCGTTCCGCCATAGCCGTGCCGATGCTCAAAGACGAAAATCTGATCGGGGCGATCACCATCTACCGCCAGAAGGTCCGGCCGTTCAGCGACAAGCAAATCGAGCTGTTGACCAACTTCGCTGCCCAGGCCGTCATCGCCATCGAGAATACGCGGCTGCTCAACGAATTGCGTCAGCGAACCGACGATCTGGCTGAGTCGCTCGAACAGCAGACAGCTACCTCGGAGGTACTGCAAGCTATTTCGAGTTCGCCCGGCGAATTGGCGCCTGTCTTCAAGGCGATGCTGGAAAATGCAATCCGCATCTGCGACGCAGGGCTCGGGTTGCTCTACCGCTACGATGGCGAAGCTTTCGCCGTGGCGGCACATAGCGGCTCAAGCACCAGCGCCATACTTGCTGAAATGATGCAGCGCGGGCCGATCCATCCGCATCCCGATTCCGTGCTCGGCCGCATCGTTGCGACCCGGAAGATCGTCGACGTGGGGGACGCCACAAAAGACCCGGGCTATCTGCAGCGAGTCCCGATTTGGGTTGCTGGAGTGGAAGGCGACGGCACACGCAGCCTTTTGGGCGTGCCGATGCTGAAAGAGAACTCCCTGATCGGCGCATTTGTTATTTTCCGAACGGAGGTGCGACCCTTCACCGATAAGCAGATCGCGCTGGTACAGAACTTTGCCGCGCAGGCCGTCATCGCCATCGAGAATACGCGGCTGCTCAACGAACTGCGCGAGTCGCTGGACCAGCAAACCGCGACGGCGGACGTGCTGCGCGTCATCAGCGCGTCGCCCGGCGACCTCGAACCTGTATTTGAGGCTATGCTGGAAAATGCCGCGCGCATTTGCGGGGCCAGCTTTGGCAATATCTATCGTTGGGACGGTGAGGCTTTGCAACTAGCTGCGGCTCATAATACGCCTCCGGCTCTTGCCGAGGTGCGCCGGCGCATGCCCATCCGCCCGGATCCAAGCACTGCCCTCGGGCGCGTCGTGGCGACAAAACAACTGGTTCACGTCGATGATACCGCCACGGAGGGGGGTTACATTCGGCGCGAGCCGGGCATCGTGGCAGCGGTGGAACTCGGACGTATTCGCACGGTTCTGCTTGTTCCGATGGTTAAGGACGACGACTTGGTCGGCGTCATCTCAATCTATCGTCAGGAAGTGCGGCCGTTCACCGAGAAGGACATCGAACTCGTCAAGAACTTCGCCGCCCAGGCCGTGATCGCCATCGAGAACACGCGGCTGCTCAACGAACTGCGCCAGCGCACCACGGACCTCAGCGAGTCGCTGGAGCAGCAAACCGCGACGTCGGAGGTTCTCAAGGTCATTTCAAGCTCCCCCGGCGCGCTGGAGCCGGTGTTCAGCGCGATGCTGGAGAACGCGGTACGAATTTGCGACGCAAAATTCGGCATTTTGTTCCGATACGACAACGAAGCTTTCGAGCCGGTTGCGGATTTCGGTGTACCGTCGGCACTGACAGAGTATCTCCAGCAGCGGCGCGGCTCGTTTCGGCCCGTCCCGGGCAGCCTGCTCGATCGGGTGAGGCAGACAAAGCAGGTCGCCCACACCGCTGACTACGCCGTCGAGGCCGCCCCCGGCATGGCGGTCAAACTCGGCGGTGCGCGATCGACCATCGACGTGCCGATGCTCAAGGATGGTGTCTTGATCGGCGCCATCAGCATCTATCGCCAGGAGGTCCGCCCCTTCACCGACAAGCAGATCGCACTAGTGCAGAACTTTGCCGCCCAAGCGGTTATCGCCATCGAGAACACGCGGCTGCTCAACGAATTACGACAATCACTGCGGCAGCAAACCGCCACCGCCGAGGTGCTCAAGGTCATCAGCCGCTCGACCTTCGATTTGCAGGTGGTGCTCAATACGCTGGTCGAATCAGCGGCGCGGCTCTGCGAGGCGGACAAGGCCTCGATCAATCGCGCCAGAGGCGACGGCTACAGTGCCGTGGCCATGTACGGCTACTCGCCCGAATTCCAGGCCTACATGAGCAGACAAACGATCCTGGTAGGCGCTGGCTCGGTCGTCGGCCGCACGGTGATGAAGGGAGAGACCATCCAGGTGGCCGACGCGATGGCTGATCCGGACTATAAAATGATCGAAGTCGTAAAAGCCGCCAATGTCCGCACGCTGCTCGGCGTGCCGTTGCTGCGCGAAGGCACGCCAACCGGCGTGCTCGTCTTGATGCGAAGCGTGGTGCGGCCGTTTAACGAAAAGCAGATCGAATTGGCGCAGACTTTCGCCGACCAGGCGGTGATCGCCATCGAGAACGTGCGTTTGTTCGAGGAAATCCAGGACAAGAGCCGCCAGATCGAGGAAGCGAGCAAGCACAAGTCGCAGTTCTTGGCCAATATGAGTCACGAGCTGCGCACGCCGCTCAACGCCATCCTCGGCTATACCGAATTGATCCTCGACAACATCTACGGCGACGCTCCGGAAAAGATGCGCGCGGTGCTGGAGCGCGTGCAGGCGAACGGCAAGCATTTGCTCGGCTTGATCAACGACGTACTGGACCTGTCGAAAATCGAGGCCGGGCAGCTTGTGCTGACGATCCAGGATTATTCCATCAAAGACATCGTCCACGGCGTCTACAGCGCAGTCGAGCCGTTGGCGAGCGGCAAGAAGCTCGGCTTCAACATCGAGGTGCCACCGGATCTGCCGCCGGCGCGGGGCGATGACCGCCGGCTCACGCAAGTCCTGATGAATCTCGTCGGCAACGCCATCAAGTTCACCGACGCCGGCGAGGTCGCGGTCAAAGCGGCGGCGGCGAACGGCACCTACACCATCTCGGTGCGCGATACCGGGCCGGGCATCGCCGAGGCGGATCAGGTGAAGATATTTGACGAGTTCCAACAGGCCGACAGCTCGCAGACCAAAGCCAAGGGTGGCACCGGCCTTGGCCTGTCGATCGCAAAGCGCATCGTCGAAATGCACGGCGGTCGGCTCTGGGTTGAGTCAAGCCCCGGCCGCGGCGCGACGTTCTCCTTCACCGTGCCGTTGCGCGTCGAACGCCAGGTGGAACGGACATGAGCAAGCTCATTCTTGTCGTCGAGGATCAGCAGGATAATCGCCAAATCCTGCGCGATCTCCTCGGTAGCGCCGGCTACGAGATGGTCGAAGCCTGGGACGGCGAGGCGGCACTGGTCGCGGTGAAAGCGCAGCGGCCCGATCTTATTCTCATGGACATCCAGCTTCCGCTGCTCGACGGCTATGAGGCGACCCGCCGCATCAAGGCCGATCCCGCTTTCAAAAGCATTCCGATTATCGTGGTGACCTCCTACGCGCTCAGCGGCGACGAGGCCAAAGCACGCGCCGCCGGTTGCGACGCCTACGTCACCAAGCCCTATAGCCCGCGCCAGTTGCTGGCGAAAATCAGGGAATTCTTGCCGTGATGGACGAAAAGGCCGCCGTTGCGCTGCGCGGGGGCGGATGAAATGCCATGAGAAATCCCGCGCGCATCCTCGTGGTCGACGACAACGAGACCAACCGCGACATCTTGATCACGCGCCTTGCCAAGCACGGCTATGAACTTATGCAGGCGGCCGACGGCGAAGAGGCTCTGGCGAGCGCAGCACAGCATAAGCCCGACCTGATCCTGCTCGATGTCGAGATGCCGAAGCTCGACGGCTTCGAAGTCTGCCGGCGACTGAAGAGCGATACGGCACTGCCATTCATCCCGATCATTCTGGTGACCGCGCGTGCGGCCACTCAAGACGTGGTCACCGGCCTCGACGCCGGCGCCGACGAATATTTGACCAAGCCGGTCGATCAGCAGGCACTGGTCGCGCGGGTGCGCTCGATGCTGCGGACCAAGGCCCTGCACGACCAGGTCCAAACGCAAGCCGCCGACCTCGCCGGCTGGAATCGCACTCTCGAGGAGCGCGTGAATGCTCAAGTGGACGAGCTTGACCGACTGAACCGGCTCAAGGGCTTCTTGTCGCCGCAGATCGCCAAGGTCGTTCTAACGAGCGGCAACGAGAAATTGTTGGAGAGCCATCGCCGCGACATTACCGTCGTATTCTGCGACCTGCGCGGCTTCACCGCTTTCGCCGAAGCCGCGGAACCGGAGGATATCATTGCGGTCCTGCAGGAATATTATCGCTGCCTCGGCGAATCCATCGACCGCTTCGAAGGCACACTGCAGCACTTTGCCGGCGACGGCTTGCTGATCTTCTTCAACGATCCGATCCCCTGCCCTGACCCATCCGTGCGGGCTGTGCGAATGGCGGTCGAGATGCGCAGCCAAATAACCGCGCTCGCCGATAAATGGCGCCGCTACGGCCATCAACTCGGTTTCGGCGTCGGCATTGCTTCAGGCCACGCCACGCTCGGCAATGTCGGCTACGAAGGCCGGGTTCATTATTCGGCGACCGGTACCGTGGTGAACCTCGGTGCGCGACTCTGTGCGCACGCCGCAGACGGCCAAATCCTGGTCGACGGCAGAGTGCAGATGGCCGTCGAATCGATCGTCAACATGGAACCGATCGGCGAGCTCGAATTGAAAGGCTTCCACCGGCCGATTCGTGCGTTCAACGTGCGCGAGCTGTCAGCTCAATCGTAGGCGCAGCAAATGGGCGAGCGCGACCAACTCGAGCCGATCGAAAACGCAAGCAAGGATGAACTCCGCGCGCTGCAGCTCGCGCGGCTGAAAAAAACCGTGCAGCAGGCTTACGAGCGCGTCCCACATTACAAGAAAAAGTTCGATGCGGCCGGCGTCCATCCCGCCGATCTGAAAGACCTGCCCGATCTTGCGAAAATCCCGTTCACCACCAAAGACGACCTGCGGCAGAACTATCCGTTCGGCATGTTTGCGGTGCCGATGGCCGACATCGTGCGCGTGCATGCTTCGAGCGGCACCACCGGCAAGCCGACCGTGGTCGGTTACACGCAAGCCGACATCAACACCTGGGCACTGCTCATGGCGCGCTCGATCCGCGCCGCTGGTGGCCGTTCCACGGACAGGATTCACGTCGCCTATGGCTACGGCTTGTTCACCGGCGGGCTGGGCTTCCATTACGGCGCCGAATTTTTGGGCGCGACCGTTATCCCGGTCGGCGGAGGTTTCACCGAGCGGCAGGTTCAGCTCATCGTCGATTTCCGCCCCGACATCATCGTGGTGACGCCGTCCTACATGCTCGCTATTGCCGACGAATTTGAGCGCCAAGGTATTTCGTCGCGTGATTGTAGCCTGCGCATCGGCATGTTCGGCGCCGAGCCCTGGACCGAGAGCATGCGTGCCGAAATCGAACGGCGCACGGGGTTGCAAGCGCTCGATCACTACGGTCTGTCGGAACTGATCGGCCCCGGTGTCGCCCAGGAATGCCCGGAAACGCAGGGTGGCCTGACCGTCTGGGAGGATCATTTTTTTCCGGAAATCGTCGACCCCGAAACCGGCAACGTCATGCCGGACGGGGAGCCGGGCGAACTCGTGCTCACCTCTCTCACCAAGGAAGCGATGCCGGTCATCCGCTACCGCACCCGCGACTTGACGCGGCTCCTCCCGGGTACGACGCGCGCCATGCGGCGGATCGAGCGCGTCAAGGGTCGCAGCGATGACATGCTGATCATTCGCGGCGTCAATGTGTTTCCTTCGCAGGTCGAGGCCGTGCTCGGCAAAGAGCCGCTGCTTGCGCCCCATTATGTCCTTGAAGTTCGTCGGCCACACACCCTCGACGAACTCGAAGTTCTTGTCGAAATGCGGCCTGAGCTATATGGAAAAGTGAGCGCTGAGGAAAATTCGGTGCTCAAGCAAAAAGCCGAGAACCTGATAAAGGCCTATATCGGCATCAGCGCCACCGTGCGCGTGCTGGAGCCGGGAATGATCGAGCGTTCGCAAGGCAAAGCTAAGCGGGTCATCGACCACCGGCCGAAGAGCTGAGCGATCTTACAGGAAAGAAAACAGATGAGTTTGGATGCCGCCACGGCCGCAGGCAGCTTACTGCCAGCCGGCTTTGATGAGAAAGCCATCGCTGAGTGGCTCGCCGCCGTACCGCCGCAAACCTCCGACCTGACGCACGATCGTAATCGCTTTTCGGAATTCTGGAAAAAATGCGCCGATCTTGTCGGCCGTATGCCGCATAAGCCCAAACGCAGTCGTGCCGAGGCCGATGCAACGCACTTTCTATTGACTGCCGCGCGCGATCATCGCGAACGATTTCTCGCCGCGCATGCGCAGGAACTCTATGACGAGCTGACAAATCATCGTTCGCGCTTTATCCGGCTTGAAGATCTGGTCTTTGCCGCCGCTTCGGCCGTTCCAGGCCTGACGCCGACGTCAGCGCAGCTTGCCGGCGAAAGCGATCTCCTGCAACGCGACAAGGATGGTCTGGAGATCGATCAGGGCATTTTTCTGGCGCATGTGCTCGCCAGCGAAAGAGCCGGCCGCCATCTATGCCACGCCATGCTGCTGCCGCGGCCGGAGACGGCGGAGCATCTGCATAGGCTGGAGATTATCCGCAGCGCGGGGCCGATAGCCGACGTTGTCGATTTCGGCAAGGTTATCGTTGAGCGGCGTGGCCGCGCGACGTTTGTTACGACAAAGAATCCGCGCTTCCTCAATGCCGAAGACAACACGACTATTGACGCCATGGAGATCGCCGTCGATCTCGCCATCCTTGATCCTGCGAGCGAAATCGCGGTACTGCGCGGCGGCACGGTGGATCATCCGAAATACGCCGGCCGCCGGCTATTCGGCGCCGGCATCAATCTCACCCATCTTTATCACGGAAAAATTCCATTCGTGTGGTTTCTCAAGCGCGATCTCGGCTTCGTTCATAAGTTCTTCCGTGGCGTGGCGCGGCCTGAAGCTTTGCCGGATGATGTCCATGGCGTCGCCATCGAAAAGCCCTGGATCGCGGCGCTCGATGGCTTTGCCATCGGTGGCCATTGCCAGATTTTGCTGACGATGGATTATGTGCTGGCAGCAAGCGATGCCTTCATGACGCTGCCGGCGCGCAAGGAAGGAATCATTCCCGGTGCTGCAAATTTGCGCATGCCGCGCTTTACCGGCGACCGCATCGCCCGGCAGGCCATCCAGTACGAGCGGAAGCTTCTCTGTGATAGCGCCGAAGGCCGGTTGATGTGCGACGAGATCGCCGCGCCGGCCGACATGGATCGCGCGCTTGAGCGCGTCATCGCCGGATTGACCAGCTCCGGTGCGGTGAGCGCCACGTCGAACCGCCGCGCTATCCGCATCGGCGAGGAGCCGTTCGATATTTTTCGCCAATACTTTTCCGCCTATGCGCGCGATCAGGCCTATTGTCATTTTAGTCCGGCGCTGATCGCCAATCTCGAGCGCGAGTGGAACGCGCATAACAGGAGGGAATGATCACTGCACTCCGTCAGAACGTGAAAAGGATCGACGTGTACCAATTGAGGCGGTCCGTCTCGTTGGCGTTCTCTATGCCGCGTCCGACGTAGCCGAGCAGATGAAAGTGCGCGTTGAGATCGTAACGCGCGCCGGTGCCGATCGACGTCATGTCCTGACCGCCGATCGTGTCCGAGGTCTGATGAAAGATTTCCAAGCCGACTTGAAGGTCGGATTTAATCTGATTGGTCACGACCAACCCGGCCTCGCAAAAATTCTGCGAATCACCTCCCCGATTGAGTTCACAGCCCCCGCCGCCGAACGCCGACCACGGTCCCCAATCCTTCTCCAGCCAAATGGGAAGCAAGTAGGAGGCGTGCTGATCGCCGACATTTGGCGAAGCACTCGGCAAAAACATCCTGGGAAAGACCGCAACATCTAGGCCGAAATTCTGCTGAGTGAGGAAGC
>JASHQI010000029.1 GCA_030037645.1 Xanthobacteraceae bacterium
CCGGTTTCCACTTTTCGGGATCATGCTCTAATGCGCCAAGACAGCGAGCAGCAGAAGCGCCACGATATTCGTGATCTTGATCATGGGATTGACGGCAGGACCGGCAGTATCCTTATACGGATCGCCGACAGTATCCCCCGTCACGGCTGCCTTGTGCGCATCGGAACCTTTGCCGCCGTAATGACCGTCTTCGATGTACTTCTTGGCGTTGTCCCAGGCTCCCCCGCCCGAAGTCATCGAGATGGCAACGAATAAACCTGTCACGATGACGCCGAGCAACATGGCGCCGAGCGCCGAGAAGGCGGCGGATTTTCCCTGCGGGCCACCACCGGCGACAAAATAGACGATGAAATAGGCGACGATCGGCGAGAGAACGGGCAACAGCGACGGTACGATCATTTCCTTGATCGCGGCGCGCGTCAGCATGTCAACCGCGCGCCCGTAGTCGGGCTTGTCTCGCCCCTGCATGATACCGGGCCGCTCGCGGAACTGGCGTCGCACCTCCTCGACAATCGAGGAAGCCGCGCGGCCCACCGCAGTCATACCGAGAGCGCCGAACAGGTAGGGCAGCAGCCCGCCAAACAGGAGCCCAGCCACGACGTACGGATTGCTGAGGGCAAAATCCGGCGCCACGCCCTGGAAATAGGGATGCTGGCTGGCGCCGGCGATGAAGAATTTGAGGTCTTGGTTATAGGCGGCGAACAACACCAAGGCGCCAAGCCCCGCGGAGCCGATCGCATAGCCCTTGGTCACCGCCTTCGTGGTATTGCCGACGGCGTCAAGCGCATCGGTCGATTTGCGCACCTCCTTCGGCAGCCCCGCCATCTCGGCGATGCCGCCAGCATTGTCGGTGACCGGTCCGAAAGCGTCGAGCGCGACGACGATCCCGGCCAGCGCCAGCATCGTGGTCACCGCGATGGCAATACCGAACAGACCGGCAAGATTGTAGCTGACCAAGATGCCGGCGATGATCACGAGCGCAGGCAACGCCGTCGCTTCGAGCGATACCGCGAGGCCCTGGATCACATTGGTGCCGTGGCCGGTCACCGAGGCCTGCGCGATCGAACGCACCGGACGATAATTAGTGCCGGTGTAATACTCGGTGATCCAGATGATCAGCCCGGTCACCACCAAACCGGCGATCCCGCAGATGAACAGCGTTTCGCCTGAGTAGTCGACGCCCGGCAGCGGGCCAAAGCCAATCAGCTCATTCGTGACAAAGGCAATGCCGGCGAGCGAGAGGATCGCAGTGGCGAGCATCCCTTTATAGAGCGCCCCCATGATCGAATGACTGGCGCCGAGCCGCACGAAGAACGTGCCGATGATCGAGGCGATGATGCACACGCCGCCGATGGCGAGCGGGAAGGTCATCATCCGCATGAGGATATCGCCGCCCCCTGCACTGAAGAAGATCGCGGCAAGGACCATGGTCGCGACCGTCGTCACGGCGTAGGTTTCGAACAAGTCCGCGGCCATTCCGGCGCAATCGCCGACATTGTCGCCGACATTGTCGGCGATGGTGGCAGGATTGCGCGGATCGTCTTCGGGAATGCCGGCTTCGACTTTGCCGACGAGATCGCCTCCGACATCAGCGCCTTTGGTGAAAATCCCGCCGCCAAGCCGAGCAAAGATCGAGATCAGCGAGGCGCCGAACCCGAGCGCGACCATGGAATCGATGACCTCGCGATCGTTCGGCGCCATGTGCAGCGTGCCGGTCAGGAAACCGAAATAGAGCGTCACGCCAAGAAGTGCGAGCCCGGCGACCAGGAGGCCGGTAATCGCACCGGCGCGGAACGCGAGCTCAAGTCCACCAGCCAGTGAGCCGATCGCCGCCTGGGCGGTGCGGACGTTGGCGCGCACCGAGACGTTCATGCCGATGAAACCCGCCGAGCCGGACAGGATCGAACCAACCGCAAAACCGACGGCGACCAGCCAGCCGAGGAAATAACCGACGATCAGGAAGATCACGACACCGACGACGGCGATCGTGCTGTATTGCCGCCGCAGATAGGCCTGCGCGCCCTCGCGCACTGCGGCGGATATTTCCTGCATCTTCTCGCTGCCGGGATCGGCTTGCATGACCGACCGGGTGGCCCAGATGGCGTAGATGATCGCAAGCACGCCACAGGCAACGATGAGCCATAAGGTTTCCATTGCAACGACCCCGGTTGTCTTTGGGGGACCAGACGTTGACGCCGGCCCGTAAGGAATGCGTCCTGCGCGACCGCACGCGCTTCTGCGCAAGTGGGCGCGGACATTGCACAAAATGCCCTGCGGCGCAACGTCGACGATGGCTTCGACTGCAATTCGTCACCGCAATCATGCCACTCCGAGGTGACGGATGGGACGGCCTGGCGCGATCGCTTCGGCGGCGGCAATGACGGCATTGGTGTCGATGCCATAGTGCCGATAGAGGTCCTCGATGGAACCGGTCTGGCCGAAATGCTCGACGCCCAGAGGCCGCACGCGATGACCGTCCACTGCACCTAGCCAGGCCAACGTCGCCGGATGGCCGTCGACCACGGTAACGATTCCGCAATGACGGGGCAGCCCGGCGAACAGGCGCTCAATATGGGAGCGGGCATGAACCAAGCCGCGCTCCCGGGCACGACATGCTGCCGTCCAGCCGGCGTTGAGGCGGTCGGCCGAGGTGACGGCAAGAAGGCCCACATCGCGCCGGTCCTCGGCCATCAGTCCGACCGCCTGGATCGCCTCGGGTGCGACGGCTCCCGCATAGGCCACCACGATCTGACAATTCGGTCCGGGCTCCCGCAGCCAATATGCGCCGTCGACGATGGCCTGGCGCAACGCCGGCGTCATGTCCCGTTTGACCTGCTCGATCGGGCGCGTGGACAGACGCAAATAGACCGAGCCGCCCGTCTCATCGCGTAGCCAGTTGCGCTCGGACGGTTCACCGGCGCCGTCACGTTGAATGTAGTCCAACGAGAAGGCGAGAATGACGGCCAATTCGTCGACGAATGCGGGCTCGAATGCGGCAAGGCCATCCTGCGCCATCCCGATCAGCGGCTCGGCAATGGACTGATGGGCGCCACCTTCGGGCGCGAGCGTAATGCCAGAGGGCGTGGCGACCAGGATGAAACGGGCATCCTGGTAGCAGGCATAATTGAGAGCATCGAGCCCGCGGGCAATGAACGGATCATAGAGCGTGCCGATCGGCAGCAGCCGCTCGCCATTGATGGCGTGCGACAGACCGAGCGCAGACAAAAGGCCGAACAAATTCATCTCGGCGATGCCGAGTTCGATGTGCTGGCCCGAGGGCGAGAATTCCCAACTGAACGTCGATGGTATGCGCTCGCTTTTGAACGTATCGGCCAAGCTTTCGCGCGCGAACAGTCCGCGGCGATTAACCCACGAGCCTAAATTGGTCGAAACGGTCACGTCCGGAGATGTCGTGACGATACGCGCCGCGAGGGGCGTCGTCTCGCGCGCAAGCTCATTGAGCAACGCTCCGAAACCGTTTTGCGTCGAGGCCTTTGGTTGGATCGCGACCGCAAGTTGCTCCGGCACCTCGATCCGCGCGGTTTGCAGGCGGCGCTCGCCGGCGCTGGCGAACGGCACGCGGTCGAGAAACGCCTCAATATCCTGCGCCGGCGCGCTCAAACCTTCGAACCGGTCCCATTCGTGACCGGGCCGGATGTTCATCGCCGCGCGAAAGCTCTCCATTTGTGCCGGCGTCATCAACCCGGCATGGTTGTCCTTGTGGCCGGCGAACGGCAGACCGTAGCCTTTGATCGTGTAGGCAATGAAACAAACCGGTCGATCGTGATCGATCTGGTCGAAGGCATCGACGATTGACGCGAGGTCGTGACCGCCGAGATTATTCATCAGCCGGGCCAGATCATCATCGCTGCGCCGTTCGATCAGTGCCGTCACCGGTCCTTGATCGCCGATCTCGTCGTTGAGCCGCTTGCGCCACGCCGCGCCGCCCTGGAACACCAGCGCCGAATAAAGCTGGTTCGGACAGCGATCGATCCAGCGGCGCAAAATGTCTCCGCCGGGCTCAGCGAAGGCCGCTTGCTGCAGTGAGCCGTATTTGAGGACCACGACATCCCAGCCGAAATTGCGAAACAGGCTTTCGTATCGTTGCCACAGTCCTTCGCGCACTACGGCGTCCAGGCTTTGCCGGTTGTAATCGACGATCCACCAGCAATTGCGCAGCCCCTGCTTCCAGCCTTCGAGCATGGCCTCGAAAATATTGCCTTCATCGAGCTCGGCATCGCCGAGCAGCGCAATCATGCGACCTTCCGGCCGATCGAGTCCCCAGCCATGGGCGCGCACGTAATCCTGGGCGAGCGAGGAAAAAAGCGTCTGCGCGACGCCCAATCCCACCGACCCGGTCGAGAAATCGATGTCGTCGGAATCCTTGGTACGCGAAGGATAGGATTGCGCGCCCTTATAGCCGCGAAAGTGCTCGAGTTTGTCGCGCGTTTGACGCCCGAGCAGGTATTGAATGGCGTGAAAGTTTGGCGCCGCATGCGGCTTCACGGCGACGCGGTCCGCCGGCCGCAGCGTGTGAAAGTATAGGGCGGTCATGATGGTCGCGAGCGACGCGGAGGACGCCTGATGGCCGCCGACTTTCAGCCCGTCGCTGTTTTCACGCACATGGTTGGCGTGATGAATGGTCCAGCTCGCCAGCCACAACACCTTCCGCTCGAGCTCGGCGAGCATGCGCAGGTCGAACGTAGGCGGGAGCGCAGTCATGGACGACCTTGCAGGTCAAAATTGCAGCGCGCCCTTGTGGCGGATCACGACCGAGCGCGATTCTTCCGGCACATGCGCGCCCAATTGCCCGAACGCCGATTGCGTCTCCTCGATGAGAAGATCGATGACGTGTCCGGGACCTTCCTCGCCGAGCGCACCAAGGCCCCAGAGGAAGGCCTTGCCGGCAAATGCCGCGGCGGCGCCGAGCGCATAGGCGCGCACCACGTCGGTGCCGCTGCGGATGCCGGAATCCAACATCACCGTTGCGCGCTTGCCGACTTGCCTGACGATGGCGGGCAACACATCGATCGGCGCCGGTAGTGCCTCGATCTGTCGGCCGCCATGGTTCGACACGAACATGCCGTCGACGCCGAGCGATACTGCCTTCTCCGCATCGGCCGGATGCATGATGCCTTTGACGATCAGTGTTCCCTTCCAGCGGTCGCGATATTTGGCGACTTCCTCCCAGGTGAACGCGCCGCCCATTTCGCGGCGCGCGAACGCGACCATGTCGGCGATCGAGAAGTTCTCGCCACCATAGGCGCGCAGATTGGAAAAGCGCGGAATACCGTTTTTGCGCAGCGCCATGGTCCAAGCCGGCGACATGATCATTTGCATCAGCTTCGTGAAGTCGACATGGAAGGCGCCGCCGAGCCCGACGACGACTTCACGCGCGCGCGTCGTGCGCACCGGAACGTCCATCGTCAACACCAGGGCGCGGCAACCGGCGGCCTGGGCACGACGCACCAGATCGAAGCCGATGGCATGGTCGTTGTTGGCCGCGCGATAGAGCTGGAACCAGAATACATCGGGTGCAATCTCGGCGATCTGCTCGATGGTGGCGGAGCCGACGGTGCCGAGTGTGTAAGGAATGCGGGCGCGCTGCGCGGCGCGGGCGAGATAGATGTCCGCGCCCGGCCACACCATGGCCGGTCCGCCCATGGGCGCAATGCCGATCGGCGCGGCGTAGCGGCAGCCGAACAACTCGACCTCGCACGGCGGCAGCGAAGGCATCACGCCATAACGCGGCACCAGTTCCACGGCGTCGAGCGCGGCCCAATTGCGCTTGATTCCGGCGTCGTCCTTGCCCGACCCGCCGTCACAATATTCAAAGGCAAAATGCGGCAAGCGCTGTCGCGCTCGGCGGCGCAAATAATCGATGGTCGGATAATGTCGATAGAGCGCTGCGTAGCGCGGATTGGCGTTCTTTCCGGCCCGCGGTTTGGGCTGCGGCGTGGGTGTCTGCGGCGTGGCGACAGCCGTCGTATCGTGCATGGGAGTGGACTCCTTGGGACGGCCATTATAGCGACGCTGCGCCCGCGCTAAAAATGGCTGTACGACGGCCTCGCGAAAGTCATCGCCTGACCCCCACGAAGGAACCGAGCACCTTCCCCGGCGGCGATGCGACCGATTTCGGTCACAGGGACACCAGCGGCCTTGGCGGCAGCGCGCAAGGATGGGAGTCTTTCGGAGTGCAGCGTCAGAACGATTTCATAGTCGTCGCCGCCCGTCAGTATGGTTTCGAAAAGCGCCGGATCGGCTGCGGCCGCGGCGCGCGCGGCATCGGACAGCGGCACTCGTCCCGCGTCGATCTCGGCTGAAACACCGGAAGCTCGGCACAGCTTGGCGAGGTCGCCGGCGAGCCCATCGGATATATCCATCGCCGCCGAGGCATGGTGCAGCACGGTTTCAGCCAGCGCGTTGCGCGGCTCGGGCAACAGATAACGTTGCATGAGAAAGGCAACCATCGCGTCCGATAGTCCCAAGCGCGGACCGAGCTTTTGCTCCCGCTGCAGCAGCACGCCGAGCGCAGCGTCGCCGATCGTGCCGGTCACCACGATGGCGTCACCCGGCTTGGCCGTCGAGCGCCGCACCATCGCGCCATGCGGCACCGTGCCGAAGGCGGCGATAGAGATGGAAGTCGGTCCCGGCGTGCGATCGGTGTCGCCACCGAGCAACGGGCAGCCGTAGCGCTTGGCATCCTCGCCAAGCCCCGCGGCAAAGGCGGCGATCCATGCCTCATCGGTTCCGGCCGGCAACGCCACTGAAACAAGAAAGCCGAGCGGCGTCGCGCCCTTGGCGGCAAGGTCGGACAGATTCATACGCAACGCCTTGCGGCCGATGCCGCCCGGTGGATCGCTTGGAAAAAAGTGCACGCCCGCGATGACCCCGTCGGTCGTCAGCACGACATCGCGGCCTGGCGCCGGCGTCACAACCGCAGCATCATCGATCAGGCCGAAGGCGCCGGGATCGGTAGCCAAAGGGCGAAAATATTTTGCGATCAAACGATCTTCGGCTGACATCGTATCGTCGGGCCGGGACATCGCTCATCCGCCGGCGAATTCGGCAGCACGCATTTGGTGCGCGAGTTGATCGAGCACGGCGTTGACCATGCCGGTCTCCTTCTCGTCGACAAAGGCGCCGGCGACATCCACGTATTCCGACATCACGACCCGCGCCGGCACATCGGCCCGGCAAGCGAGCTCATAGGCGCCGGCGCGAAGCACCGCGCGCAGCACCGCCTCGATGCGCTTGAGCGGCCAGCCGCGCGCCAGCGCCGCGTCGATCTGCGGGTCGAGCTTGCTTTGCTCACGCACGACGCCGCCGACGATATCGCGGAAGTAGGCGACCTCTGCCGGCCAGTATTGTGCGCCCTCGACCTCGCTGCCGAGCCAATGGCTCTCGAACTCGGCCATGATCTCGTTCAAGCCGGTGCCGGCAAGATCCATCTGATAAAGGGCCTGCACCGCGGCAAGGCGCGCCGCGCCACGCTTGTTGGCCTTGCGCGCGTCTTTTGCCTTGCTGCCCGGCATGTCACGTCCCGAGCCGTTGCTTGATTCCGATAAGCGCCAGCGCGGCGCGCGCGGCGTCACCGCCCTTGTCTTGTTCCTCGACGCGGGCGCGCGCCCAGGCCTGCGCTTCGGTCTCCACCGTGATGATACCATTGCCGATGGGCAACCGGCGCGCCACAGAGACCTCCATCAGCCCGCGCGCGGATAGATGCGAGACAATTTCGAAATGGATGGTGTCGCCCCGGATTACGCAGCCAAGCGCAACTGCGCCGTCGTAGGGGCGTCGCCGCCGCTGTGCCGCGTCGGCGGCGATGGCGATGGCGGTCGGGATTTCGAGCGATCCGGGCACGCTGATGCAATCGACCTGCGCGTTCGCCCCCTTCAGCGCCTTCATCGCGCCGGCAAGCAGCGCATCGGCGATATCGTCGTAGAAGCGCGCCTCGACGACGAGGATGCGCGCCCCTTTGCCAGCGTTTCCATCACGTTTGCTTCGCCGCGGCCCGGCCATTGCAACCCTCGCTTTGCCTGTGGTCGTAGCAAGCGGCGGGAATGCGAACAAGCACGCGTTCAATGCGGCACTGCCGTGTCCATGAGCCGCGCCGCATAGCGCGCCATCAAGTCAACCTCAATGTTCAAGCGCGACCCAGCCGTCAGCGTTCCGAACGTGGTCACGTGCAGTGTGTGCGGGATGATCAAAACAGAAAATGCGCCGCCTTTGACCTCGTTAACCGTGAGCGAGACGCCATCGAGCGCAACTGACCCTTTTGGCGCGATGAAGCGGGCAAGCGCCGCCGGCGCCCGCAATGTCAGCCGCGCCATATCGGGCAGATCCTCGCGGGCGGCAAGCTCGGCAACGCCATCAACGTGGCCGCTCACCGTGTGACCGCCAAGCTCGTCGCCAAGACGCAGCGACCGTTCGAGATTAAGGCGCGTGCCGCGCCGCCAATCTCCGGCCGTGGTCATGTGCAACGTTTCGGCGGCGGCATCGACATCGAAAGAGGCGCGGTTGCCGCTCCGTCCGCATCGGACCACGGTGAGGCATATGCCGGAACAAGCGATCGAAGCGCCAATTGCGATCGTTTCCGGATCGTAGCCGCAAGCAATGGTCAGGCGACGCAGGCCTTCGGCCTTCTCATGAACTTCAAGAACTTCACCTGAATCATTGACAATACCGGTGAACATGACCTCTCACCTGCGCTCGTAAATCTCGTGCCGGTCGTTGCCGACGGCCTCGGTCATGACCGGCGCCAATCGCCGCGTCAGTTCGGCAATCGACATGCCGTTGAGTGCGTCGATCCCGGCGGCACCGACGATCTTGGGTGAATGGAACAGGACGGCCTCGTCGACCAAGTCGGCCGCAATCAGCGCCGCCGCGAGCGTCGGGCCGCCTTCGACCATCAACCGGCTGATCCCACGCGTTGCAAGCAATTGAAGCACGGCCGGAAGATCGAGACGGTTGGCGGCCGTCTCGACGCGCAAAACCTCGACGTGCTGCGCCCGTAAGGCTTGCTCGGCCGCTTGCGAAGCATCCTGGCCGGCGACGACCCACACCGGGACCGCCTGCGCGCTCTGCACCAAGCGCGAGGCAAGCGGCAGGCGAAGCGCACGATCGAGCACGACACGAACCGGCGAGTTTGGCGCCATACCGGGCAACCGGCACGTCAACATCGGATCGTCCGCGAGCGCCGTCCCGATGCCGATCATGATGGCGTCGCTCTGTGCCCGCATGAGATGGACGCGGTCGCGCGTCGCTTCGCCGGTGATCGACAGCGGCCTTGGTCCGGCTGCACCGGCTTTGCCGTCGGCCGAGACTGCGAGCTTCAACATGACATGGGGCCGACCGTCGACCATGCGCCTGATGTGGCCGGCGTGATCGTGGCGCGCCGCGTCGGCGCCGAGGCCAACATCGACTGCGATACCGGCGGCGCGCAATCGCGCGTGGCCACGCCCCGATACGCGCGGATTGGGATCCTCCATCGCCGAGACGACGCGCGTCAGGCCCGCGGCAATGGCTGCGTCGGCGCAGGGCGGCGACTTGCCGTCATGAGAACAGGGCTCGAGCGTCACATAGAGTGTGGCGCTACGGGCGGCGGCCCCGGTGCGCCGCAGCGCCTCGATTTCGGCGTGCGGGCGACCGCCGGGCTGAGTCCAGCCGCGGCCGATAATCACGCCATCCCTGACGATGACCGCGCCAACCGCCGGATTCGGCCAAGTACGGCCGAGCCCGCGCCGGCCGAGCGCCAGCGCCAGCGCCATGAAACGGCGGTCGTGCGTTCGGTCATCTGCGCTCTCGCTCACTTGCGCGCAATCTCCGCGGCCTCATCGCTCGACAATTCGGCGAGTGCAGTTTCGAAATCCTTGGCTTCGCGGAAATTGCGATAGACCGAGGCGAAGCGCACATAGGCGACGTCATCGAGCTCGCGCAGGTGCGCCATCACGCTTTCGCCGATCGTCTCGGAGGACACCTCGCTCTCGCCCAGGCTCTCAAGCTCGCGGACGATTTTTGACACCATCTGGTCGACACGCTCGGCCTGCACGGGCCGTTTGCGCAGCGCGATCTCAACCGAGCGCAGCAGCTTGTCGCGGTCGAACGGCACGCGCCGGCCGTTGCGCTTGATCACGGTCAGCTCGCGGAGCTGGACCCGCTCGAAGGTGGTGAATCGGAAATTGCACGACAGGCACACGCGCCGGCGGCGGATGACCGACGAATCTTCCGTGGGCCGCGAATCCTTCACTTGGGTATCGAGGCTTGCACAACTCGGACAACGCATACCTAACCCCCATAGATCGGGAACCGGCCAACCAGCCGCCTGACCTTTTCGCGCACGCTTGCCTCGGCGTGCGCGTCGGCGTCGGCGCCCTTCTGCGCAAGAGCATCGAGCACCTCGGCAATCATCTCGCCGACCTGGCGGAATTCGGCGATACCGAAGCCTCGCGTTGTGCCCGCCGGCGTGCCGAGGCGCACGCCAGACGTGACTGTGGGCTTTTCCGGGTCGAACGGAATGCCGTTTTTGTTGCAGGTGATGTGGGCGCGCCCGAGCGCGGTTTCAGCCACCTTTCCGGTCAGGCGCTTCTTGCGCAGGTCGACCAGCATGAGATGCGTGTCGGTGCCGCCGGAGACGATATCAAGGCCGCGGGCCTTGAGCGTTTCAGCAAGGGCTTTCGCATTCTCCACCACGCTCTTGGCGTAAAGTCGAAAGGACGGCCGCAACGCCTCGCCGAACGCCACCGCTTTCGCCGCGATCACGTGCATGAGCGGACCGCCCTGCATGCCCGGGAACACGGCTGAATTCAGCTTCTTCGCCAATTCCTCGCCGTTGGTGAGAATAGCGCCGCCGCGCGGGCCGCGCAGCGTCTTGTGCGTCGTCGTCGTCACGACGTGCGCATGCGGAAACGGGCTGGGGTGGACACCGCCGGCCACGAGCCCGGCGAAATGCGCCATATCCACCATGAGATAAGCGCCGACTTGATCGGCGATCTCGCGGAAGCGGCGAAAGTCGATGATCCGCGGATAGGCCGAGCCCCCGGCTATGATGAGTTTCGGCCGATGCTCCTTGGCGAGCTTCTCGACTTCCGACATGTCGATGAGGTGGTCGTCGCGGCGCACGCCATAGGGCACGACCTTGAACCACTTGCCCGACAGGTTGACCGGCGAGCCGTGAGTGAGATGGCCGCCGGCGGCAAGATTCAGCCCCATGAAGGTGTCGCCGGGCTGCATCAGGGCCATGAACACTTCGGCATTCGCCGACGCGCCCGAATGCGGCTGGACGTTGGCGAAACCGCAGCCAAACAGCCGTGTCGCCCGCTCGATGGCGAGCCGTTCGGCAATATCGACGAATTGGCAACCGCCGTAATAGCGCTTGCCCGGCAAACCCTCGGCATATTTGTTGGTGAGCACCGAGCCTTGCGCTTCGAGAACAGCGCGACTGACGATATTCTCCGACGCGATAAGCTCGATTTCGTCGCGTTGCCGGCCGAGCTCAAGCCCAATGGCGTCGGCGATCTCGGGGTCGCTCTCGCCAAGCGTTGCGGAGAAGAAATCCTCGTCCGTCGCCGTTGCCTTGTGGGTTACCGACATGACTCGCTCCTCGCCAAACGGGGCAATCCGCGCGCCCCGCGTCCCCGAAGCTCGGCGATAGCACACCGGGGGACCGGCGCAAGGGCTTGCACGTTCTCGGGGCACCTCCCGCTACATCTATGAACAGGGGCGCGGCTGAACCAGGTTGGAATAGTCCCGATCCGACGGACGCCTTACCGTCAGCCTGGGTTAGGCAAATCCGTAAAGCGCGCGTGCGTTGCCGGAGAATATCTGCCTGCGGCGCTCGTCCCCGAGCTTTTGCGGCACCACGACCAGCGGATCGTCGAAATCCCAGTGCGGATAGTCGCTCGAGAACAAGATGCGGTCCACGCCGATCGCTTCCATG
>JASHQI010000208.1 GCA_030037645.1 Xanthobacteraceae bacterium
GACGCCGATACGGCCGAGACGATGCTGGACCATGTATTCGGCGCGCTGCCGGCGAAGGCCGAGCTCAATCCGATCGCGGCCGCGACACCGCAGGGTCTGGGCCGCCAAATCACGGTCAGCCTCGACGTGCCGCAATCGGTCGTGGAATTCGGCGGTCCCGGCATTGCGCGCAATGATCCGGATTTCATGGCCGCCTACATCGTCAACAGCATTCTCGGCGGCGACGCCTATACCTCGCGGCTCTACCAAGAGGTGCGCGAGAAGCGCGGGCTCGTCTACTCGGTCTACGACCGCTTGGTTTGGCTCGATCATGCCGCGCTGTTCCTCGGCGCGACCGCGACGCGCGCCGACCGCACCGGCGAGACCGTCGATTTGATCAAGAAGGAGATTCATCGGCTGGCCGAAAATGGCCCGACGGCCGACGAACTCGCCAAGGCCAAGGCCTATCTCGACAGCTCGTTCGTGCTCAGTCTCGATACTTCGAGCAAGATCGCCGCGATGCTTCTGCAGTTGCAGCTCGATCATCTCGGCACCGACTATTTCCAGCGCCGGCCGGACATGATCAATGCGGTGACGCTCGATGACGCACGCCGCGTCGCCAAGCGGCTGCTCGACAACGGCCTCCTGGTCACGGTCGTCGGCAACCCGCAGGGCCTGGCCTCGACCGCGGGCGCGTTGAGCGGCGCGCCCCGCCCCATGCCGCTTGCCGGCGATCGCGGAATGGCCGGCCCGGACTCTGGGGAGTTGCGCTGAGCGACAGCAGGACGATTTTGCGCGTATAAACGCAGCACCAAGTGCTGTCGGATGCGCCGGCATCGCGGGGCACGACGAGGGCGGCCGCCATGATCCGCGTCAATTCCCGCATTAGTCTCGACGAGCGCGAGATCGAGGAAAGCTTCGTGCGCGCTTCGGGGCCCGGCGGCCAAAACGTCAACAAGCTCTCGACCGCCGTGCAGCTTCGCTTCGATGCGCGGCACTCGCCGTCGCTGCCGGACGACGTCCGCATGCGGCTGGAGCGGCTCGCCGGCAACAGACTGACGCGCGAAGGGGTGCTCGTCATCACCGCGCAGCGCCATCGCACTCAGGCGCGCAATCGCGGCGACGCGCTCGATCGCCTGATCGAACTGATCCGCCAGGCGGCGGTCGCGCCGGTCAAGCGGCGGCCGACCCGGCCGACCGCGGCGTCGCGCGAACGCCGCATCGAAGGCAAGAAGCGTCGCGCCGGCCTCAAGAAGCTGCGGCGCGCCACGGCGTCGTTCGAGTGAAGGCGGGTTACGCGGGTGCGGCTTTCAGCAGCATTTCCTTGAGATCCTGGCGGTCGACTTTGCCAGTGGCGTTGAGCGGCAGTTCATCGAGCATGACGACGCGCTTCGGCACAAACGCCGGCGGCATGCGCTTCCGGCAGTGCGCAATCAGGCTCTCGGCATCGATCTTCTCGCTGTGCACGATAGCGGCCCAGACCTCGTCGTTGCCGTTTTCGCTCTCAACGACCACCACCGCGGCTTGGCTCACGCCGTCGAAAGCGGCGATAACGGCCTCAAGCTTTTCCGCTGCTATCTTGCCGCCGCCGACATTCAGGACACTGTTCACGCGGCCGGAGATGATCAGCAGATTGTCCTCAGTCAGCGAACCCAGATCGCCCGGGTAGAACCAGCCGTTGCGGAAGCACTTCGCCGACGCGACCGGGTCGTCGATGTAGCGGTCAACCGCGACTTCGCTGGCGATGCGGACGATTCCTTCGCTGCCAATCGGCAGGCGGCGATCCGATTCATCGACGATTTCGACGGTGGCGCCGGGGACCACATAACCCACCGCGCCGGGTATGTGGGTGATGTGCTCTGCGGGCGCCGCCGCAGTGGTGCCGGTCTCGGTCGCGCCATAGCGGCACAGCATATGCGAACACAGCCGCGACCGCACCCGATCATACATCGTCTGTGACAGCACGTTGCCACCGCAAAAGATGGTATCAAGATGAAACGCGCAAGACGGGTCGCGATCGCAGATTTCGAGCAGATGGGCAAGGTTGCCCGTCCAGGTCTGCATGACCTGGATGCGCAACGTACCGAACGAGCGCAACGCTTTCTCTATGTTGTCGCCGCGAAAGAACAGGGTGCCGCCGCGGCCGAGAAAGTACGTCAAAAAATAATAGCCGACCGCGGTGGCCACTCCGATGTCGAGGAAAATACGCGAACACGCCGGCAGGTGGCTTCCTTGCAAAAATTGGTATCGCGCATTTCGCACCATGGCCAATCTATGAGTCAGCGCCACGGCTTTCGACTCTCCGGTGGTGCCGGTGGTCAGCATGATGCGGCAAATCTCGTCGCTTTCCGACGCGGAGTCCCTTGATGTCTCGACCGGTCTGCCGTCGCCCATGATCCAGGTGAGATCGAGCGGATGGTGCTGCGCCGGCGGGGCGAACGGATAGTTGGTGGTGCTGAGCACGGCGTCGATCTTCAATCCGGCAGGCGATTTTCGCATTCCAACCGACACCGGGATGATCCCCACCTGTGTCAGGCCGAGAATGACCACCGAATGGGTAAGTTGGTCGGGGATCGATAGGGCGACGATGCTGCCGCGTCTGAGGCCGACGGAGATGGCGCGCCGCGCGACATTGTTCATCTGCGCGGCCAGCGTCGCATAGGTGACGACGTCGTTGCCCGGAGTGCAAAGCGCGGGCGCCTCCGGCTGATTCCTGGCATGGAAGAGGATCGGCTCGACGATGTTCATGTTCGGCGGTTGGACACTCGCGGGCTTGTCAAGACTGCGCAGAGGCCATGATAGTTTGTTTAAGCCGTTGCCGGTCAACCTTTCCTGTGGCGGTGATGGGCAGCGCTTCGAACGTGACAAGGTGATCCGGCACGAAGTGGCTGGCGATTTGCCGTCGGCAATGCGCCCGCAGAAGTTCGGGATCGAATTTTTCCCGGCAAACGATCGCCGCCCACACTTCATCGACGCCGCGCGGACTGGTAGCGACAAAAACCGCAGCCTCGCTGATGCCCTGGAACGACGCCAGTATGGCTTCGAGCCTTTCAGCGGCGAGCTTCGCGCCCCCGACGTTCAAGACGTCATATTCGCGACCCGAGATGATGAGGAGGTTGTCCGCCGAAAGCGACCCGAGGTCGCCCGGATAGAACCAGTCGTTGCGGAACACTTTTGCCGATTCGATCGGATCGTCGATGTAACGATCGACGCCGAATTCGCTGCGCACACGCACGATTCCCTCGGTACCGGCTGAGACGGGGCAATCGTTCTCATCGACGATTTCGATTCGAGCTCCCGGTGCCACATAGCCTACCGCCCCGGGAATATGGGCAATTCGATGCATCGACGCCGTCGCGACCAGCGCGGTTTCCGTCGCCCCATAGGTAGAGACGAGGTTCGAACACAGGCGCGGGACCGCTCGCTGGAACAGTGGTTGCGGCACCATGCTGCCTCCGGAGATGATTGAGTCCAAGCGAAGCTCGATCGACGGATATCGATCACAGGCGCCTAACAGCTGCGCGAGCGTGCTGGGAGAGGTAAGCATGCCCTCGATTCCAAACATCTCGAACGATCGCAGCGTGTTATCCAAGCTCTCCCCCTGGAAGAAAAGAGTACCGCCGCGCCCGAGTATATAAGATAAAAAATAGTATCCGAGCGAGGATGCCAGACCGATGCCGATAAAAACGCGCAAGAATTTCGGCAGCCGATTGCCGGTCAAGTAATCAAATCTGGCGGCTCTCACCGTTATGATCTCATGGGTCAGCGCCACCGCCCTCGGGGTGCCGGTGGTCCCAGAGGTCAGCACGATCCGGCAAACCTCATCTGCTGCCGCACTGCCGGCCGGCGCTATTTGAACCGGCGCTCTGTCGCCTGCGATCCAAGTCGCGTCCACAGGCAAATGCCGCGCCTCGGTGGCGAACGGATAGGCGGTATTGGCAATCACCGCGTCGATCTTCAGTCCTGCGGGCGGCTTTTGCATCGCCACGGATACGGGAACGATCCCGGCTTGGGTGAGGCCGAGAATGACGGCTGCGTGAAGCAGTTGGTCGTCGATCGACAGCGCCGCGATGTCGCCGCGCTTGAGGCCTGACGCCATCGCCCGGCAAGCGACGCTGTTCATCTGCGCGACGAGCTTGGCGTAGCTGACGATATCGCGGCCCTGCGCGCAAAGCGCCGGCGCTTCCGGCTGGAATTTCGCCTGGAACAGGATTGGCTCGACGATATTCATGGCCAGGAACGGTCTCGCGCGCTGAGCTGG
>JASHQI010000209.1 GCA_030037645.1 Xanthobacteraceae bacterium
AGGCGTTTTGCGGCAAATGCGGCTCGCCGATCTACTCGACGACGCCGGGCGACGGCGTGCAGCCGTCCTACACGGTGCGGGTCGGCATTTTGCGTCAGCGCGACCAGTTGATCCCACGACGCCAAAATTGGTTCCGGTCGGCGCGCTCCTGGGTGACCAAACTCGATGCGGTGCCGAAAAACGAGAAACAAGCGCCCGCCTGATGCCGCGCCTGCGACCGGCTCGATATGCTGCCCTTGCTCGATCTTTGCGCAAGGCAGGCGAGAACACGTGAGCCGACTCCGGAGAAGCTGAACGAGCTTCCCCACGGAATCCGCATAGCCGTTGGATCAAGGCATGGTGTAGACACGCGAGCAGACGACTATCCGACGAGGAAATCTCTTGCTCGGCGTCCTTTACGCGGCTCTCGGCGCGTTCACCTTCTCGCTCAACAATGTCACGATGCGCCGGGGCGTGGTGACCGGCAGCGTGCTGCAAGGCATGGCATTGACCGTGCCGATCGGCGGCTTGTCCTTCCTGTTGATGGCGATCGGCTTCGGCGAGTTGGATCAGGTCCTGGTATTCCCGACCGTGGCGCTCACCTGGCTGGCCGGTCAAGGAATCGTCCATTTCGTCATCGGCCGCTATTGCAATTACAAGTCCAATCAGTTGATGGGGGTCAACCTCGCCGCTCCCGTCATCCAGCTCCAGGTGCCCTTCGCGATGATGCTGGCCGTGGTGACGTTGCACGAGAGGTTCACCGTGCTGCAGGCGATCGGCTCAGCTTTGATGCTGGGCGGCTCTTTCACGACCCAGGCCAATTCCGGTAAGACCAAGAAGCCGGCATCAGCGCCGTTGTCGGCGGCGGCAGCGACCCTCACCGGTCCTCGACAGAACGGATTGGCGGAACCGCACACCAAGCATAAGCCGGCTTTTAAGCCACAGGTGTTCTCGGGGTACATCTTCGCCTTCGCCGCAGCGGCGTGTTACGGCAGTTCACCGCTGATGGCCCGCCAAGCGTTCCTGCATGCGCCCGGCGTGAGTACGGTGGCGGGTGGATGTCTTGCCTATGCAGCGGCGATGGTGGTGTTCTCCGTTGCGCTGCTCAAGCCCGGCTCCTGGCAAGACATCAAAGGCATGAAGCTCGAGAACTTGCCCTGGTTTTTCGCCGCGGCCGTGCTGGTCGCGATATCTCAGGCTTTGGTCTACGCTTCGCTTGCAATAGCGCCGCTGATGGTGGTCACGCCGATCCTCCAACTCTCTTTGGTCTTTCGGCTGTTTCTGTCGCAGTTGATCAACCGCGACCACGAAGTGATGAACATCGCCGTCTTAGTCGGCGCGTTCACGGCGGTGCTCGGTTCGATCCTGGTTTCGATGACGACCAGCGAGCTGGTGACGTTCCTGGGTTTGCCCCTGCCGGTGACCGAATTCCTGGACTACCGCTTGGCCGGCCATTAGAGCCTTTTCGGTTTTGATGGAATCAAAACCGAAAAGGCTCTAGCGGGGATGGCGGCGGCAGTTGGCGGCGCTGCAAAATCTGACGTTGGCGGCCCTGAGCCCGCCCAACCGATTGCATGTTCCGGCAGGGCAAAAACCGGAATTCTGCCAATCCTTCCATGTGCGCGCTGCCGATGCGGGTTGCGCCATGTCAAAAATTGCAAGCTGGACGACGATTGCTACAGCCAGAAGAAGGCGCATTGTCTCCATCGCCAATCCCTACCCTCCGCTGTTCTGTGCAAGTCCCGCCATGCTCTAATAAAGCGCCTCCCCTTCGACGGTGCAGCGGCGCAGCGTGCGGCGCTGCTCGGTCGGCCAGTCGGTGCGCGCATGCAGGCAGGCGAGATTGTCCCACATGATGAGGTCGCCGGGCCGCCAGACGTGCTCGTAGACGATCGACGGATCCTCGGCGATGTCGAACAGCTTTAGCAGCAGCGCCTCGCTTTCGTCGCGGTCCATGCCTTCGATCCACATCGAGTTCTGGCTGGCGACGTATAGCGCCTTGCGCCCGGAGCCGGGATTGGTGACGAAGATCGGCTGCCGGCAGTGATGGGTGCTTTCCAGCGGCAGCGTCAGATCGATGCGGCGGCCGACACCGTATTGCTGGCCTTGAATCACCATCACGCCGTCGAGCCGTCGTTTCAGGTCGGCAGGCAGTCTGTCATAGGCGGCGTACATGCTCGAAAACTTCGTATGACCGCCCTCGGACGGGATGTCGATGCCGTAGAGGAACGACGCCCGGTGCGGGCGGCGGTGGTAGCACTTGTCGGTGTGAAACCACATCTCGCCGTGGCCGAGCGAGCCGATCGGCTTGCCGTTGGCATCGACCTGATCGCTCACCATCATCATGTCGTCCCAATCCGGCGAGTCGGAGGTGCCCTTCGCGCCCGGCTTGGGCGGCACCCGCTTGGCGACAGGCCCGAAATAGGACGCGAACCGGCGCTGGTCGTCCTCGGATAGATTCTGGCCGCGAAACAACAGGACGGTATGTTGGTGCCAGGCGTCCTTGACCTGCCGCAATGTCTCCGCGTCAAGCGGTCGGCTGAGATCGATGCCGCGGATTTCCGCGCCGATGAGCGGATGCAGCTTGGTGACCGAAATCGCCTGGGTCCGTTCAGCTAGCATTGACATGTTTGTCTCCCGTCAAGTCCGCTGGCGATGATGACGCAATATACCATGAGGGGCGCTGCCCCAGAAGCGCCGAACCGCTGCGGCCCATGCGTCGGGCTTGACCGGCGCATATCGAGCCGTCATGACAAGGCATTCGCAGGGTCAAGGATCCGCTCGATGGACAAGTTTACCGTGCTCGAAGGCGTCGCAGCGCCCCTGAAAATGATCAATGTCGACACCGACATGATCATTCCCAAGCAATATTTGAAGACGATCAAGCGCACCGGCCTCGGCAAGGGTTTGTTCGCGGAAAAGCGCTATCGCGACGACGGCAGCGAGAACCCCGACTTCGTGCTCAACAAGCCAGCGTATCGCAAGGCGAAGATTCTCGTCGCCGGCGACAATTTCGGCTGCGGCTCCTCGCGCGAGCACGCGCCGTGGGCGCTCATGGATTTCGGCATCACCTGCGTGATCTCGACCTCGTTCGGCGACATTTTCTACAACAACTGTTTCAAGAACGGCGTGCTGCCGGTCAAGGTGTCGCCGGAGGACCTGGAAAAGCTGTTCGACGACGCCGACCGTGGCGCCAATGCGACGCTGTCCATCGATCTCGAGAGGCAGGAAATCCGCGGCCCCGACGGCGGCATGGTCAAATTCGACATCGACCCGCACCGCAAGAAATGTTTGCTCGAAGGCCTCGATGACATCGGCCTGACCATGGTCAAGAACGACAAGATCGAGAGTTTCGAGGAAAAGGCCAAGGCGTCGCGGCCCTGGGTCTGAGCGATCCCATTTCCCCGTCGTTCGCTCGTCCCCGCAACAGCGGAGACCGAAGCCAGCCGGAGAGGATCATGCTCGAACAAGATACTAGGCCGGTCGCCCTGTCTCAACGCGCCGCGCCCCCCGTGACAGCAACAGACGCAAAACCCGCCATTTCCGTGTCGCATCTGTACAAGACCTACGCCACCGGTTTTCAGGCGCTCAAAGACATCAACCTCAAAATCCGCCACGGCGAGATCTTCGCGCTGCTCGGGCCGAACGGCGCCGGCAAGACGACGCTGATCAACATCATTTGCGGCATCGTGAAGCCCTCCAGCGGTTCAGTGACCGTCGACGGCCACGACATCATTGCCGATTACCGCGCGTCACGAGCGATGATCGGTCTGGTGCCGCAAGAATTGACGACCGACGCGTTCGAGACGCCGCCCGCCACCATGCGCTTTTCTCGCGGCCTGTTCGGCAAGCCGGCGAACCCCGGCCATATCGAAAAGGTGCTCAAGGAGCTGTCGCTGTGGGACAAGCGGGAGTCGAGGATCGTGACACTGTCCGGCGGCATGAAGCGCCGTTTGCTCATTGCCAAGGCGCTGGCGCACGAGCCGCAGATCCTTTTCCTCGACGAGCCGACCGCCGGCGTCGACGTCGAGTTGCGCAAGGACATGTGGCAGCTCGTGCGCTCGTTGCGCGCCTCCGGAGTGACCATCATCCTCACTACGCATTACATCGAAGAGGCGGAGGAGATGGCCGACCGCGTCGGCGTCATCAACAAGGGCGAGATCATCCTGGTCGAGGACAAGATCGAGCTGATGCGCCAGCTCGGCCGCAAGCAATTGACGCTGGAGCTGCGCGACCGCCTCAATGCCGTGCCGGCAACTCTTGCCGCCTACAATCTCGCGCTGGCGCCCGATGGCCGTGCGCTGATCTACACTTACGATACCGGAGCCGAGCGCACCGGCATCACCGCGCTGCTCGACGATGTCCGCAATGCCGGCATCAAGTTCAAGGATTTGCGCACAACGCAAAGTTCGCTGGAGGATATTTTCGTAGGCCTGGTGAGGCAAAAGTCATGAGCTTGGCGATGAATATTTATGGCGTGCGCGCTATCTACATCTACGAGATGGCGCGGACCGGCCGCACCCTGTTCCAAAGCATCGTCTCGCCGGTGATCTCGACCTCGCTTTATTTCATCGTCTTCGGCGCCGCGATCGGCACCCGCATCACCCAGATCCAAGGCGTCAGCTACGGCTCCTTCATCGTGCCCGGGCTGATCATGCTGACGCTGCTCACCCAGAGCGTGACCAACGCTGCGTTCGGCATCTATTTCCCGCGCTTCGTCGGCACAATCTACGAACTGCTTTCGGCACCGGTGTCGTCGTTCGAGATCGTCCTCGGCTACGTGGGCGCGGCGGCGACCAAGTCAGTCGTGCTCGGCGGCATCATCCTTTTGACCTCCGGCCTGTTCGTGCCGCTCCACGTCGACCATCCGGCCTGGATGCTGGCGTTCCTCATTCTGACCGCCGTGAGCTTCAGCCTGTTCGGCTTCATTCTCGGGCTCTGGGCCAGCAGCTTCGAAAAGCTGCAGATCGTGCCGCTCCTCTTCCTTACGCCGCTGACGTTCCTCGGCGGCACGTTTTATCCGACCAGCGTGCTGCCGCCGTTCTGGCGGACGGTGACGCTGTTCAACCCGCTCGTCTATTTGATCAGCGGATTCCGCTGGAGCTTCTTCGGCATCGCTGACGTGGACGTAGAGCTGAGCCTGGCGATGACGCTTTTATTCATGGCGATTTGCCTGACCATCGTGTGGTGGTTCTTCAAGACCGGCTATCGGCTCAAAAACTAGCGCGAGTATGCGTGTTCCGCGGTCGATGAGCGGCACCGTCATTGCGCCAGACCAGCCAACGCTATCCCGCGTCGGACCGGCGTGCCTGCGCGCGGCGCATGTCGGCCATACCGAGCACGATCGTTGCAAGGATGGCTGAAGCGAACGCGTAGAAATAAGGAGCCGATCGGCTGATTGAAAAGAGCAGACCCATGATGAGATTGGAGAGAAACTGTCCGATGCTGCGCGAAACCGACAGAAATCCCATGCTGCGCGACAGCGTCGTCGATCCGACAAGCGAAGACACCAGGGTCGGCTCGAAGGTTTCCACCGCGCCCATGCCGAAGCCCAGCACCACGATGAAAAGGTAGAAGGCCAGCGCCTGCATATGAAGCAGTGCGCTGAGACCGACCAGGCCCGAGCCAAGCGCGGAGGGCAAGTAGCCCACGAGCCATAGCGAGCGGAGCGGCGAAAACCGCCAGGCGCCGAGCACGTATCCGCTGACTGCCGAGATTCCGAGATAGACGACGAACGCCAGCACGCCGAGCTCGTATCCCGACGTCGTAGCGCTGCCGTTCGTCGCCGTGAGGATGGGAAAACCAAGATTGTAGAAGCTGAAGCCGTAGAGCGTCGCCGAGATCAAGAGGAAGATGAGCAGGGTGCGATCGTCGGATTCCGACGGGGCGTACCGACTCCGCTGTTGCAACGGAGTCTCTTCGGGATACAGCGCCGTGCGCCGGACGAAGAACAGGATGCCGGTCGAGACGACGAGCGGCGCCGCCGCATACAGCATGATCGTGCCAACGGAGATATGCAGGGCGATGAACAGTAGTGCAAGAAGCGCGGAAAACATCCCTCCTGCAATATCGAGCCCGTGCAGAACGCCGAACGCCAATCCGCGATCCTGCGCCGGCGTCACGTGCACAAGCAGTGCGCGCCGCGCCGGAGTGCGGAAGTAGCGCGCCCACCAGCCGAGAATGAAAAGCAGTGCCGAGAGCCATAGCGCATGCGCAAGGCCACAGAACGCCATCAGAGGAATGAAAGTATTGCCTGCGATGGAGATATACTTCTTGTCGAATCGGTCGCCCGCCAATCCTCCGACATAGGCGAAGAATGAGCCCGCGCCAAAAGCGACCGCGGTGATGATGCCATACCAATAAACCGGCGCATGAAGCGTAAAAACGATGTAGAGCGGAAACAGCGCCGCCACTCCCTGATAGCCGAGATCCGCGAAAAACGCGGAGAAGCAGAGCAGCAGAGCATCGCGCGTCAGCCGCCTTGCGGCAGACAGACCGGTCAGAGCGATCATCCGTTTATTGTACTCCGCTGCGATGGCGCGCCGGTCTGGCCATATCCATTGCGGCGACGCTCGATCGCGCCGGAGGCCACATCTTCAAGATGACCCGGAAGCGCGGCTCAAGAGCCGACGGCTTTGACTTTCTCGTCCTCGTCGGCTGGATGTCTTTGCGGCTCGGCGTTTTGTTTTTGCCCAATGGCATCGGCGATAGCTACCGTGCGGCGCGCCATTTCGGCATGCAGACGCTCGACCATGCGACCGTCGATCTGAACGACGCCTTTGTTCTCGTTCTCCGGCTGGTCGAATACCGCGATGATTTTTCGCGCCGCCGCGACCTCCTCCGGCTCCGGCGAGAATACGGCATTGCACGGCTCGATCTGCCGCGGATGGATCAGCGTCTTGCCGTCGAAGCCGAGGTCGCGCGCCTGCCGGCACTCCTCGATAAAGCCTTTCTCGTTGCCAAGGTCGTTATAGACCCCATCGAGAATTTCAAGATTATAGGCACGCGCGGCGGCGACGCAGTTCATGAGCCACGGCAGCATCGGCGCGCGGCCGGGCACGATGCGGGCGCGGGTATCCTTTGCGAGGTCGTTGGTGCCCATGACAAAGCCGGCAAGCCTGGTCTCCGAGTCGAGCGCTGACGCGGCGATCTCGGCGACGTTGAGCATCGCCAGCGGCGTCTCCATCATCGCCCAGACCCGGATATGCGGGTCGGTGCCCATATCGACGATACGGGCCGCCAAATCCTGCAACTGACCGGGATTCGATATTTTGGGTATGAGCAACGCATCGGGCACGGCCGGTGCGATGACGCTCAGATCGTCGACCCACCAGCGCGTGTCGAGCCCATTGATGCGCACCATCACGTCGCGATCGCCGAATCCCTTCTGTAGCGCTTTGACGATTTGCTGTCGCGCCGCCGCCTTGGCCTCGGGCGCGACCGCGTCCTCGAGATCGAGGATCAGGGCGTCGGCCGGCAGATCACGCGCCTTTTCCAACGCGCGCGCATTCGATCCGGGCATGTAAAGCGCACTGCGGCGAGGGCGGACGGTCATTGCTTGAGCACCATTTCGACTCGCAGCCTCAAGCTGGCGGCTTTGCTCACATCGTACCCCTGTCCGTGCGCCTAACTGCCGACGATGCCTGACGACCGCGGCTTAAGCCGCCCTTTGCTTGGCGGTGATCAGTTTGCGGTTGATCAGACATTCGGCAATCTGAATGGCGTTGAGCGCCGCCCCCTTCCGCAGATTGTCGGAAACGATCCACATCGCAAGCCCGTTCTCAACAGTGGCATCCTCGCGAATGCGGCTGATATAGGTTGCATCCTCCCCAGTCGCCTCGTAGGGCGTCACATAGCCGCCCGGCTCGCGCGTGTCGATGACCAAGCATCCCGGCGCGTTGCGCAGGGTGTCGCGCGCCTCGTCGGCGGTGATCGGCTTCTCGAACTCGACGTTGACCGCTTCCGAATGGCTGATGAAGACCGGCACCCGCACACACGTCGCCGTGAGCTTGATCTTGGGATCGAGAATTTTCTTGATCTCGACCACCATTTTCCACTCTTCCTTGGTGTAGCCATCCTCCATGAACACGTCGCACTGGGGAATGACATTGAAGGCGATGCGCTTGGGGAATTTCTTGGCTTCAACTTCGTCGAGCGTGAACACCGCCTTGCTCTGTGAAAACAACTCGTCCATCGCCGCCTTACCGGCGCCCGAGACCGACTGATAAGTGGCGACCACGACGCGCTTGATTTTCGCACGCTCGTGCAGCGGCTTGAGCGCGACCACGAGCTGCGCGGTCGAGCAATTGGGATTGGCGATGATGCCGCGCTTGTGAAAGCTGGCGATCGCGTCGGCATTGACCTCCGGCACGATCAAAGGGACATCGGAATCGTAACGCCAGCACGACGAATTATCGATCACGACGGCGCCCGCCGCGGCAATTTTGGGCGACCACTCCTTCGATACCGCGGCACCGGCCGACATCAGGCACAGATCGGTCGCCGAGAAGTCGTGGTGTTCGAGCGCTTTGACCTTCAGCGTCCGCTCGCCGTAAGAGACCTCGACGCCCTGGCTGCTCCGCGAAGCCAGCGCCACCACCTCGTCGGCTGGGAACGATCGCTCGGCGAGAATGCCCAGCATTTCGCGGCCCACATTGCCGGTCGCCCCAACCACGGCGACGTTGTAACCCATAGTTAACTCTCCATCGAAAATTCGCTCCTCTCGCGCGGGCGCGCGAACCGGAGCGGACACGCTTCTAGGCGAGAAATTGCCCTAATACAACGTTGATGGACGCTTCGTTGTCCGCGGCCACAGTTAAGGCGTCACCGTAATTGCAGCGTCGCTGTCGCCTTGCGGTCAATGGGGGCGCATCTAGGATGCGCGCATGGCGCGCCTGCCGAACAGCGAACGGGTTGTCCTCGATATCCGCAAGCTCGAGGACTATTGTCTCGACCCCGAGCACCCGCGCGGCCGGCACAAGGCGCGGCTGTTTCGCGAATTGCTCGGCGCCACGCGGGCCGACGGCCGGTGGCTGCGGGATGTTCTACTGGATGCGTTGCAAGATAGCGAGGCTGTCGCGCTCGCGGCGGATGCCTTTGGCAGCCGCTGGCGCGTCGATGTGCCGGTCTCGCGACATGGCAGGAGTGTTGTGGTAAGAACGGTCTGGATTGTGCGAACCGGAGAGAATGCGCCGCGGTTCGTGACCTGCTGGGTGCTGTGATGACTGACGAAGCGGACAAGAGCACGCGGCCGACCGTTCTCGACGTGGTGGCGCTGCTTGCCGATATTCCGGCGCAAGGGCTCGCGCGCGGGCAGGTCGGCACGGTCATGGAGCCGCTCGACGAGCGAACCGTACTGGTGGAATTCACCGACGATCAGGGCCGCGCCTATGCGGTCGCCCCGTGCCCGCGTTCCGAGCTGCTGGTCCTGCATTATGTCCCGCAGGCAGCGTGAGGATCGCGCTTCGCTAAGGATTTTGGCGCGAGCATTTTGCTGCGAGTAACAGACAATTTGTAAGGTGTTACGGTAAGACCCGCTGCTTCGCCGCGACCCGCCCAATCTCGACGACATTGACAGTGAGGCCGACGATCACATCGCCGACGCGGGGCGCTACATCCTCATCGCCGACCGCTCGCCGGGCTTCTCGACGCATCGGCGGCAGATTTGGTGAACGTGCTTCAGCTATTGTCGTTGCTGTCGAAGGCTATCATCCAAGCGATTTTTGATGACCAAGCGTCAAGCCATCGAATTTCATCGGGCGAAACCGCTTCGCGCCGCCGTTCGTTAAGCAGTGCGTGTCATCGTTCAAGTTGGCATCTTGGCCACATTGCTGCTTGGGAATTTAGCTTACCACTATATGGTGACCCGTTTGGATTTGCGCAAAAGGCGGCTTTGGATGGACGCTCGCCTCGGTGACTTGCAGAAGAAGCAGGATGAACACCAAAAGTGGGTTGAGCAGCGGGTTAACGACATAATGACGCAAGAGTTGTGGATTTCAGATGCGGTCAGAAAGCTCTTTCCTAAACAGCAACGCTCCCTAACCGAATTGGACAAGCTGTTGGGTACGGACCCGAGTGGGCCGCCACGGCGCGACTAAGTGTTCACCGCCGCGCCGCTTAGCAGCGGCGTGGGTCCTAGGCGTCACGCTTAGCTATCAAGCTTTTAATGTAGGGAATTTTAGTTTCTTGCTCGATTGCCGCGGACTTGGTACGCCTTACGAGTCATATCAACACGCGTAAATCGTGATTCACTCTCTTTGTCATGGCCGGACTTGTTCCGGCCATCCACGTTTTTAGCCCGGCTGGTTCCTTTTAAGACGTGGATGCCCGCGACAAGCGCGGGCATGACGAGTCAGAGTTTGTGACGGTTGGTATCAGCAAGCGTAGATGGACTGAGCGCAGCGAAGGTGGCGTGGAATATGCTGCGGATCATCGAAACGTGGGCACGGCGCCTAGCGCATCAGTCCACCCGACGCTCGCTGCGGCGCGAGGCGAGCGCCACCACCTCGTCGGCTGGGAACGATCGCTCGGCGAGAATGCCCAGCATTTCGCGGCCCACATTGCCGGTCGCCCCAACCACGGCGACGTTGTAACCCATCGTTAACTCTCCATCGAATTGTTCCTATCCCGGCTCGGCAGGACTTAGGAACGGATGCGCTTCGACGGGAGAAGCGGCGCAAACACAACGCCGTGGTGTTATCCCGCCCCGGATACAGGGGGCGCGAAGCCACCGCCCCGGAACCCGGCGCCATGGCGATCATTCGGTATGCTGTTGCGGTCGACGAAAGCAAACTACAGCAGCGGCAAGCAAAAGCGAGGAGCCATGCGCGCCTTGCGCCTTCGCTCCCTCCCGCCATTGCCGTGATCGGGCCTACAGCCGGCCCCGCCATCACGGCAACCAAGCGTAAATCACGCGTCGTTGAACGCGTGGCAGCCAGCGGGCGGCACGGCCATCCGCGCACCTTGATCCGGCGCGGCGATCGTCGTGTCGTCGATCCCGCTATTTCGGGCCTTTGACCGCAGCCAGATAACGGACGATCGTCGGCACGTCCTTCTCGTCCACCGGCGCCTTGTAGACGTTGCGCATCTTGGCCACCTCGGCCGCCCATGCAGTCTGCGGCATCGGCGGCTGGACCAGGATCATCCCGGCGGAGTGGCAGGACAGGCAATTGCTCTGCACCGTCGCCAGTCCCGGCCCGTCAGGCAACGAATTCTTGCTCTGCGGAAACGTCACGCTGACGGACTTCAGGGCGATCCGCTCCTTCGCCTGTGCCAACGGCACCGCCAGGGCGATTCCGACAACGAGCGAGCTGAAAGTCGTTTTGCGCATCATGTCTGCCCCCTGTCACGCCGCCGATATCTGCGTCGATTCGATGACGTTGCGCATGAAGCCCGCCGGATTCCAGTTGGGCTCGCTCGGCTGCGCGTCGCCATCTGTGTTTGTGCAGCGGGCCATGAGTGTGTAGTCGCCCTTGGCGGCGGGCCTAAATCGCGCCCGCCATTCTCGGAAACTATATTTGCCTTCGTCGCGGCCAAGTTGCGCGGGTTTCCACGTCTTGCCGCCGTCCGAGGAAAAGTCGACCCGCTTGACGCCGGCGGCGCCGCCAAGCGCAATGCCGCGCACCGCCAGCGGTTTACCGGCGTGAACGGTCGCGCCGGCCTTGATGTTCGTGATGAAGGAGCGCGGGTTGAGCTTGTTGATCGGCACCATCCGCACGCCGGTCTCGCCCGGCTTCATATTGGCGTGCGGCGTATCCGGGATCGTGTAGGCGGTCTTCATCCAAAAATTGGTGTCCGGACTATCGAGGACTTCGATGTCGTTGAGCATCTTCATCCAGTAGGTGGCGTACCAACCGGGCACGATCGCGCGTAGCGGAAAGCCGTTGAGCAGCGGCAGCGCCTGACCGTTCATGCCGTAGGCGAGCATGACCTCGCCGTCGCGCGCATGATCGACGGCGAGCGACTTGATGAATTTCGGACCGTCGGCGACGACCGGCTCATCGAGCCCGCTCAAACGCACCTGCACGGCGCCCGCCTTGACGCCGGCCCGATCAAGGACAGTTTTGAGGCTCACGCCGGTCCAGCGCGCATTGCCCATGGCGCCGTTGCCCCATTCGCCGCCGGCGACCCGCGGCTGGAAGAAGCCGCGCGAATTTCCGGAGCATTGGTTCACCGCCGCATATTCGATCTGCGGCATCGCCAGAATATCGCCGAGCGTCAGCGACAGCGGCTTGTTCACGGCGCCGTGGACGTTAAGGCGGAATTTGCCGACATCGATACTCGTCGGAATGACGGCCCAGTGCCAACGCACGAAAAACTCATCGTTGGGCGTGAAAACGCCCTTGTCGTAAACCTCAAACGGCGTCTCCAGCATCGGCGGCTGGGTGCGCTGGAGAATCATCGTTGCTTTCTGCGGAAAGGCGTTGGTGAGATCTCGCTCGTCCGGGCCGCCCGGCAACGGCAGGCGCACCGTCGATTGCGCAAAGGCCGGTGCGGCAAAGGTCGCCAGCCCGGCGATGCCGGCTTGACGCAGCAAGGTACGGCGGCTGAGCGCCGTCGAAAGAGCGCTTTCCATGGGACTCCTCCCTTTGGTTGGTGCGCGCGTCTTTTGGCGCGGCACCTGCAATGGCCTCCGTCGAGGCCATGCCTTAAAATAATGTGACATATGGGCGGGGAATCAAAGCATATTATTCTGCCGTCCGGGCAGACACGGGCATAATTGAAGCGGCACGTGGAAACCGACACGCAGGCGGGGCGTTGCCGAGACGCTGTTACCGGGTGCGGAAGCAGTTTACAGTGGCAGTAGCAAAAGCGAGGAGCCATGCGCGCCTGTGTCTTCACCGTTGCCGCCATTGTCGTGATTACGGTTCTGAGCGGCTCCGCCATCGCGGCGACCAAGCGCAAGCCGCCCGTCGTGGAGCGTTCAGCGGCCGGTACGGTGATCCAGCCGACCAAGACCATCGATCAATACGGCCATACCACCGTGATCATCGTGCCCCGCCACCGCTCCTATCTCGAATATGGAACTGAAGTGTCGCCTGGCGATCGCAACTACTTGGACTATATGCTGCCGCCGGCCGGCGACCCCGGTCGCCCCAACTGGTTCATCGGCCCCGATACCGGCGGTGCGGGCCGCTACCCGCTGCCGGGCTTCGGCTCCATACCGGGCTACAACCCGTACACGCCGTTCTGAGCCACAAGCCGGCGCGAAACCTCAAGCGGTCAATCGTTCCAACTCGTCGACAACCGCTGCGCCCATTTCGGCGGTGCTGACGATCTTTGCGCCGTCCGACTTGATGTCGGCGGTGCGCAATCCCTTGGCCAACGCGGCGGCGATCGCCGCATCGAGCAGGTCGGCCTGTTTGGCCATATTGAACGAATAGCGCAGCGCCATGCCGAACGAGGCGAGCATCGCAACCGGATTCGCCATACCCTTGCCGGCGATGTCGGGAGCCGAACCGTGCACTGGCTCGTACATGGCCTTGCGCCGCTTGGTCTTCGGATCGAGCTCGCCGAGTGACGCCGACGGCAGCATGCCAAGCGAGCCGGTCAGCATCGCCGCCACGTCGGACAGCATGTCGCCAAACAGATTGTCGGTAACGATGACATCGAACTGCTTCGGCCAGCGCACGAGCTGCATGCCGCCGGCATCCGCCAGCATGTGCTCCAACGCAACGTCCTTGTATTCACGCGCATGCACCTGCTCGACGACCTCGTGCCACAGCACGCCGGTCTTCATCACGTTGCGCTTCTCCATCGAGGAGACTTTGTTGCGCCGCTTGCGCGCCAGCTCGAAGCCGACGCGCGCAATGCGCTCGATTTCGTACGTGTCGTAGACTTGGGTGTCGACGGCACGCTTCTGACCGTTGCCAAGGTCGGTGATGGTCTTCGGCTCGCCAAAATAAACGCCGCCGGTCAATTCGCGCAGGATAATGATGTCGAGGCCCTCGACCGCCTCGCGTTTGAGGCTCGAAGCTTCAGCAAGCGCCGGATAAACGATCGCCGGTCGGATATTGGCGAACAGCCCGAGATCCTTGCGCAACCGAAGGAGTCCGGCTTCCGGCCGCATGTCGAACGGTACCTTGTCCCATTTCGGCCCGCCGACGGCGCCGAAGATCACGGCGTCGGACGCCTGCGCCTTCGCCATTGTGTCATCGGTGATGGCTACTTTATGGGCATCGTAGCAGCAGCCGCCGACGAGGCCTTCCTCGGTTTGAAAATCGGCAATGCGGCGCTTCGCGTAGAAGCCCAGGAGCCGTTTCACCTCGGCCATGACCTCGGGACCAATGCCGTCGCCGGCGAGTAGAAGGAGGTTGTACGTCGCCATGACTTCCGCCTCGTGGAATGACGGCAACGATTGCTAGACAGCCCCGCGCTGCTTGGCAAGCTGAACCGCGCCCAGCGCAAAAAAGACTCGCGTCAAGCGCGCCGAATGCTTTACAGCCCGCTGAACCAGTTGTAGCCCTGGTTCTCCCAGTAACCGCCCGCGTCGTTGTTCTGCACCCACATGGCGGTGACATATTTGGGATTTTTAAAGCCGAGCTTCGTGGGGATGCGGATCTTGATCGGAAATCCGTAAGCCGTCGGCAGAATCTTGTTGTCGAACTTGAGCGTCAATTGCGTCTGCGGATGCAACGCCGTCGGCATGTCGATCGTGTTTGAATAACCTTCGGCGCACTGGAACCAGACATATTTAGCGCTGGTGTCGGCGCCGATCAATTTCAGGAAATCCGAAAGCTTCACGCCCTGCCACGAGCCGATTGCGCTCCAGCCTTCGACGCAGACCAGGCGAGTGATCTGCGAGACTTCCGGCAGCTTGTAGAGTTCGGCGAGCGTCCACGGCTTCTTGTTGTCGACGAGGCCGCCGATCTGGAGCTGGTATCGACTGCCGTCGATCTGGGGCGCCTCGTCCTCGTCGTAATAGGCGTTGAAGGGGAACGGCCGCGTGATCGCGCTTTCCGGATAAGTCGGCGCCAGGGTATGCGGATTGAACAGCCGCGCTTGAACCCAATCGTTGAAGCGAGAAACGACGCGCAAGGCGTTCTCGGAGGTATCGCCGTCAATGATGTCGCATCCGGTCAAGAGCGCCAATGCGCCGAGGCTGGTGGCGCCGCGCAAGAACCGCCGCCGCGACGGCTCGGGCAGCAGTTTTGCCGCGTCCTTGATCAGCAGTTTCGGATCGACGCCGGTTATCGGCTTGCGCAATCGAGGCATTGTCTCCTCCCCACATTCAACGCCCGACGATCATCGCGCGCAAGCTCTTCGGCACGAGAAATGCGAGAACCACATGCACGGTGAGGAAGGCGACGATCGACGTCATTGCGGCGAAGTGCACATAACGCGCTGTATCGTAACCGCCGAAAAACGCGGTGAGCCACTTGAACTGCACCGGCTTCCAAATCGACAGGCCGGACGCCACGATCACCACGCCGGCGAGCAGCACGCCCGCGTAGAGCAACTTCTGCACTGAGTTGTAGACCGCGAGATCGTCGTGCGAGAGCTTACCGCGCAACGCGGCGAGAAAATCGCGCACCACCTCACGCGGCCGGATCGGGAAGAGCTTGCGGCGAAATCGTCCGGTCAGGATGCCGAGCGTGACATAAACGAGGCCGTTGATCACCAATAGCCACATGGCGGCGAAATGCCACAACAACGCGCCGGCAAGCCAGTTACCGAGCGCAATTTGGGACGGAAATTCAAACCCGAACAGCGGCGAGGCGTCGTAAATCTGCCAGCCCGAGCCGATCATCATCAGCATCGCAAGCGCATTGATCCAGTGCGTCAGCCGCACCCAGCGCGGATGAATGACCGGAGCCGTAGCGGCGTCCGACAAGGTCGGCGTATTGGTCGCGGCTTCGATGGTCATCGCGTCCGTCCGTAGCGGGCCGACCTATAGCAAAACGTCGGCGTTCGCGCGCCTCACATTCCCGTCAGGCCAGGCAGAATGTCACCACACTAGCTCGTGAGCGATGGAAGAGCCCTCTCCGCAAGCGGCGGAGAGGGCGCGCGTCCGGCGGCAAATCACATCGGCAACAGGACGGTATCAATGACGTGAATGACGCCGTTCGACTGCAACACATTGGCAATCGTCACCTGCGCGACATCGCCTTTGGCATCAGTGATGGCAAGTTTGCCCGGACCGGCATCCTTGATGACGAGGTCTTCGCCTTCGACGGTCTTGAGTTTGGCCTCACCCTCGCCGTCCTTGACCGCTTTCATCAAGGCGGCGGCGGTCATGCGGCCCGGCACGACGTGATAGGTGAGTATTTTCACCAGCATTGTCTTGTTTTCGGGCTTGAGCAGGTTGGCGACCGTGCCCGGCGGCAGCTTGGCAAAGGCTGCGTTGGTCGGCGCGAATACGGTGAACGGACCAGGACCTTGCAGCGTATCGACAAGGCCTGCCGCCTTTACCGCGGCGACCAGCGTGGTGTGGTCCTTGGAATGCACCGCGTTTTGAATGATGTTCTTGGACGGATACATCGGGGCGCCGCCGACGTTGACGGTTCTCTCCGCCATTTGCGCATGCAACGGGGCACTCGCGAGTGCACCGAACGCAACGACGGCCACGGTGGCAAACAAAGCGAAACGCTTGGACATGATTGTCTCCGCTCCTAGTTGAAGTATGAGCCGGCGAAGCGCCGACGAGACGCGATCGAGCGCGTCGCATGGAGATACGATCGCGTCGGGTACGAGTTTCAGCGGCGTCGTCACGGCTGCGTGAACGCCGAAGCGCCGCTTTCCCCAGACCCGGAGGTGGGATAAGAAGCGCGCGCCCTTGAGCATGATCCCGAAAAAGCCTGCCCTCGGACTTGATCCGAGGGTGGAAACCGGTTTTCGGATAAGATCATGCTCGAACGAGTAATTTAGAACTTGATCCGATTCAGTTGATCAAGATCTGATGGTCTTTTGGATGTCCAAGAATAGTCCCGGCAATTTCTTCGAGGATTTCCGCATCGGCCAAGTGATCCGTCACGCGACGCCGCGCACGATCACCACCGGCGACGTTGCGCTCTACATCGGCCTGTTCGGGGCGCGCTTCGCCGTACAGTCCTCGGACGCGTTCGCCAAGGCGGTCGGCTATCCGCGCGCACCGATCGACGACCTGCTGGTGTTTCACATTGTCTTTGGCAAGACGGTTCCCGACATATCGCTCAATGCCGTCGCCAATCTCGGTTACGCGGGGTGCTATTTCCGCAGTCCGGTCTATCCGGGCGATACGCTGACCGCGCTGTCCGAGGTCATCGGGCTGAAGGAGAATTCAAGTCGCAAGACCGGCATCGTCTATGTCCGCACCACCGGCTTCAAGCTAGATGAGACGCCCGTTCTCGAATACGTGCGCTGGGTGATGGTGCGCAAACGCGACGAGGCGGCGCCAGCGCCGGGCGACCACGTGCCGCGATTGCCGACGGTGCTCGAGCCGAAGGTGCTGGGTGAGGCCTGTCCGCCGCTCGTCATCGCCGCCTACGATCTCGCACTGGCCGGCAGCCCATATCGTTATGGCGACTACGAGGTCGGCGAACGCATCGATCACGTCGACGGCGTGACGGTCGAAGAGGCCGAGCACCAGATCGCGACGCGGCTCTACCAGAACACCGCCCGCATCCATTTCAATCAGTATGTCGAAGGCAAGGGCCGCTTCGGCCGCCGGCTGATCTACGGCGGCCACGTCATTTCGCTGGCACGCACGCTGTCATTCAACGGCTTGAGCAACGCCTTCCACGTCGCCGCCATCAATGGCGGGCGCCACGTCGCGCCGCTGTTTGCCGGCTGTACGGTTTTTGCGTGGTCGCAAGTGCTGGGCAAATCCGAATTGCCGGGCCGCACAGACGTCGGCGCATTGCGGCTGCGCACGATTGCGACCAAAGACTGCCCCTGCGCCGATTTTCCTCTGAAGGTCGGCGACAAGGACGACCCCGCCGTCATTCTCGATCTCGATTATTGGACATTGATGCCGCGGTAGCAGGAATTAGGTGTCAGTAATCGAATGCCCGACGCCTCACGCCTGACCCCCGGATCGCAAATGCTCGACCAATTGCCGCGCGTAGAGCGGCAGCTCTTTCATGTTGCGCACGCAGATCGTCAGCTCGCGCGCCGCCCAGGGATCGGTCAGCGGCACAATTGCAATCGCCATGGTTTTCTGTACTCGCCGCGCCGTGGTCTCCGGCACGATGCCGACGCCAACCTTGCATTCGACCAGCCGGCACACCGCGTCGAAGCTGCGCAACTGTACGCGAAGCCGCAGTGGGCGACCGATCCGCACCGCTTTCGAGGCGAGGAAACGCTGCAAGGCGCTGACGCGATCGAGACCGACAAAATCTTGATCGAGCAGATCTTCAAACGCGACTTTGGCGCGCTTCGCCAATGGATGACCGCGCGCGACGACGAGCACGAAGCGGTCGCGGCGAAACGGATAGGTTTCGAGCGTGCCCATATCAACGGTGGCGGCGACGACGCCGATATCGGCGACGCCCTCGGCGATCAGTCCGACGATCTCGTCGCTCAGGCGCTCTTCCAGATCGACGCTGACGTTGGCGTGCGCGGACAAGAACGAACTCAGCGCTTCCGGCAGGAATTCGGTCAATGCGTTGGTGTTGGACAGCACCCGGATCTGGCCGGCCAGACCCCCGCCGTAGGCGCCGAGCTCGTCATGCAGGCGCTCGGCCTGGCGCAGGATGGTGCGCGCATGCTGCAGCAAGGTGCGCCCGGCCTGCGTCGGCGCAACGCCTTGGCGACCGCGCGTCAGGAGCGCGAGACCGAGCGCCTCTTCCATGTTGCGAATGCGGGTTGACGCGGCGGCGAGGGCCAAATGGGCACGCGCCGCCCCGTGGGTGATGCTGCCTGCCTCGACTACGTGGCGAAACAGACTGAGATCGGCGAGATCGAACCGCATGAAACGACGATTCCTTCGCTTTTCGCGAAACTAGCTTTCATAAAATGCCCATTGTCATTGGATATTTCAATACTATCCTTTCGCCTAAGACGAAATGAGGGCCACGAGCGATATGTGAATGTCGCGGCCACCGCCGTTGCGGCGCAGGCCTGGATTGGATAGGAACGCTGGACAGCGCGGCGCGCCAGCGTCGCGCGGACCTGGATGATCACGATGGCCGAAACCAAGGCGCCCGCCGCACGGCCGCTGTCGCCACACCTGCAAATCTACCGCCCGATGCTGACGATGATGATGTCCATCGCGCATCGCATCACCGGATTCGGTCTCTATTTCGGCACGCTGCTGCTGGCCTGGTGGGTGATTTCCGCCTCCGGCCCCAATGGCTATGCGAGGTTCGAAGCATTTGCCGGCTCCTGGATTGGCCGATTGATTTTATTCGGCTACACGTGGGCGCTGATCCATCACATGCTGGGCGGCATCAGACATTTGATCTGGGATAGCGGCCGCGGGCTTGGGCCAATCGAGCGCGAGCGGCTCGCCGCCGCAAATCTGATCGGCTCGATCGCCATTACGCTCATCTTGTGGGCCATCGGCCTGTTGGCGATGGGAGGCTCGCAATGAACGAGAAGGCGCATATCCGCACGCCGCTCGCGCGCGTGCGCGGCCACGGCGCGGCCAAGTCGGGCACCGGCCACTTCTGGCATCAGCGCGTGACCGCGGTCGCCAATATTCCGCTGACCATCGCGGCGGTGATCATCCTGATCACGCTGCTCGGTCGCAACCAAGCCGCGGCGGCGCAGATTCTCGGTTCTCCCGCGATCGCCATCATCATGCTCTTGTTCATTGCCTCAATCACCACCCATATGAGAATCGGGATGGCGGCGATTATCGAGGATTACGTGCACGACGATAACGCCAAGCTCATTTTGCTGATGGCTAACACGTTCTTCACCATCGCCGTGGGTCTTGCTTCGGCCTTCGGCATCCTCAAGCTCTCGTTCGGAGTGTGAGCATGGCAGAGAACCGACCGAACGGCGCAGGCGCAGCTCCCGCGATCAACGGCCGGGCCTATCCGATCGAGGATCACGCCTACGATGTCGTCGTGATCGGCGCCGGCGGCTCGGGATTGCGCGCCGTGGTCGGCTGCAGCGAAGCGGGATTGCGAACCGCCTGCATCACCAAGGTGTTTCCGACACGCTCGCATACGGTGGCGGCGCAGGGCGGCATCGCAGCGGCGCTCGGCAATATGGGCGAGGACGATTGGCGCTGGCACATGTACGACACCGTGAAGGGGTCGGACTGGCTCGGCGATCAGGACGCCATCGAATATCTGTGCCGCAGCGCGCCGGAAGCGGTCTACGAACTGGAACATTGGGGTCTGCCGTTCTCGCGCCGCGAAGAGGACGGCAAGATTTACCAGCGCCCGTTCGGCGGCATGACGACGCATTACGGCAAGGGCACCGCACAGCGCACCTGCGCCGCAGCCGACCGCACCGGCCATGCCATGCTGCACACCATGTATGGCCAAGCGCTGCGGCATTCGGCGGAGTTTTTCATCGAATATTTCGCCATCGATCTGATCATGGACGACGACGGCCGCTGTTGCGGCGTCGTCGCGATCAATCTCGACAACGGTTCAATCCATCGCTTTTCCGCGCAGATGACGGTGCTGGCGACCGGCGGCTATGGCCGCATTTATGCGTCGTGCACCGGCGCCCATACCCAGACCGGCGACGGCAACGCCATGGTGCTGCGCGCCGGATTGCCGCTCGAGGACATGGAATTCGTGCAATTCCATCCGACCGGTATCTATGGCTCCGGCTGCCTCATCACCGAAGGGGCGCGCGGCGAAGGCGCCTATCTGGTCAACTCCGCGGGCGAGCGCTTCATGGAGCGCTACGCGCCGTCCGCCAAGGACCTCGCCTCGCGCGACGTTGTCTCGCGCGCCATGACCATCGAAATCCGCGAAGGCCGCGGCGTCGGGCCGAAGAAGGACCATATCTTCCTGCATCTCGATCATCTTGACCCGAAAATCCTCGCCGAGCGACTGCCGGGCATTACCGAATCGGCGCGCATCTTTGCCGGCGTCGATCTGACGCGCGAACCGGTGCCGATCATCCCGACGGTGCACTACAACATGGGCGGCATCGCCACGAATTATCACGGCGAGGCGCTGATCAAGAAAAACGGCAACCCCGACTATGTGGTGCCGGGCATGATGGCGCTTGGGGAAGCGGCCTGCGTCTCCGTTCACGGCGCCAACCGGCTCGGCTCGAACTCGCTGATCGATCTCGTGGTGTTCGGCCGTGCGGCGGCGTTGCGATGCGCCGAGATTCTCACGCCCAACGACAAGCACCCCGAATTGCCGAAGAACTCAGCGGAGCGGCCGCTGGCGCGCCTCGACAAGTTCCGCAACGCTTCCGGCGCCACGCCGACCGCGCAGCTACGCGCCAAGATGCAGCATGTGATGCAAAGCAATTGCGCCGTGTTCCGCACTGGCGAAGTGCTGCAGGAAGGCTCGAAACTCATCCATGAGGTTTTTGACGGCATCGCCGACGTTCGCGTCAGCGATCGCTCCCTGATCTGGAATTCCGACCTGATCGAGACGCTCGAATTTGCCAACATGATCGAGCAGGCCGTGGTCACCATGGATGCCGCGGTCAATCGCACCGAAAGCCGCGGCGCCCATGCGCGCGAAGACTTTCCCGATCGCGACGACAAGAACTGGATGAAGCATACGCTGTCGTGGCTCGACCTCGCCACCGGCAAAGTCACCATCGATTACCGGCCGGTGCACACCTACACGCTGACCAACGACGTGTCCTACATCGAGCCGATGAAGCGGGTGTATTGATCAGGGACGCTGCTGCGATGCCAATGCGACACACGGCATGCATTTCTACCCCACCCTTGTCGTGATCGAAAAACGCGCGATGACCAAACCAATTCATGCGCCGGTCGGATGCACCAGTGAAGCGGCCCCACAGTCTGTCCCGCTCCGTTCCTGAAAGGCAAAGAAGCACCCCATGGTCCAATTCACCTTGCCGAAA
>JASHQI010000210.1 GCA_030037645.1 Xanthobacteraceae bacterium
CTCGTTCACGATAGCGTCGCGACCCTTCTCCAGAATCGCCTTGGTGCCGTCCCAGGCGCCGCGCGCTCGCGCACCGGCGAGGCCCCAATCGCGCTGGCCGTACAAATTCTTGAAAATGCGATCCTTGTCCGCGAGCATTATTGGCGTCCCGAGCCGGATGAATCGGCGACTGGCGGCTTCGGCACAGCCGCTTCATGAACATTAGCGGTCTCACCCGGCTTCTTCGCTTCGCTGTCATGCAACGAGGAAGCCGCGCTCGCCGATTTTCCGTTTGTTGCGTAGAGCGAAGGATCGGTCAGTGTCGTCGGCTCGCCGATCGGAGCCGACATTTGGCGATCGATTTGCGGCCCCGGTTTTGGCTTTCTGCCGTTCGACAGATCGTTGAGAATCCGGGTAAGGATATCCGGCGTAAGATCCTCGTAGTAATCGTAATTGATCTGAACCATCGGTGCATTGACGCAGGCGCCGAGGCATTCGACCTCGGTCCACGAGAACATGCCGTCGTGGCTCACCTCGTCGTGCTCGCCGATCATGCGCGCGCAGACCTTCTTCAACTCCTCCGAGCCGCGCAGCATGCATGGCGTGGTGCCGCAAAGCTGCACGTAGTATTTCCCGACCGGCGAAAGATTGAACATCGTGTAAAAGGTGGCGACTTCCAGCACGCGGATTCTCGCCATATCGAGGAGCGCGGCGACCGTTTCGATCGCCTTCTGCGGCAGCCAGCCGCCGCACTGCTCTTGCGCGCGCCAAAGCAGTGAGATCACCGCAGATTGCTGCCGACCGGGCGGATATTTTGCGATCTGCGCTTTCGCCCATTCGAGATTTTCCGGCGTGAACGCAAAGCTCGGTGGCTGCTTTTCGGCAAGGCGACGGACGCTCATCGATCGACCTCCCCGAAAACGATATCGAGGCTGCCGAGGATCGCCGAGACGTCCGCAAGCATGTGGCCCCGGCACATGAAGTCCATCGCCTGTAGATGCGCGAAGCCCGGTGCGCGGATTTTACACTTGTACGGCTTGTTGGTGCCGTCGGCCACGAGATAGACGCCAAACTCACCCTTCGGCGCTTCGACCGCGGCGTACACCTCGCCAGCCGGCACCTTGAAGCCTTCGGTATAAAGCTTGAAGTGGTGGATGAGCGCTTCCATCGAGCGCTTCATTTCCTCGCGGCGCGGCGGCACGATCTTGTGGTCGCCGACAAGAACCGGGCCTTGCGCGTCCGCAGCATGCAGTTTCTCGATGCATTGCTTCATGATGCGGATCGACTGGCGCATCTCCTCCATGCGGATGCAATAGCGATCGTAGTTGTCGCCGTGCTTGCCTACCGGAATATCGAACTCGAGCTCGGAATAACACTCGTAGGGCTGCGCTCGGCGCAAATCCCACGCCGCGCCGGAGCCGCGCACCATGACGCCGGAAAAGCCGCGGGCCCAGGCATCCGCCAGTGTCACCACGCCGATATTGACGTTGCGTTGCTTGAAAATGCGATTTTCGGTGAGCAGTTCCTCGAGATCGTCGCAAACTTTGAGGAACGGATCGCAGAAGGCGGCGATGTCGTCGATGAGCTTCGGCGGCAAATCCTGATGAACGCCGCCGACGCGAAAATAGGCGGCGTGCATGCGCGAACCGGAAGCGCGCTCGTAAAAGCCCATCAGCTTCTCGCGTTCCTCGAATCCCCAGAGCGGCGGCGTGAGCGCGCCGATATCGAGCGCCTGAGTCGTGACGTTGAGCTGGTGCGACAGCAGACGGCCGATTTCGCAATACAGCACTCGGATGATTTGCGCGCGCCTGGGCACGTCGATATCGAGCAGCTTTTCGGCAGCCAGGCAAAATGCGTGCTCCTGATTGATCGGCGCCACATAGTCGAGCCGATCGAAGTACGGGATCGCCTGCAGATATGTCTTATGCTCGATCAGTTTCTCGGTGCCGCGGTGCAAGAGGCCGATATGCGGGTCGACGCGCTCGACAACTTCGCCGTCGAGCTCCAGCACCAGACGCAGCACTCCGTGCGCCGCGGGATGCTGCGGGCCGAAGTTGATCGTAAAATTTCGCGTGGCGGAGACGTCCGTCATTCATCCGTTCCTATACGCCACTCGCAACTCGCAATTTGTCAGCCTTCGCCACTTTCGCCGCGAGCCGTGAGTTGAATTTGTCCCACATTACGACGAAGCGCTCGTGGCGGCCTTCGCCGATCAGATCAATGCCGTCGTGCGCTTTCACTTTGAAAGCCAGACGCGGGCCGACGACTTCAATGCATTCGACGTCGACCGTCACCGTCATTCCGGCGGGCGTCGCCGCGATGTGACTGACGTCGACATGAACGCCAACGCTGCCTTCGCCCGGATCGAGATGCGGCGCCAGCAATTGCGTGCACACCCACTCCATCAACACGATCATGAAGCCGGTCGCAAAGACCTTCGGCATGGAAGCGATCTCCGGCGCCTCCGGATAAGTGTAGGGTACCGTCTTGTTCTCCGGCACCTTGTAGGAAAAACGGTGCGTGAGTCCGGGCTTGAGAGTCGCTTTCATGTTGACCCTTGCCCGCTTTTTCGAGCCTTCTCGTCGCCCGGCAGCACATAGTCAGTGCCTTCCCAAGGCGAGAGAAAATCAAAATTGCGAAATTCCTGAGTAAGCTGCACCGGCTCATAGACGACGCGCTTGAGCAGGTCGTCGTAACGGACCTCGACAAAGCCGGTCAGCGGAAAGTCCTTGCGCAGCGGATGCCCTTCGAAGCCGTAGTCCGTGAGGATCCGTCGCATATCGGGGTGACCCGCGAATACGATGCCGTAGAGATCGTAGGTCTCGCGCTCGAACCAATCCGCGCCCGGAAAGATTTCGATGATCGAGGGCACCGGCGTCGTCTCGTCGGTCTCGACCTTGACGCGGATGCGCACGTTCCTTTTCGGCGAAAGCAGATGGTAGACGACGTCGAAACGCCGCTCGCGGCTCGGCCAATCGACGGCGGTCACATCGATCAGGTTCCAGAATTGGCAGCGCGTATCGTCGCGCAGGAACCGCATCACAGCGACGATGTCGGATCGCTGCGCGGTAACGGTCAATTCCCGGTAAGCGATCGAATAGCCCGTCACCGAGGAGGCAAGCGCACCAGCGATCGTCTTGCCGAGCGTGTCGAGCGTCTCATCCATGATCAGCGTTCGATCGTCGAGGTGCGGCGGATTTTCTTCTGCAGCAAAAGCACGCCATACAGCAGGGCCTCGGCGGTGGGTGGACAGCCCGGCACGTAAATGTCAACCGGCACAATCCGATCGCAGCCGCGCACCACCGAATAGGAATAGTGATAATAGCCGCCGCCATTGGCGCATGAGCCCATCGAGATCACGTAGCGCGGTTCCGGCATCTGGTCGTAGACCTTGCGCAGCGCCGGCGCCATCTTGTTGGTGAGCGTGCCGGCAACGATCATCACGTCCGACTGGCGCGGCGAGGCGCGCGGCGCAAAACCGAAACGCTCGGCGTCGTAACGCGGCATCGACATTTGCATCATTTCGACCGCACAGCAGGCAAGCCCGAAGGTCATCCACATCAGCGAGCCGGTGCGCGCCCAGGCAATGAGGTCGTCGGCCGCCGCGACCAGAAATCCTTTGTCGGCGAGCTCGCCGTTCAAGCCGGCAAAGAACGGGTCGTCCGCGCTCACCGGCTTGGCGGTGCGCGGGTCGATGAGGTCCCGGTTCGGCTTGGCGATCGCGGGTTCGCTCAATCCCATTCGAGCGCTCCCTTCTTCCACTCATAGATAAAGCCGATCGTGAGTACTGCAAGGAACAGAATCATCGACCAGAAGCCGTACCCGCCGACTTGACCGAATGCCGCGGCCCACGGGAACAAAAAGCTGACTTCGAGGTCGAAGATGATGAACAGGATGGCGACCAGGTAGAACCGCACGTCGAATTTCATCCGCGCGTCATCGAAGGCGTTGAAGCCGCATTCGTAAGCGGAAAGTTTTTCCGGGTCGGGCTGCTTATACGCAACCAGGAACGCAACTGTCAGTAGCGCGAGCCCGATCACCGCAGCAACGCCGATGAAGATAATCAGCGGCAGATAACCCAGCAGAAATTGACTCATTGATTGGGTCATCGGGAACCTTTGTGACGGCCGTCGTTCGGACGCATTGCCCCGACCGGGAAATATGTCCTTGCTGGCGCAGTTCCGTACACGGCGGGACCGCGCTGATTTGCCCCAAATCTATGCGGATTCGCGCGGAAAACGGAACTTGGCGACCCTTAGCGCAGTGCACAAAAAGGTGCAAGGCGGCCCTGTGCGTTGACGGCGTCCGCAACTGCAATGCTACGATCAAGTCATATTCGCAGCCGGGAGAGGTCCGATGAATCACGTCCAGGCACGCTGGCATGGTTTGGTCCCAGCAATGCCGATCGCGCTCGCCGGCGCGCTCGCATTTGGAGGGCCGTCAATTGCCGCGGCCGCGACCTTTCCCGACCATCCGATCAAGCTCATCGTGCCATGGGGGCCTGGCGGCCCTCCTGACGTGGCCGCCCGCATCATTGGCCAATACCTCTCGACCCATCTCGGGCCGGTTGTGGTCGAGAATCACGTGGGCGCCGGCGGCACGCTCGCTTCGAGACTGGTGGCGGGCTCCCCGCCCGACGGCTACACGCTGATGGCGGCAACCGCCGGCGCGCTCTCGATCAGCCCGCAGGTTTACAAGGATGCCGGCATCGACCCGATCAAACAGTTTACTGCGGTGGCGCTGGTTTCTTCGGCACCGCTGGTGATCGCGATCAACCGCTCGGTTCCGGCGCACAGCGTCAAGGAGCTGGTGGCCTATGCCAAGGCCAATCCGGGAAAATTGAATTATGGCGCGGTGATCGGCACCCCGCCGCATATGGCCGGTGAGATGTTCAAACATATCACCGGCGCCAACATTGTCTTCGTGCCCTACAAGACCGCTTCCCAAGCGACGGCGGATGTCTTGTCGGGGCAAATGAATATGACATTCGAGGGCACGACCGCGATCGTTCCGTTCATCAAAAGCGGCCAGTTGCGCGCTCTCGCGGTAACGAGCTCCAAGCGCATTCCGGAGATTCCCGACGTGCCGACTATGGATGAACTCGGATATCCCGGAATGCCGCCGGACTCTTGGCAAGGCATCGTCGCTCCGGCCGGGGCGCCGCCCGCCATTGTTGCGAAAATCAATGCCGTCGTGAACCAGGGTCTCGCGACTCCCGAAGTGCGCAACAAGATCATCGGACTCGGCGGCGAGCCGGAGCCGGAATCGGTGCAGGATTTTGCCGCCTACATTGCCTCTCAATACAAACGCTGGGGCGAGGTCATTCGTATCACCGGCGTAACGCTGAATAATTGAGCCGGGAAGGACAAGCCTGCATGACCACGTCTTCGCGCGCCCTGTTGCGGCCAATTGCGGCGCTGGCTGTGGCCGCGGCCACGGCTCTGGCGGTGGCGCCAAGCCATGCCGATCAATACCCGTCGCGGCCGGTCAAGATCATCGCTCCGTTCGGCGCCGGCGGTCCGACCGACGTCTTTACGCGCGAGATCGCCGAGGAGCTGCAGAAATCGCTGCACCAAGGCTTCGTCATCGAGAACCGTCCGGGAGCCGGCACCACGATTGGCACCGATGTGGTCGCCAAGTCGGCACCCGACGGCTATACGCTGTTGATGGCGGGCAGCACGCAGTGCGTCAACGAAACGCTATACGCGCATAAGCCCTATGCTCTGTTGCGCGACCTCGTCCCGATCGCGCCGTTGCTCGAAAGCGACCTGGTGCTGGTGGTGAACCCTGCAGTGCCGGTACACAGCGTGGCCGAGCTGCTGGCGCTGGCGCGTGCCAAGCCTGGAACGCTGAATTTCGGCTCGTCCGGACCGGGATCCAACTATCACATGTCCGCCGAGCTGTTGAAAAACCTCACCGGGATCAACATCGTGCACGTCCCTTACAAAGGCTCGACCGGGATGCGCACCGATATCGTGAGTGGACAAATCCAGATGGTGTTCGACTCGATTCCGACGATGGCACCGTTGATCAAAGCCGGTCTGGTCCGCGCCCTCGGCACCAGCGGTCTCAAAAGGTCCCCAATCCTGCCCGACGTGCCGACGATCGCCGAGACCGTGCCCGGCTTTCAGTCCACGTTGTGGGTCGGCTTCATGGCACCGAAAGGCACGCCGCAGCCGAT
>JASHQI010000030.1 GCA_030037645.1 Xanthobacteraceae bacterium
TCCGTGAAATGACCGCCCTGTTCATAGCCAATGGTTCCGCGAAAAGGCAGTATCATTGTCGGCTTTCTCCGCCCGTTCGCGGGTGCTATAGGGCGCGCGCCGAACTCCCGTCAGTCGAATTCTCGGTTGGCGATGTCCGCGCCCGAGAACAATTCCTTTGAGGGCGCGCGGAAGAATCCATTCCACCGCGCCCGACAATGTTCTGTTTCCGGTCGGCCCAAACAAGCACGGACCAGAGATCCTAGTAGAGCGGATTTGACATTCGCTATCCACCTAGCCGACAACGCGTGAAGCGAATGTCAAATCCAAAGCTCCACTAGGACTAATAGTTGCTAGTGGTCCTTTGATTCTAACATTCGCACGACAGCAACCCGGAACGGGATGCGAATGTTAGAATTGGACCACAAGCATGCCAGATCTCGAAATCATGTGGACAAAGGTCGATGAAGCGCCGGCGCTCGCGACCTATTCCCTGCTGCCGATCGTCAAAGCCTTCGTGGGCGCGGCGGGTGTGTCCGTGAAGTTGAAGGACATCTCGCTGGCCGGTCGCATCCTCGCCAGTTTCCCCGACAAGCTCACCCCTGCGCAACGAATTAACGACGAACTCGCCGAACTTGGCGAGCTCGCGACAAGGCCCGAGGCCAACATCATCAAGCTGCCCAACATCTCCGCCTCGATCCCGCAGCTCAAGGCCGCGATCAAGGAACTGCAAGGCAAGGGCTACAACGTTCCGGACTATCCGGACAATCCCACGACGGACGCCGAGAAGGACATCAAGTCCCGCTATGCCAAGGTGTTCGGCAGCGTCGTCAATCCGGTCCTGCGCGAGGGCAATTCCGACCGCCGCGCCGCCGGCGCCGTCAAGCAATACGCCCGCAACAATCCGCACAAGATGGGCGCCTGGAGTCCCAACTCCAAAACGCATGTGGCGTATATGTCGGGCGGCGATTACTACGGCTCGGAAATCTCGACCACCGTCGCCGCGGCGACCAATGCCCGCATCGAACTGGTCGGCGCCGACGGCGCCGTCACGGTGCTGAGGGCGAAAACGCCGCTTGCGGCCGGCGAGATCATCGACGCGGCGGTGATGAGCCGCAGGGCGCTGCGCGCCTTCTTTGCCAAGCAGATCGAAGAGGCCAAGAAGGAAGGCGTGCTGTTCTCACTGCAAGTGAAGGCGACCATGATGAAGATCGCCGATCCCATCGTGTTCGGCCATGCCGTTTCCGTCTTCTTTTCCGATGTGGTCGAGAAAGACGCCGCTACGCTAAAACGCCTCGGCGTCAATCTCAACAACGGCGTCGGCGATCTGCTGACGAAGATCGAGACGCTGCCGGAAGCCGAGAAAAAAGCGATCAAGGCCGACATCAAGGCCGAATACGCGAAACGACCGGGCCTCGCCATGGTCAATTCCGACAAGGGGATCACAGGCCTGCATGTGCCCAGCGACGTGATCATCGACGCTTCGATGCCGGCGATGATCCGCGAATCCGGCCGCATGTGGGGCGCCGACGGCAAGCTGCACGACGTCATCGCCGCGATCCCGGATCGCAGCTACGCAAGGATGTATCAGGCGGTCATCGAGGACTGTAAGGCCCACGGCGCGTTCGATCCCAAGACCATGGGCTCGGTGCCGAACGTGGGGTTGATGGCGCAGCAGGCCGAGGAATACGGCTCGCACGACAAGACCTTCGAAGTGCCCGCGGCCGGAACGGTTCGCGTCGTCGCAGATGACGGCAAGGTGCTGCTCGAGCGTCCGGTCGAGACCGGCGACATCTTTCGCATGTGCGAGCTCAAGGACGCGGCGATCCGGGACTGGGTCAAGCTCGGTGTGCGCCGCGCGCGGCTCACCAATACGCCGGCAGTGTTCTGGCTCGACGCCAAGCGCGGCCATGACGCGCAGGTGATCGCCAAAGTTGAGAAATACCTGAAGGATGAAGACACCGCGGGGCTCGATATCCGCATTCTGCCGCCGGTCGAAGCGATCAGGTTTTCACTCGATCGCATCCGCAAGGGGCAGGACACGATCTCCGTCACCGGCAACGTGCTGCGTGATTATCTGACCGACCTGTTTCCGATCATGGAGCTCGGCACCTCGGCCAAGATGCTGTCGATCGTTCCGCTGTTGGCGGGCGGCGGTCTGTTCGAGACCGGCGCCGGCGGCTCGGCGCCCAAGCACGTGGAGCAGTTCCAGCAGGAGGATTATTTGCGCTGGGATTCGCTCGGCGAGTTTCTCGCCCTTGGCGCATCGCTCGAACATCTGGCGCAGACCTACAAGAACGCCAAGGCGCAGGTTCTCGCCGAGACGCTCGACACGGCGATCGGCAAAATTCTCGAGTTCAACCGCTCTCCTGCGCGCAAGGTCGGCGAGATCGACAATCGTGGCAGCCATTTCTACCTCGCCCTGTACTGGGCGGAGGCGCTCGCCGCGCAGACCAAGGACGCGGCGCTGCAAGCCCGCTTCAAACCGCTGGCCGAGACGCTCGCCAAGAACGAAGCCAAGATCAATGGTGAACTCATCGGCTCGCAGGGCAAGCCGGTCGACATCGGCGGCTACTACCTGCCCGATGCCGCCAAGGCCTCAGCCGCGATGCGGCCGAGCGCCACGCTGAACGCAGCGCTCGCCACGCTGTGATGCAAAGTACGGAGGCGGACCGGAGCGGCTCAAAGATCGAGCGTCTCGGGATCGCGCGCTCCGTTCCAGAACGACAGGATATCGACGGTGTTCCTGTCTTCGTCGACCGTGTAGATGATCCAGGTATTGGGTGCGGCGTCCGACGCGGAATAGGTAGGCACGATATGGTGCGCCGGTAAGCGGGAAATAGGCCCAGGTCAGCGGCGATTCTGCGAGGTTGGTGCACAGGATGCGATCGAGGCGTTCGATCTGCTCGATCGCAAAGTTTTCACTGTAACCGCGCAGGTAGACGGCGAATTGATCGATCTGGCGCTGTGCGACCGGATCGATGCGCACGCGGTAGGTCATTCCGCGCTACCGCTTTCGCGTCCGGGTAATTCCGATCAGCCGCTCCTTGAACGTCTTGGAGTCGTAGTCGATCGCCTTGCCGGCCTTGGCGCGTGCCGCGGCCGCTTTGAGCGACGCCAGCAAGTCGGCATGCTCCTTTTCCGACAGCACCGGAATTTCCTCCATGGTAGTGACCGGCACCATGGTAGTGCGGCGAGGCTTGTCTCGGCTGGGCTTCGCGGCGGTCTTGCTGGTCATGAACGTAATATAGCACACTGACGAGACACGCGCAGCCAGGATTGAGCGATCACTCTGCGGACCGCGCGCTTGCTGCGGCGCGCCAAAGAGGCGCCGCCGGTCCTCACGCGCTAACGGTGCGTCGAGCCCGCCGACTGCTGAAAGCATTGCCGCATGAAGGCGCAACGTTGCGGGCCTGAAAAGTGCCTGGAATCGGCGTGCGCCGGCTGCATGAACGCGCACACTTGCGCAAGACCTTTTTCGGTCAGCCATCCCTCGCGGCGGCCACGCCGAACCGCGGCACAATCGGCTTTCGATTCATCGCGCCCGACTGACTCGTGGCCGCATTCATGGCTGTAAATCCACAGCTTGACCGGCGTGGCGAGCCCGGCGAACAGGCGCGGGTTGAGAACGATGAGGCCCAGATACGCCTCGCCGAAATCATTGAGGTGCGGGTCGAGCACTGTCGGATATCGACCGCATGTCATCCGCCGGCCATCAATCTCCAGCGTGCCCGCCGGCGCCAGCGTGCCGCCGTGCGCGGCCATGTACGCCTGAGCGCTTAGAGCCGGCGGGGCGGCGCTGACCGGCTCGGCGGCGCTCAGAGCGCACGCAAGTGCCGCCGTCGCCCAGGCAGAGAGCCGAAATTGCTTTGAGCGCATGCCAGTCCTGAAATGTTGGGCGACGACCCGCGTGTGGCGCGCCTGCAACATAGAATGATTTTTTACTAATTCACAGGTGTTCCCGTTGACTCCGATTAACTCGTGAACAAGCTGCGCAATCGGGGTGGGGGCGTCTTGGATTTTATGGGGGCATGCCGCGTCTCCAGACAAGTAGGCTTCGGCTCTTCAATTGAGTGCTATGCTAAAGTCGTGATTCGCTCGCGGACCATGGTCAGCGTTGCACCAATCTAGGCAAGGAGCGAACGCGTCCAGAGCGCTTGCGTGACTGACGCGATGCGGAATTTCTCGCGGCATTGTCTCGGGGTTCTCGGCGTTGCTTTTATGATGATGCTCGCGCTTGGCGCGCCGAGCGCCCAGGCGCAAATGCGTTCGAACGTCGTCCCCGGCTCGCCGCCGCCGCCGAAATATGAGATACCGGGTTGGATCTCGTCAACAATCAACCAAATCATCAATACGCCAGCGCCACTCAGTGATGAGAACAGTGGTGATACGCTGAATAATATTGTGCAGTGGCTGACCGGAGGTAACTATCAATACACCAGCCAGTACGGCGGAATCGTACCGGCCGGGTCGATCGGCGGTGAGACACCTGATCTCTCCGGTAATTCCTCCGGTAATTCCTCCGGCCCGATGGGGATGCTCGGAGGACCATTCAATTTAAGTATGTATAGCGCCGGCTTCGGCGGCTTTAATGCATCTTCAACGTACAGCACCGGCTATCGCTTGTCGGACACAGCCGGATCGCTGGCGCCAAACGCCTTGTCGCCGGGCTATCGCTCATTCGAGAGCGGCGGCGGGTTGCACCTCACTGTGGACGCCTCGCGCCTGTTTGATTTGCCCACCAACCAGAACCTTTGGTTCGGGCTGACCGGCAATTACAACGGCGATGATGTCAGATACCAAGCCTCAACACTCACCCCTGGCGGCAGTAATGCAAATGCTGCGTCGGAGAATACCCAGACCTATTCCCTCACAGGTTCTGTGAACTACAGGCTGAACACCTTTTACGTAAGCGGGCAGACTTTATTCGATCGCAACCACGCCGACATAACAAACAATTTCTTCATCCCCGGTGCTCAGGGCGCAACGAATGGTAGCGGCTATGCGCTGAAAGCCACCGTGGGCAACGTATTCCCGCTCGTCAACACGACAGGGCTTAGCCCGGCCACGATCGCCAAAGCGCCACCGTCGAGCGCCGGTGGGTATGCGCTGCTCCTCGACGCGAGCGGTCACTACCTTTATCGCGACGAACACGAGGACGGATTCACCGACAGCACCGGCTTCGCCTACGGGGCGCAGCAGTACTCATACAACGATCTCGGTGCCAGTGCGAAACTACTCGCCGTGGTGCCGGATCGCGGGTTTGCTTGGATGCCCTATCTTGGCGCAACAGTCGATCAACAACTGGGTTTGAGGGATACGTTCGATATTCCCGCCCAGGCCGTCACGGCTGCCGACACATTGATATTTTCGCCGAGCACTACCTGGTGGGGTGGCGAAGCGGGACTCAATCTTCTGACCGCGCACGGCATTAAATTTGGAATGAAGGCGTTCTACCAGGCCAGTGCAGACACGCAGACGGTCGGTGGCAATGCGTTCCTGAGAATTCCGTTTGAGGATTTCGCCCCGGCGGCGGACAGCGGCATCCGCATCGCGCCAATCGGTCTGCCGGTGAAGGCGCCGCCCGCACCGGCGCCCGCGACCTGGAGCTGGGCAGGGCTTTATATCGGCGGGCATGTCGGCGGCGCGCTGAACATTGCCAAATTTTCCGATCCGTTCGGAACGCCGATATTCGGCGATATCGTGCGCAGCCCAGGTTTTCTCGGCGGAGGCCAGATCGGCTACAACTGGCAGGCGCCGGGATCGCGCTGGGTGTTCGGTCTCGAAGCCGACGCCAGCGTCATGGATTCCGACGGCGACGCCACGTGTTTTGCCGTTTCCTCCGCCATTATCCCGTCGACCTGTCGCGTGCGGCCGCAGGCTACAGGCACGCTCACCGGCCGCATCGGCTATGCGTTGGGTCCGGCCGGACGCACGCTGATTTACGCCAAAGGCGGTTTAGCCTGGGCCAACGATACCATCGACATGACGCTGGATACCGGCGCGGCAGGAGCCCCGAGCAACAGTCAGAGCGTGAACTTCTGGGGCGGCACCGTGGGCCTGGGCGTCGAGCATGCGCTCACGCCGGCGTGGTCGCTCAAGGCCGAATACGATTACGTCGGCTTTGGCAGCAGCAATGTCGCTAACGTTGGCGCCGAAACTGTCATGCCGGTCGCGCCCTATACGGTCACCGCAATCCCGTCCAGCACCTCCGGCGTCTCGCAAAGCTTCCAGGAAGTGAAGCTTGGCCTGAATTACAAATGGGGCGCCGATCCGTGGGCGCCCGCCTGGAATTCCGGTCCACTCGTCTTTCCGGCCAAATCTGCCGCGCCATTTTCAGCGGCTGGCGGATGGGAAGTCGAAGGCGGGGTCCGATACGTCGGCAACTGGGGCCAGTTTCACAAGGATTTTGGTGCGCCTATCAGTGTGGGCGCGCCGGCGATGTCCGATTATTCGCGGCTCGACTATGAAGACCTGCAGACCTATTCGGGCGAATTCTTCGGCCGCATCGAGACGCCATCCAATCTGTTCGTTAAGGGTTTTATCGGCAGCGGCAGCACCAACACCGGCCACGAAGACGACGAAGATTTTTTCTGCAACTGTGCCCCCAACTTCCCCACCGCAGTTAGCGGTTATCAGAATACGCTGGAGCCCGCGGTGACCGGCGGTATCAGCTACGGCGCAATCGACGCCGGCTATGATGTTTTGCGCGGACCAGGCTATAAGGTTGGGGCCTTCGCCGGCTACTTCCATCTCAATGAATCAATGAATGCGTTCGGCTGCACGGCAGTTGCGTTCATCAACTGCACTCCCAACCCCGTCCCAACATCTGGCTCCCCGGTCATCACCGAGAGCGACAAATGGGACGCGGTTCGCGCTGGCGTCGCCGCCGAAACCATGCTCACGGATCACATAAAAATCAGTGCCGATGTCGCCTATCTGCCGTGGGTCGGCTTTAGCGATCTTGACCAGCATTTTGTCGCCAATACCGGCGTGCTCCACGAAATTTTTCAAGGGTCGGGCAAGGGAGCCGGCGTGCAGGCCGATACCGCGGTGTCGTATTTTATAACGCCGCAGTGGAGCATCGGCATTGGCGGGCGCTATTGGGGCATGTGGACCAATCCGACGGGACAGAACTACTACAACTGCGGCGCCGCCGGTTGTTCACCCACGCCAGAGGACTTCAAGGCGCAGCTTGAGCAACTCGGCGCATTCGTCCAAACGTCGTACAAATTTAATTGGGGCGGCTGATCTGGTCGACAATGCTGCCTAGTGTGGCGGTTCAGAAGTCCGCATCATTGCTGCCGCGAACTCGTTATGCGGACTTCTGAACCAAAGCCACACCAGATCAATAAGTTACTAGTGTCCTTTGATTCCGAAGTTCGCAAACGAGCTTGCCGCCCAATGATGCGAACTTCGGAATCGGGACACTAGCGCTCGCCGCGCTCTGACGCCGAGTCCGGAGGCGACTGGTGCCTCAGGGACCGGGGCCCATTGGCGGCCACGCGCTTCTGGACTTGGCTTTCCGTCCACAGCCTGAGGCGTGTAGTACAAATGTGTAGGTCCGCTTTCGGGGGGTAAAGCAGGCGAAACGCAATGTCGGCTAGTGGACCCATCGGCGACGTGCCGCATCGAAGTTCAATTATATCGTGTTAAAATTCTCGACGCTCCCGTCCAGGTATTTTTTGGGCAAGCAAACCGTCTCACTTTGCCGAGATCAATTGTATGTCTCCCGAACTCATGATGTGGTTCGTGCTGGCGACGAAGATGGCGGTCACCGCGCTGTTTGTGACCGGGGCGACCGTCATCGCCGAACGATTAGGCGCCACGGTTGGAGCGCTCGTGGCGACGCTGCCAGTCTCAGCCGGCCCGGTCTATGTGTTTCTGGCCCTCGATCACGATTCCACTTTCATTTCTTCGAGCGCGGTTGCGAGCTTCGCATTGAACAGCGCTACGGCGATTTTTCTCACGGCCTATGTTCTGATCGCCCAACGACGCTCGATGTGGCTCAGCATATCTCTTGCATTTATAATGTGGCTGGCGGCCGTTTTGGTGCTCAGCCCCGTCCAGTGGACCGCATGGTCGGCATCTGCTCTCAACGTCGCCGTATTCACCGCTTGTACCTTCATCGTCCAGCCATTTTGCCTCGTGCGCATCCCGCGAACCACGCGACCCTGGTATGACTTCGTGTTACGAGCTGGTTTGGTGGCTTCGCTCGTCGGCGTAGTCGTAACTCTAAGCTTTCAAATTGGCCCGACGGGAAGCGGCGTGCTTGCTGTGTTCCCGGTGATCTACACCAGCATTATGCTCATTCTGCATCGCCGCGTGGGCGGTCCTGCCACGGCCGCCGTGTTGGCCAACGCCGTTCCCGCTCTTGCCGGATTTGGATTGGCCTTGCTCACCTTGCATCTCGCCGCAGTGCCGCTCGGATCCGCTGCAGCTCTCCTCGCCGCCCTCGGTGTTTCGGTCGTTTGGAATGCCGGTATTTATGTAATACGTCGCCGCCAAGCTCTTGCTTTGGCGGGTTTGTGAGTACACAAGCGTAACGCGGCTTCTTCGGCGAGAAAGCCGATGGGCAACCGGCGGGACACTCCGCGCGGGTGGCGAACGCCGCCGATAGGCTTATCTTTGAGACATGCAACGGCCGAACGCCAAGCTGCGCACGTTGGGCAGAATAGCCCTCGTCGTTCCACTGCTCGCGATGCTCGTCGCCGCGGTCTGGTACGCCGCGCGCGCCTGGATTTCGGTCAGCGGCCCGCCAATGCCGATGATCGGCTATCTGGCGATGATCGGCGGCGTGTTGTTTTCGATCCTCGTCGGGTGCGGGCTGATGGCGTTGCTTTTCTATTCGAGCCGCCACGGTTACGACGAGCCGTACAAGCCGGAAGACGAGCAGGAGTGAGGACACGACTGAGCGCCGCGACGGCCGGCACAGTGGGCCGGTTGCCGTGTTGAGTCCGAACGCCCATTTGTCTATAGCAAGCTTCCGAACCGCCTGCCCTTGAACTCGATCAAAAGCGTATGCCGGCCGGAAAGGATGATGCTCCATCCAGATGCTTGAGACAGGTTTTTTTGTCTGCGCTGCAGTGCGACGCGACACGCGCCATAACCCAAAGACGCCAATAACCCGAGGACGCCAAAAATGACACGCACCATTCGCCTGCAAAGTGACAGCAACGCCCATGACCGGCCGTGGCGCGTCGCGCTTGAGCAAGGCTTTTTCGCCGCCGAGGGACTTCAGGTCGAGTATCAGGAGGATAACCCGAAGGGCACCGCGGGGCGCGTCGAGGATTTTTCGAAGCGCTGGAAGGAATCCGAACTGCAGAAGGGTACGCTTGAAGTCTATCCCGTGTGCGAATGGGGCGCGATCGAGCGCGTACAGACCCTGGGCGGCGGCAAGATCATCGGGCTCGACAGCACGGTGCGCACCGGCGCCCTGATGGTCGGCAAGGATTCCAAATTCCAATCGGTCGCCGAGCTGCGGAACGTGCCGATCGCCGTCACCTGGCATGCCGGCACGTTCTATGCCGCGATCGAAGTTCTCGAAGCGGCCGGCGTGCCGTTCGAGGAAATCCAGCTCGTTCATGCCAACGACCGCCTCGACGCGCTGCTTTCCGGCCGCACGCCGGCGGCGGCGCTAATGGAGCCGCTGGTCAGTCGCGCGCTCGAGGCCGGCGCGCGCAAGATCGCCGATCTGCGCTGGCGCGGCGGCATCGTCGCCGGTGACGGCGTTGACGATGAAACCGCGGCGAAACTCCGCCGCGCGCTCAACCGCGCCGTCGAATGGCTGCGCGATAA
>JASHQI010000211.1 GCA_030037645.1 Xanthobacteraceae bacterium
ACATTCTCATTTCCATCCAAAGCGACCGCGAATGGCGGGTCCTGGCGGAAAGAGTCTTGGGCGACGCCAAGCTCGCAGCCGATCCGGCATTTGCCAGTAACGTCGAGCGCGTCAAGCGACGCGCCGAGACCGACGGCAAAGTCGCCGCCGTGTTCGTCGCGCTTGACGCCGACGCGCTCGAGCAAAAGCTTGCCGCAGCCGATATCGCCTTTGCGCGCGTCAATGGGCCGGCCGGTCTCGCGCGCCATCCGCATCTGCGCCGGATCGTCGTGGACGCGCCAAGCGGGCCGGTGTCCTATCCGGCGCCGGCCGAGCAACACGCCGCGGCGTCGCGATGCTATGGCCCGGTTCCGGCGCTCGGCGCGCACACCGAAAAGGTGCGGAAGGAGTTTTTGCCCGCTGCCGTGAATGCTACAGATGCTTGATCCGTCACCCTGAGGTGCTCGGCCGCAGGCCGAGCCTCGAAGGACGACAGCCACGGCGCCTCGGCCGCATCCTTCGAGGGCCGCTTCGCGGCCACCTCAGGATGAGGGAATGCATTTGGGAGGAGTTTCCATGGACATCGGTTTCATCGGGCTCGGCAATATGGGCTCGCATATGGCGCGGCGACTGGTGGAGGCCGGGCACAAGGTGTTCGTTTACGACGTGCGCCAGGAGCCGATCGGCAATATCGCAGCGCTCGGTGCAATCGCCGCGCGCTCGCCGAAGGAAGTCGCCGACCTCGCCGAGACCGTGATGGCGAGCCTGCCGACGCCAGATGTCGTGCTCAAGGTCGCCACCGGCCCGGACGGCGTCATCGAAGGAACCCGCGTTCGCCGCTTCGTCGATCTTTCCACCACGGGCTCGGTGATGGCGCAGCGCATCTTCAAAATGCTTTCGGCAAAGAACATCGTGCAGATCGATGCTCCCGTCAGCGGCGGCGTGCGGGGCGCGTCAAAAGGTACGGTTGCCGTGATGGCTTCGGGGCCGCGCGCGGATGTTGCCGCCGTCGAGCCCGCGCTTAAGGTGATCGGCAAATTCTTTTACATCGGCGAACGTCCGGGCGCCGGCCAGACCATGAAGCTTTGCAATAACGTGCTGTCCGCCGCGGGCATGGTGGCAACGTCCGAATCCATGGTGACGGGCGTCAAGGCCGGCCTCGACCCGCGGGTGATGATCGAGGTGATCAATGCCAGCTCCGGGCGGAGCACGGCGACCGAGCAGAAGTTTCCCGAGGTCGTCATCCCGCGCACCTTCAATCAGGGCTTTACCGCGGGGCTGATGCTGAAGGATGTGAATTTGTTCATTTCCGAAGCCAAAGCGCTCGGCGTGCCGATCCAGGTGATCGAGGCCGTCGCCGCGCTGCTCAAGCTCGCTTGCGACGAACTGGGATCGGAGAGCGACATCACCGAAGTCGTCAAACCGATCGAAAAACGTGCCGGCGTCGAGGTGCGCGCGCCCAAATCATAATCGAACCCAATAGTCTTCCAGAGGTTATAGGCCTGGACCATCGGGTCCGAGTGGCCTTTTACTTTGACCAATTCTGCCGCATGGTAGTCGCCGATCGGAAGCCGGTCCCGGATTTGCAGAGTCGTGATGGGCTTTCATGCCGAGCCGCACCCCTTCCAGTAAGAGCTTGCTGTCGGAGCTGCCCGAGCCGCTGTCGACGGATTTGTTCGCCAGCGCGACATCGATGCGGCTTGCCGCCGATGAAGTTCTGTTCCTGGCCGGCGATGCCGGCAATGGCTGCTATCGGGTCGATGATGGGCTGCTCAAAGTCACCATGGTTTCGCGCGCCGGCAACGAGCGCATCCTCGCCTTCCTTGGCCAAGGTTCGATCGTGGGTGAACTGTCGATCATCGACGGTTTGCCGCGTTCGGCCTCGGTGGTGGCCGTCCGCCAGGCCGCACTGAGCTTTCTCAGTCGCGCCGCCTTCGAAGAATTCGCGAGAAAAAGGCCCGAGATCTACAAGTCGCTGGTGACGCTGATCGCCGCGCGGCTGCGCGAAACCGACGCGGCGATCGCGGCCGGAAGCTTCCTGCCACTGCGCGGTCGCGTTGCCTGCACCTTGCTCGAACTGGCGGAGGACTTCGGCCAGGACGTCGGCTCCGGCCGCATCGTCATTCGTCAGAAGATCGGGCAGAGCGACCTGGCCGCCATGGCCGGCATCGCCCGCGAGAATGTCAGCCGCATCCTCAATGACTGGAAGCGGCGCAAGGTGGTCAGCCGCTTGTCGGGGTATTATTGCCTGGAGGACAAGGCGCAACTGCGGCTCGAAGCGGAGCTATAGCGACATTCGGCCGGCATTGCCGTAAAGCATTGCCATGAACACCCCACGGCTTGCCGACTTCCGCCGCATCGTCGTCAAGGTTGGCTCCTCGCTGCTGGTCGATGCCAATGCCGGCAACTGCGACGAGTCCTGGCTGGCCGCGCTGACGGCCGACCTTGCCGCGCTTTATGACGACCGGCGCAACCTGATCGTCGTCTCCTCGGGCGCCATCGCGCTCGGCCGTGCGGTTCTGAAATTGCCCAATGGCCCGCTCAAGCTCGAGGACAGCCAAGCGGCCGCCGCAGTAGGGCAGATCGCGCTCGCACGCACCTGGACCGAGGCGCTGTCGCGGCACCACATCACCGCGGGGCAGGTGCTCGTGACCCTCGGCGACACCGAAGAGCGACGGCGCTACCTCAATGCGCGCTCGACGATCGACAAGCTCCTGGAATGGCGCGCTGTGCCGGTCATCAACGAGAACGACACGGTCGCCACCAGTGAAATCCGTTATGGCGACAACGACCGGCTCGCTGCGCGCGTTGCCACCATGATGAGCGCCGATCTCCTGGTGCTGTTATCCGACGTCGACGGCCTCTACGACGCACCGCCCGACACGGTCCCGACCGCACGGCACTTGCCGTTGGTCGAGCGCATCACGCCAGCGATCGAGGCCATGGCCGGCGCGGCCGGCTCGGAATTGTCGCGCGGCGGCATGCAGACCAAGCTCGAAGCGGCCAAGATCGCCATCGCCGCCGGCACCCACATGGTGATCGCGTCAGGTCGCCTCGAGCATCCGCTGCGGGCGATTGCCGAAGGCGCGCGGTGCACGTGGTTTTTGGCTGCCGGAAATCCGGTCACAGCGCGCAAGAAATGGATCGCGGGCTCGCTCGAGCCGAAGGGCACACTCACCATCGATGCCGGCGCAGTCGCGGCGCTACGACGCGGCAACAGTTTATTGCCGGTCGGCGTGGTCCGGGTCGATGGCGGCTTCGCGCGTGGCGATGCGGTGATCATTCGAGGCCCGGACGGTGCTGAAATTGGCCGCGGCTTGTGCGCCTATGACGCCGACGATGCGCAGAAAATCAAGGGCCGCTCGTCGACTGACATCGCGTCGATTCTCGGCTTCAACGGCCGAGCGGAAATCGTTCATCGCGACAATCTTGTCGTGGGCCTCGCCTAAGACACCAAGTCCACGGAGCGGCGGTCTTCGCCATCATTGTCATCCAGCCGAGGATGAAATGGCTCGTTGCGCGTGTTAGCGTGTCATGATCGGGATTGGGGGGCGCTTCGGCAACGACGTGGGGAGAGATCGATGGCGCGTCTGCTAGCAATTTTCGCGACCCTTACCTTGGCCACATTTGTCGCTTTGGCACCTGTCAACGCGTTCGCCCGTTCCTTCGGCAGCGGCCATGGCTTCAGCGGCTTCCATGGGGCGCCTGGCGGGTTTCGTGGCGGGTTTCGCGGGCGCGGGTTCGGCTTTGGCGTTGGGGGCCCCGCTTTATGGGGCTACCCGTACTATTGGGGTTATCCCTATTATTACGGCTACCCGCGCTGCGTCTGGGTTCGTCGCCTTGTGCGCACCCGTTACGGACTGCGGCGGCGGCTTGTCCGTATCTGTTATTGAGAATCCGGCTGACCTAGCGTGAGCGGCCGGGTGCCATCCCACAGGATGGATCCGCGCACCCGGCCACACAACACCACGCGTCAGACGAATACTCAGGACACACCAGACAAACGCATCGGTAAACTGTGCAGGACTAACGAGGTTCCTCGCGCCAGCGTTGTCCCAACTCATTGAACAACAGGCGATTAATCCGAACCCTAAAGAGTGAACCCCGGCTGCTAACGCAACCGGGGTTCGACGCCGGGTGATTGAGGGTGAGGGGCTGGGGGGCTTCGCCCGGCGCTAACTTTCAACGTCCTTGCTGTCGGGTGGTTCCACGCCCGACGGAAATTTTTTCGGGGGATGCTGCAGGGCGGTGTGCCTGGCCTGCGGCCTTTCTCCGAGGCGGGTTGCGCCGCGACGGGAACGGACGAGGCTGCGCCGTTCGCACCACCTCAGCGCCGACGTTAATCCTCCGACCGGTCGGAAGTACCACGTAACGCGAGGAAATCTGCAATTCGCCGTCCTTGCCGCTCCGTCCCTCGACCACATATTTAGCCCCCACGGGGAAAGACCTTGGCAACGACGGGCTTTTTAGTGGCAAATGCATGGACACCTCTTGGTCTGTACAGGCTTTGTGCCGCGCCCCCTGGGCACACAACCGCAACACTTGGGTGAGGTTCCGCCAATTCTCTGACCAACCGATGACTGCTGTGGATTGCTGTGGAAAGCATAGCGGCCAAGCTGCCTCGCCGGCCCGCGCCGAACATGGTAGGAAGCGCTGAATGCGCGACGGATCAATGCCATGAACGCTCCGCTCAAGGCGGTCGGCAGCCCCGGTAAGCTTGAAGCCACCATGCGCGACATTGGTCACGCGTCGCGCGAAGCGGCCCTGGCGGTGGCCCTTGCGCCGACCTCGCAGAAGAATCAGGCGCTCGCTGCCATGGCGAGGGCCCTCCACGCCACTCAAGCGGCGATCCTCGCCGCGAACGCCGAGGACTTGGCGGAGGCAAAATCTGCTGGCGCCAGTGCCGCGTTTCTTGACCGCCTCACGCTCAATTCAGCGCGCATTAAGGCCATGGCAACCGGGCTTGAGGCGATCCGCAAGCTCAAGGATCCGGTCGGCGGCATCATGGCATCATGGCGCCGTCCCAATGGAATGCGGATCGAGCGCGTCCGCGTTCCGCTGGGTGTCATCGGCGTGATCTACGAGAGCCGGCCCAACGTTACGGCGGATGCCGGCGCGCTCTGCCTTAAGGCCGGCAATGCGGTGATCTTGCGTGGCGGTTCCGAGAGCTTCCGCTCGGGGCGCGCGATTCACGCCGCGCTGGTGATGGGTCTGGTCGAGGCCGGGTTGCCCAGCTCGGCGATTGCCCTGGTGCCGACGCGCGAGCGCGCGGCGGTCGGCGCGATGCTTTCGGGCCTCGGCGGGACGATCGACGTCATCGTGCCGCGTGGCGGCAAAGATCTTGTTGCTCGTGTCCAGACGGAGGCGCGCGTACCGGTGTTCGCTCATCTCGAAGGCGTTTGCCACGTCTACGTCGACGGCAAAGCCAAGCTTCCGATGGCAAAATCGATCGTGCTCAATGCCAAGATGCGCCGCACCGGCGTGTGCGGAGCGGCAGAAACTTTGCTCATCGATCGCGCAGGCGCGGCCAAGATGCTCAAGCCGCTCGTGTCCATGCTGATCGAAGCGGGTTGCGAGATCCGCGGCGACGCCGCCATCCAAGCAGTCGATCGCCGCGTCAAGCCGGCCAGTGAGGCGGACTGGAGCACCGAATATCTCGACGCCATCCTGACAGTGGGGGTGGTCGACGGCGTCGATGCGGCTATTTCACATATCGAACGCTACGGCTCACATCACACCGACGCGATCGTCACCGAAGACAAGGCCGTGGCGGAAAAGTTTCTGCGTGAGGTGGATTCGGCGATCGTGCTGCACAATGCTTCGACACAGTTCGCCGACGGCGGCGAGTTCGGGTTCGGCGCAGAGATTGGCATCGCCACTGGTCGGTTGCACGCTCGTGGCCCGGTCGGCGTCGAACAGCTCACTACTTTCAAATATCGCATACACGGCAGCGGACAGACGCGGCCGTGACCACGCCGGCTCAGCCGCGATGGCGGCGCGGGTCGGTGGCGATGCGCGGGAGGGGGTTCGTTCTAACTACCATGACGCGCGAGCACGCTCTCCCGCGCCCGGCCCGGACAGCGACCGGAGCGCGCGACCGACTTGTTCTGCCGCCGCATGCCCGCGGCATGCGCATCGGGCTTTTCGGTGGAACGTTCGACCCGGCGCACGCCGCGCATCGTGCCGCTTGCCTGCTGGCACTGAGGCGGCTCGATCTTGATCGGGTGTGGTGGCTCGTCACCCCGGGCAATCCGCTCAAGGATACCAGCGAGCTCGCGCCACTGAGCACACGCCTCGCCGCCGCAACAGCGCTCGCGCATCATCCCCGCATCGATGTGACCGATCTTGAGGCCGAACTGGGCACGACCTACACCTACGCGACAATTTCCTATCTTGTGCGGCGATGCCCGGGCGTCCGCTTCGTCTGGATCATGGGCGCCGACAATCTACGCAGCTTCGACCGCTGGCAGCACTGGCGCGGGATAGCGGCGCTGGTGCCGATTGTGGTCATCGATCGACTCGGGCCCAGTCTTTATGCAAGCGCCAGCGCCGCCGGACAGGCACTGGCCCGCTTTCGCATTCCGGAATCGGCGGCAAAGACTCTCCCGGAACGAAAGCCTCCCGCCTGGATTTATCTGCATGGCCTGAAGTCACCGCTATCCTCGACCGCATTGCGGGCGGCGCGAGCGCTGCAAAACGGTTGAAAGTATTAACTCGGCGTGCCTATCTTAAGCACGAGCCCCCGGACTCGATGGTTGGGGCTGAAACGGAGCGAAAGGATAAGGAGCCCTGTCCACACCTGCGATTTCCCGGGCCGGTCGTCGCGTGCCCGATGCGGTCTCCAGAATGCGCGTTGACGCCGGGGAGATCCTTCGCCTAGTCCTTAATCGCCTCGACGACATGAAGGCCGAGGACATTCTCACCATCGATCTGCGAGACAAATCTTCAATCGGCGACTACATGGTCGTGTCCTCGGGCCGGTCGCAGCGCCATGTCGGATCCGTGGCCGACAGGATCGTAGAGGATTTGCACGAATTAGGCGTTCCCGCCCACGTTGAGGGCGCGCCGCATTGCGATTGGGTCCTGATCGATGCGGGCGACGTGATCGTCCACGTCTTCCGACCCGAAGTACGGGCCTTCTACAATCTCGAGAAGATGTGGTTGGCAAGCCGGTCGGCGCGACGCGCGAGCTAGATCGTATTCCCGCGTGAGCGGGAATCCGGTGGCAGCGCTCGGTTGGGGTAAAAAATGCCGGATCCCCGCTCTTGCGGGGGACGGGCGGTGAACGACAATCGCCATTTGCTGTCAGGTTGCATTGCCCCCATGCGCCTTCTCGTTGCCGCTGTCGGCCGCCTCAAACAAGGGCCCGAGCGTGAGCTCGCGTCGTCCTACCGCAAGCGCGCCGAAGTCATCGGCCGCAGCTTCGGCTTGCGTGAAATCGAGGTGATCGAGATTCGGGAGAGTCGCGCTCATGATGCCGACCGGCGCCGTGTCGAGGAGTCGATTGCAATCGCCAATGTCATTCCCGAGCGGGCGACAATCGTGATTCTCGACGAGCGCGGCGATGATCTCGACAGCGCCGCGCTTGCGGCGGCAATTCGCGAATGGCGTGAGGATAATCGTCCCGCCATCTGCTTCATCATCGGCGGACCCGACGGCCTCGCATCCAGCCTTCGCGAGCGCGCCAATCGCAAACTTGCCTTCGGCAAAGCGACGTGGCCGCATCAACTGGCGCGTATCATGCTGCTCGAACAGCTCTATCGCGCTGTGACCATTCTCGCCGGCCACCCCTACCACCGCACGTGAGCATTCCAGATCCTTCAGAATTTCACCGAATTGTGACGAAGTACGCCAAGCTCGGTCTTATTCCGGTCTCATCATAATGCTTGCTCTTGCGTTCCACAGGCTTGGGTCTACCTTGGACGCGATGATTCTTCGCCGATCGAGCTGCACCGATCCGCGCCTCGTGCTCGGCTCAGCTTTGGCATTTGCGCTGCCGCTGGGAGCAAATTTGGCCGCACTCGCCCAAGAAACCTCCACTCAAGCACCGACCGCCCAAACCACCACGAGCGAAGTTCAGCAACCGCCAGGACCGGCAACCCGGCAGCCTGTTGCCCAAGTTCCGTCGCCCTCGATCGTCCCTGCGGCCGCCGCCCCGGCCAAGACCGATCTCGATGTTCTCAAGCAGCACGATCAGGAACTCGACGCCGCGCACGCGCAGCAGCGCCAGACCGCTGAAATGCAGGCCAAGCTCCAGCGCGAGATCGAGATCATCGGCGACGACAGACGCTCGCTCAATCAGCACCTCATCGACACTGCCGCGCGCGTCCGCGATGTCGAGGCCGGCATCGACGCCACCGAAGCGCGCCTCAAGCAGCTCGACGATCAAGACCGCCTTTTCCAGACATCGCTCGACCAGCGCCGCAATGTCATCGTCGAGATCCTCGCCGCCTTGCAAAGAATCGGTCGGCAGCCGCCGCCCGCGCTGGTGGTGCGGCCTGAGGACGCGTTACAGGCCGTGCGTACGGCGATCACGCTGGGCGCCGTGGTTCCAGAAATGCGGGCGCAGGCAGACGCGCTGCGCGATGATCTCACCGAACTCCTACGGGTGCGCAAGGAGATTGTCGCGGAGCGCGGGCAGCACTCGCAAGAGCTTGACACCCTCGGGCTCGAACAGTTGCGCTTGAATATGCTCATCGACGCGCGGCAGAAGAAACAAGCCGGCGTCGAGCAAGCCCTCGACGCCGAACGGCAGCATGCCAACGACTTGGCGCAACGAGTCGACAGTCTCAGGGCGCTCATCACCAAGCTTGAAGCCGGCCTCGATCCCGCCACCCGTGCGGCCCGCGAAGACGCCCGCACCATCGAGGAAGATGCGACGCGGCCCGATCTAGCGGCGCTCAAGGATCCTGGCCGATTGGCACCCGCGGTGGCATTTGCGGCGACGCGCGGTCACCTGCGTTTGCCGGTCAACGGCGTGAGAATCCGCGAGTTTGGCGATTTCGACGGCCTCGGTGGAACTCAGAAAGGGGTCTCCATCGCGACCCACGCTGGCGCCGAGGTGACCGCCCCATGCGACGGTTGGGTCGTTTACGCCGGCCCATTTCGCAGCTATGGGCAACTCTTGATCCTCAATGCCGGCGGCGGGTATCATGTACTCCTCGCGGGCATGGAGCGGATCTCCGTCGATCTCGGTCAGTTTGTGCTGACCGGTGAACCCGTAGCGGAAATGGGCAGCGGATCGCAGGTGTCCGCTGCCGTCGCGTCCGGGACCAAGCAACCTGTACTCTACGTTGAGTTCCGCAAGGACGGCACTCCCATTGATCCCAGCCCTTGGTGGGCGACAAACGAAGGCGAAAAGGTTCGCGGATGATGCGCAAGACCTCTCTCATGTTCCTCGGTGCGGTGGCAGGCGCGGCGGTGACGCTGCTGGCGATGCAACCACACACAATGCTGTTCGGATCGACCGCAAAAGCGGCCTCCTCGGACACCTACAAGGAACTCAACCTGTTCGGTGACGTGTTTGAGCGCGTTCGCGCCGATTACGTCGACAAACCCGACGACACCAAACTCGTCGAATCGGCGATCAACGGCATGCTCGCCGGGCTCGATCCGCATTCGAGCTACATGGATCCCAAGAGCTTCCGCGACATGCAGGTGCAGACGCGCGGCGAGTTCGGCGGCCTGGGTATCGAGGTCACGATGGAGGACGGCTTGATAAAAGTCGTCGCGCCGATCGATGACACGCCGGCGGCCAAGGCCGGCGTGATGGCGAACGACATCATTACGCGTCTCGACGACGAGGCTGTACAGGGCATGACCCTCAATGAGGCGGTCGACAAGATGCGTGGCCCGGTCAATAGCAAGATCAAGCTCACGATCGTGCGCAAGGGCGTCGACAAACCGATCAATCTCACGATTACGCGGGACATCATCCGCGTGAAATCCGTGCGCTCGCACGCCGAGGGCAGTGATGTCGGCTACATCCGCATCACGCAATTCAACGAGCAGACGACCGATGGTCTCAAGCAATCGATCAGCGATCTCAAGAACAAGCTCGGCGGCGATAACATCAAGGGCTACATCCTCGATCTGCGCAACAATCCCGGCGGCCTGCTCGACCAGGCCATTTCGGTGGCGAACGCCTTCCTGGACAAGGGCGAGATCGTCTCCACCCGCGGCCGTAATCCCGACGAAACGCAGCGCTTCAACGCCCGGCCGGGCGGCGATCTGGTCGGCAACAAGCCGCTGATCGTGCTGATCAACGGCGGGTCGGCATCGGCGTCGGAGATCGTCGCCGGCGCCTTGCAGGACCACAAGCGCGCGACTCTCATCGGAACGCGCTCGTTCGGCAAGGGTTCGGTGCAGACTATTATTCCGCTCGGTGCCAATAACGGCGCACTGCGATTGACCACGGCGCGCTACTTCACGCCGTCCGGCCGCTCGATCCAGGCGAAGGGCATCACGCCGGATATCAAGGTCCTGCAAGATGTGCCGAACGATCTGAAGGGCGAAACCGATACCAAGGGCGAAGCTTCCTTGCCCGGTCACCTCAAAGCCGAAGGCACGGAGGAATCGGGCTCGCAGTCCTATGTGCCGCCCGATGAAAAGGACGACAAGGCGCTCAAGATGGCGCTCGATCTCCTGCGCGGAACGGCGAGCAATGCGGCCTTCCCGCCGAATCCGAAGACTCCGGTGCCAAACTAAGCCCAGACAACCGGTCATCCAAATCGGGGGCGGCGCCATGCCGCCCCTTTTTTTGCCGCGCATGCAGTGCTGCTGCTGCAAAACGGCGCCCAAATAGGGCTCCGAAGCCGGAATCACGCCCGCCGTGATAGACTGCCGCCGATGATTCGCGTGACGAAGGCCCAAAAGGGCGCCCAATGACGTTCGATGACCTGAGCACACCGCTCGGCCAGCAGCAAAAGAAGCGACGATGGCCGCTTCCCGTCACGATTTCGCAGACCATTGCCGGAGTGCTGTCGCTGTTTCTCGGGCTGTTTGTGCTCTGGGTCCTGGTGGCGAATGACCCGTTCGGCGGCGAGCCTATGGCCGTGGTGCCGGCTAATCTGCACGCTGCGGCAGCGACAAAGACAGCCGAGGGCCAGAAGCAGGCCGGCGCCGGTGCCGCTTCAGAGGGCGCGGAACGCTATGACGGTCCGGCGATAACGCACGTCCCACCGCAAAAGGCCGTTCCCGCGCCGGCCGCCGACACCAAGACGGTCACGATCATCAACGGCAAGACCGGGCAGCGCCAGGAAGTGGTCATTCCGGCTCCAGCTAATGACGCAGCAGCGACTGATAGTGCTCACGGTCCGCCGGATCAAAAACGCGCCGAGCCCGCGGCGCACAGCGCCATACCGACAATCGCCGCTAACGGCGTGCGCCCAGCGGAAGCCTTTGCGCGGCCGGTCACCCCGCTTCCCGGCAAGCCCGATGCGCCGCGGATCGCGATCATTGTCGATGGTCTCGGCGTGAGCGAGAGCGCGACCTCCGATGCAATCGCCAAGCTGCCGGGCGCGGTGACGCTCGGCTTCATGCCCTATGGGACCGACGTCGCCGCCCTAGTCGCTCGCGCGCGGGCGGCCGGGCACGAGATCCTGCTCCAAGTGCCGATGGAGCCGTTCGACTACCCCGACAACGATCCTGGACCACAGACGCTGCTCACGACGCTCGATCCGGCACAAAACATCGATCGCCTCGATTGGCTGATGAGCCGGTTTCAAGGCTATGTCGGACTGACCAACGCCATGGGCGCGCGCTTCACCGCGTCGGAGCAGGCGTTCGCGCCGGTGCTGCGCGAAACCGCCAAGCGCGGACTAATTTTCGTCGACGACGGAACGAATCCGCGCAGCGTCGCTAGCCAGATCGCCACGGCCAACAACATGCCGTTCGCCAAGGGCGATCTATCCATCGACTCGGTTCCCGCGCCGAACGAAATCGACCGCGCACTGGCGCAGCTCGAAATGGCGGCCCGCGAGCGCGGCGAAGCGGTCGGTATATCTTCCGCGCTGCCGGTATCGATCGAGCACATCGCCAAATGGGCCAAGACGGCGGC
>JASHQI010000212.1 GCA_030037645.1 Xanthobacteraceae bacterium
GGCAAGTATCGCGGCTTCGGCATCTGCTGCGCGTTGGAGCACTCCGGCGGCGCGCCGCTGGAGACCGCGATGCTGACGTTTCCCGGCAACGAAACGCTGCAGCTCAGCCTCAATGTCCAGAATACCGGCCAGGGCCACGCCACCGTGTTCTCGCGGCTGATTGCCGAGCGGCTCGGCATTGCGGCGGAAAAAATCCCGCATCGCCACGGCGACTCCTCGCTCGATCTGCCCGGCTACGCATCGGTCGGTTCGCGTTCGGGGATGACGGTCAGCCACTCCCTGGTGAAGGCGATCGATGCCATTCTCGCCAAGGGCAAGCCGATCGCTGCCACCATCCTGGAAGCCGGTGAGGCGGACATCGCGTACAAAGCCGGGCAATTCGAGGTGGTCGGCACCGATCGCCGGGTGTCGTTGTTCGAGGTCGCTGCGCGCGCCGCCGAGATGAAAAAGCGCGGCGAAATCGCCGAGGACCTCGACACCAGGACCACGACCGAGACGCCGCAGACATTCCCGAACGGCGTCCACATCGCTGAGGTCGAGATCGACCCCGACACCGGACGCATGACGGTCGCCGCCTATATCGCAGTCGACGATTGCGGCAAAGCCCTCGATCCGATGATTGTCGAAGGTCAGTTCCACGGCGCGGTGGTGGCCGGGCTGGGCCAGGCCCTGATGGAGACCGCGATCTACGACAGCGGCAACGGCCAGCTCGTCACCGGTTCGTTCATGGACTACGCCATGCCGCGTGCCGACGACATTCCGAAGCTGCGGGATGCGTTGCATAACGTGCCGGCGACGACCAATCCGCTCGGCGTCAAAGGCGTCGGCGAGGCAGGTACGACCGCGGCGATCGCCGCGGTCATGAACGCGGTCGCTGACGCCATCCCGAACGGCGCCGGCGCGCATCTCGATATGCCGGCTTCGGCGCAGCGCCTGTGGGAAGCCTGCCGGCAGGTCAAGGCATAGCTGAACGACGCAAAGGCCTTGCCGAACGGCGGTTTCCTGCTGATACTGCGCGCCCAATCGACGACGCTGGCGCTGATAAAAAAATTAATGTGCGGCGTCGGATCACGCGCATCGGGAGCGAAATTATGAAAAAGACGAAGCTTTTCCTTATCACCTCGGTCGGGCTGGCCGGCCTTTTGCTGGCGGCGACTGCACAGGCGCAAAACGGCGGCGCGCTCACCGGCAAGGTAACCTCCACGCAAGAGCCCACCATGGAGGGGGTGCTGGTCAGCGCCCAGCGCGACGGCAGCAACATCACCACCACCGTCGTGACCAATGCGCAGGGTATCTACAGCTTCCCCGCCGGCCGCCTGGAGCCGGGCCACTATACGCTGTCGATCCGCGCCGTCGGCTACAAGCTCGACGGACCCAAGGCCGCCGACGTGTCGGCCAACAGCGCAACCACCGCAGACCTCACGCTCGACAAGACCAAATCGCTTGCCAATCAGCTCTCCAATGGCGAGTGGCTGAACAGCCTTCCCGGCGACCAGAAGACCAGGGCGACGCTGACCAATTGCGTTGGTTGCCATACCTTGCAGCGCATCGTGCAATCGACCCACGACGCCGCCGAGTTCATGCAGGTCTTCCAACGCATGGGCACCTATTCGCCGGGCTCGACGCCGCTGTTCCCGCAGCCGCTGCAGCCGGGAGGCAACAATTCGAACCGCTCGCCGATGCCGGGCCCGATCCAGGAAAAAATGGCCAACTATCTGGCCAGCATCAATCTGAGCAACGCCGAGACGGTGGATTTCCCGCTCAAGCCGTTTCCGCGCCTGAAAGGCCCCTCGACCCACGTCATCATCACCGAATACGACCTGCCGCGCAAAGGCGCGCAGCCCCACGACGTCGTCATGGATAAGAATGGAAAGATCTGGTATTCGGACTTCAGCCACGAGTTCATCGGCGAGCTCGATCCGAAAACCGGCAAGGTGACGGATTATCCGCTGCCAACGCTGCGGGCCGACGAGCCAAAGGGCTCGCTCGATCTGGAGTTGGGGCCGCACGGCAACCACCTTTGGCTAGCCGGGATGTACCAGGCCGGCATCTACAGATTCGATATCAAGACCAAGCAAGTCACTGCTTATCCGTATCCCAAGCAATGGTTGAACCCGACCGCGCAGGCGTCGATGGTGTCGCCGCAGCATTCCGACGTCGACGGCAAGGTTTGGACCAACAACCAGGACACCCATCTGGTCTATCGGGTCGATCTCACCACCGGCCAATATGAGAATCTCGGTCAGTCGGTGGACAAGAGCGGCACTCACATCAATGCCTATGGCATGCCGACCGACAAGAACAACAATGCCTATCAGCTTAATTTTGGTGGCACCACCGTCGGGCGCATCGACGCCAAGACCAAGCAGGTGACGATCTGGAAGACGCCGCTGCCATTCTCGCGGCCGCGTCGCGGCCGGGTCGACTCCAAGAACATCCTCTGGTTCGCCGAATACGGCGCGAACGGCATCGGCCGCTTTGATCCCAAGACGCACGAAATCAAGGAATGGCAGTTGCCGACACCTTGGATGGATCCGTACGACGTTGTCGAAGACAAGAACGGCGATATCTGGACCGGCTCGATGCTCGACGATCGCGTTGCGCGGCTTGATCCGAAGACCGACGACATCGTCGAATATCAATTGCCGCGCTCGACCAATATCCGTCGCGTGTTCGTCGACGATCGCGGCCCGCGGCCGGTCTTGTGGGTCGGCAGCAACCACGGCGCGTCGATCGTCAAGATCGAGCCGCTCGACTGACCCGCGTTTTTGCGGGCTCAGCAAAGCT
>JASHQI010000213.1 GCA_030037645.1 Xanthobacteraceae bacterium
CGTGAAACATGTACTTGCTCGGGTTGATTGTCATGGAAGGGCTCCGTGCCAAATGCCTGCCAAACGGGCAGAATGGATTTCGCGCCTCATATTGCTAATGGGAACTTAGCCACGCGGCGGCGCACGCGAGCGGTGGACGCCGATTGTGCTTAAGCACAATCTCGACACGACCTTTACGATCGGACTGCCCGTTCGGACCCACTCCAGCGCATAGCAGACGGCCGGTCCGGACGGTGGTGTAGCGGCACTGGAACAGGCTGCGACGCAGATTGCGATGCAGTCGCAGCAACGGCCGACGGGTGCGGAACCGGTCCTGTCGGCACCGGCATGTGCGCAGATCGGTTGAGCGTACAAATCGTTTCTGCCCGCGGCGGGAGCAGCGATAACGAGCAGGATCGCCTGCAGCGCCACCGCATAGGCGCCCACCAGCGCTAGCATGGGTCGTGAGAATTGCCGTAGCCTCATTCCTCGCGATTCTAGGCCAGTTCGTGGCGTCTTGGAATGGTTGGCATGCAATCCGGGAACCAAATCTGAGCTTAGAAATCGGCCCACCAACGCGTTATTCTAGGCGTGAAATTTGGGGTGATGCGCACGTGGTGCATGAACCTTCAGAGATGAGCAAAGCGCAAGATTCCGGCCGGGTGCTGAAGTTCCCGCTGCGGGGCAGACACCAGCAACTTCGTCGCGGTCCGCTCGCCGCCCCCGACCCGGACGAGCCGATCGACGATCTCGCGCAGTACGAAGAAGAAGATCGAGAAATCGATTATCGACATCGCATGATCATGAACGTCATCGCGGTGGCCGTTGTCGCGCTTCTGGTCGGTGCCGGCGTCTGGCTCGCTGACACCATAGCGGACATGCAAAAGATCCAAGACTGCATGCTTCAAGGACGGCAAAATTGCGCGCCGATCGAAGTGTCGCCGCTCAAGCATTGAAGATGTCAGTCGAGTTAGACGATGATGGATGTCGGTCGCCGGCACGACATTGCCACGTCGGCCCTCGCCGCCGTCGTGGCGGAGCATAGGCTCAAGCCGCCGCAGGCACTCAAACTCCTACTGTTTTAGCTGGTCGGCGACCTTCGCCACGCCGGCCATGGCGCAGGCCTCGTCCCCTCCAGAAGACGATCCGCTGACACCAACGCCGCCAATTGTCTCGTTGCCGACCTTGATCGGCACGCCGCCGCGCAACGGGATGACGTGAGCGAGTTGGCGTTGCCCCGCCAGTTCGGAATTGGGACCGGTACGCTCCGCCCATTCCGCCGATGTGCGACCGAACGTGCGCGCCGTATAGGCCTTGCGTTGCGCCAGCTCGATATTGTGTGGTGCGGCCTTGTCGCCCTGAAGAAAGACGCGCAGCCGCCCGGCGCGGTCTACCACCGCCACGGACACATTGTTTCCGTTTTTCGCGCATTCCGCGACCGCCGTTTCGGCAATCGTCAAAGCCATGTGCAGCGAAACATCACGTTGCATAAGCACCTGCGCGACACTTGCCGACAACGGCATCGTTGCGGTCGCAAGGACAGCCAATCCGGCAAGCCTGAGCACGTACGCCATCGCATTCCCTCCCGTTTGCCTCGCTGCTCCAGGATAAAGCACAACGCAGCGGCAGTTGACGCGCGATGTTGGCGTCTTTTGTTCCAGGGAACAAGACAAGGCTGTTTTTCGGCGCAGATCGGCGGACTTACATTCTCCGCGCTGGGGCCCCAACCAACGCTGCAAGATGGTGGCCTCGCTTGACCATGTGCAGCCCCACAGGGGGCAAGCGATGCACAATGTCAGCGCCGTGCGGTAAGGTGCTTGAGGCACAAGCTTTTCAGGCTTCCTGCGACGACTCTCGTGCCGAGGCCAGCGCCGTTGAACTTGCCGACATCCTTCGCTATACGGGGCGTTCACAGCCGAGGGGGCCCGTCCTGACCGGGCTTGCTCTGCCGTGGTTGCAGCCGGCGCTCACCCAACCGCGACTCAAAGAGCATGCTCGATGTCCACCACCTATGATAAAGTGGCTGAAATCATTGCCGAAACGTGCGATATTCCGCTGGAAAACATCAAACCGGAAAGCCATGCCATAAACGATCTCGAGATCGACAGTCTCGACTTCCTCGACATCGCCTTCGCCATCGATAAAGCGTTCGGCATCAAGCTGCCGCTTGAGCAATGGACTCAGGAAGTCAATGACGGCAAGGCTACGACGGATCAGTACTTTGTACTGAAGAATTTGAGCGCGCGAATCGACGATTTGATCGCGGCAAAAGGCGCCTGAGCCGCCCCGCATGCGTCTTGAATATTTTCAGATGATCGACCGAATCGTCGATATCCATATCGACGAGCGCACCATCCGCAGCGTCTGCGCCGTGCCGCAACAAAGTACCATATTCGAGGGTCACTTTCCGTCTTATCCGCTGATGCCTGGCGTGCTGCTGGTCGAATGCATGGCACAAACGACGGGATGGCTGGCGAGTGCGGTGTGCGGTTTCACCGCCATGCCGCTTTTGGTCGGGGTTAAAGAGGCAAATTTCGTACCGCCGTGTT
>JASHQI010000214.1 GCA_030037645.1 Xanthobacteraceae bacterium
GCGGCGCGCTCGAATGTCTGCTTCGATGCCGGGCTCGGCGACGCCACAGCGACGGAAGCCGCGTTCGCGCGCGCGGCGCATGTGACGCGCTTGGAAACCTGGGTGCGGCGCGTCACCGGCGTGCCGATGGAGCCGCGCGCGGCACTCGCCGTCTACGATTCCGAGACCGGCCGCTACACGCTTTATGCCGGCAACGGCGGCGCGGTGCGGCTCAAGGACGATCTCGCAACGATCTTGGGCGTGCCGTCCGAGAAAGTGCACGTGATGATGGGCGACGTCGGCGGCAATTTCGGCACCCGCGGCATGATCTACGCCGAGTTCGCGCTGGTCGCCTGGGCGGCCAAGAGAGTCGGGCGGCCGGTGAAATGGATCATCGAGCGCCATGAATCGTTTCTCTCCGACTACCAGGCGCGCGATCTTGCGGTCGAGGCAGAGCTTGCGCTCGACGCCCAGGGCCATTTTCTCGCCATGCGCGGCGCCAATCTCGGCAACCTCGGCGGCCACACCACGAACTATTCGATGGTGCAGAAAGGCGTGCAGATGATGTCGAGCATCTACCGCATGCCGGCCGCCCGCTTTCGCGCCCGCGCCACGCTGTCCAACACCTCGCCGACCCGGCCCTATCGCAGCGCCGGCCGCCCGGAAGTCATTTTTGTCGTGGAGCGGCTGATCGATCTCGCTGCGCGCGAGTGCGGCTACGATCGCGTGGCGTTGCGGCGGCGCAATCTTCTCGGCAAAAAGGAGCTGCCGTACAAAAATCCGTTCGGCGTGGAGTACGACAGCGGCGATTACGCCCGAGCCATGGATATGGCGCTGAAACTCGGCGACTGGCCCGGATTCAAACGTCGCCGTCGCGAGGCAAAAAAACGCGGCAAATGCCGCGGCATCGGCGTCGCCAATTACGTGGACGTCTCCACCGGCGTGCCGCGCGAGAAGGCCGAGATCACCGTCAAGCCCGAAGGAGTCGTCGAGTTGGTCATCGGCGTCACCTCGCAAGGCCAGGGCCACGAGACAAGTTTCGCGCAGCTCATCACCGAATGGCTCGGCGTCCCGATCGAATCCATCCGCTTGATCGCCGGCGATACCGACCGCGTCACCGTCGGCGGTGGCGCCCATTCTGGCCGCGGCATGCGACTCGGCTCGATCGTTATCAAAAGATCCGCCGACGACATTATTGAAAAGGGCACGAAGATCGCCGAGTTCCTGTTGGAGACCAGCGTCGGCGATATCGAGTTCAACGACGGCCGTTTCACCGTGAAGGGGACCAATCATTCGGTCGGTCTGTTCGACGTGGCTCGCGCCGCGGCGGAACGCAAAGATCTGCCGACCGATTTACGCGGACCGCTGGCGGGCGAATGCGACAAGACCGTTGCCGAGGCGAGCTTCCCTTACGGCTGCCAAGTTTGCGAGGTCGAAGTCGACCCGGATACCGGCGCCGTCAAATTGGTCAATTATGCCGCGGTCGACGATGTCGGCCGCGCCGTCAATCCGCTCATCATCCACGGCCAGGTCCACGGCGGCATCGCCCAAGGCGTCGGCCAGGCGCTGATGGAACATTGTCACTACGATCCGGAGAGCGGCCAACTGCTCGCCGGCTCATTCATGGATTACGCCATGCCGCGCGCCTCCGACCTGCCGTTCTACGCGACCGAGCTGAGCGAGGTGCCATCGACCACGCACCCGCTCGGCATCCGCCCGGCCGGCGAAGGCGGCACGGTGCCGGCGCTCGCGGTCATCATCAATGCGATCGTCGATGCGCTTTCGGAATTCGGCGTGCGCCATATCGAAATGCCGGCGACGCCGGAGCGCATCTGGCGCGCGATCCAAGACGCGAAGGCCACCTGAAGGCGCGTATCCGGGCGTCGCATCGTGACCGTTTGGTTTGCTCCCTGCTGCGGGAATGCTAGGATCGCGTCCATTCGAGAACAGGCGAGAACAATGGCGGACCATCTGAGGCTCGAGGCGTTGCGTGCGACGCCGCTCGTCAGGGAACCGTTCGAATATTTGATCGTGCCCGGCTTCATCGAACCGAGGGCGCTGGCTGAGATCAACGCGGATTATCCGAAAATTACCGAGCGCGGCAGCTTCCCGGTCGACGAAGTATCCTTTGGCCCGGCGTTCCAAAAGCTGCTCGACGAACTGGAAGGCGATGACTTCCGCGAAGTTTTTGAGGAAAAATTCGACATCGATCTGGCCGACCGGCCGACTGTCACCACGGTGCGTGGCAGGTGCGGTCCGGGCGATGGCCAGATTCACACCGATTCCAAAAGCAAGATCATCACAGTGCTCATCTACATGAATCCGGCTTGGGAGCAATCGGGCGGCCGGCTGCGGCTGTTGCGCTCCGGCAATAACATCAATGACGTCATCGCCGAAGTACCGCCAGTCGCGGGGGCGCTGTTGGCGTTCAAACGGAGCAACAATTCCTGGCACGGCCATGAGCCGTTCGTCGGCGAGCGTCGCGTCATTCAATTCAACTGGCTCACGTCGCAAGGCAATCGGCAAATCGCGATGCTCAGACATCATGCGTCCGCGGCGTTCAAGCGGATGCGGCAGATGATATTGCCGAGCCGGGCGCGGCCAAATTGACACTGCTTCCGGCCGACCTTCGCAGCCGCGAATTCCGGAATATTCTGCTGATCAAGCTGTCGGCCGTGGGCGACGTCGTTCACACCATTCCGGTCCTGAACAAGTTGCGGCGGCGCTATCCGAATGCGCGACTGGATTGGCTGGTGACGCCTCCGATCGCCGAACTGCTGCGGCACAATCCGAAGATCACGAACGTCATCGAGTTCACACGCGACGACTGGCGCCGGCCGTGGCGATTGACGCCGCTCGCCAATGCCGTCCGTCTGGCCGCGAGGCTGCGCGCCGTCGGCTACGATCTCGTGGTTGACATGCACGGCCAATTCCGCACCGCGGCGTTCGCGCTTGCCACCGGAGCGCCGGTGCGCATCGGATTTGACCGGCCCCGGGCGGGCGTCTGGGGTGCGTCCACTCGCACCATGCCCGAAGAGACGCGCAAGCATGCCTGGCAGGGCGCGCGGGAAGGAAGCTGGATCGCCTACACGCACCCCATTCCGGTGCCGACGCTCGACGTTCACGCGGTCGACCGCTACCTCAATGTCGGGCCGCTGCTTGGGCTCGATCAGGACCCGGCAGACTTTTCATTTCCCGTTCCGCAACAGGCGAGCGATCGGATTGATGCGTTGTTGGATTACTACGACGTCGCCGCGAAAAAGCTCGTCGTCATGGCGCCGGGCACGATCTGGGAGACCAAGCAGTGGCGCAGCGAGGCGTTTGCCGAAGTGGCGCGGCATTTTCTGCAGCAGGGCTTGGCCACGATCCTGATCGGTTCCGACCGCGAGCGCCAGATTTGCGAGGCCGTCGCCGCGGCGGCGCCCGGCGCCGTGAACCTCGGCGGCGAAACGACGCTGAGTGAGCTTGCGGCCCTGATCCGCTGCGCCACGATTTGCCTGACCAACGATTCCGGTCCGATGCATCTCGCCGTCGCGCTCGGTCGCCCGGTGGTCAGCGTGTTTGGCTCGACCGATCCGATCTGGATCGGTCCGTATCGCCGCGACGGCGCAGTGCTGCGCGCCGAACTACCCTGCTCGCCGTGCTACCTGAGGCAACTCAGCCGCTGCATGCACGGCCACGCCTGCATGCAGCAGGTCTCGGCGGCGGCCGTCATCGAACGAATGGAAAGCATGCTGCGGGCCGGCGATCGCAAAAATGCCCCGCGGCCGCTGCGCTAGAGCATGATGATTTTTGTTTGATTCAAGGTCGATCTGCGCTTGCTTCACCTCTCCCCGGCGGGGAGAGGGAGTGCGCCGCGCCAGTGCTGCGGCACCAACTTAAAATCATCATGCTCTGACCGCCGTTCACTTGCGGCGGCGCGCCGCGAGCCAGGCCTTCATGTAGCGGTAATAGCTGCCCTCGGCATTGGCGACTGCCAGCAGAAAGCCTTCGGCACCGTCGAGAAAGCCCATGTGCAGCACGTAGCTGCGCAGAAACGAATAAAGTCCGTGGCCGATGCCGGCCATGAACGACACCTTGCGGCCCGCGGCAACAATCACCTGCGCGCCTGCGGTCGAATAGCGGTCCATGCGCGACAGCGCATCTTCGAGCTTCGACACAGGATGATGCAGCAGCGGTTGATCGAGTCGTTTCACCGAACCGCCGCAGATCACGCGCTCGTGCACGAGCGCGTCGTCGAATTTCGCCTTGCCACGGCGAAACAGCCGCAGCACGTAATCCGGATACCAGCCGGAATGCCGCATCTGACGGCCGCAAAAGCTCGACAGACGCGGAAATTCAAAAGCATCGGCACTGCCGTCGGCCAGCGCCGCTGCGATGGCCGTGGCAAGCTCGGGGGTGACCCGCTCGTCCGCATCGATCGACAGCACCCAGTCCGCCGTGGCAAGCGACAACGCGTAGTTCTTTTGCGGACCGTAGCCGGCCCATTCATGACGCTCGACGCGGGCGCCCTGCTGTTTCGCAATGTCCACGGTGCCGTCGCTGCTGCCGCAGTCGACCACGATGCGCTCGTCGCAGAAAGCGATTGTATCGAGACAGGCGCCGATATTGGCCGCCTCGTTCAAGGTGATGACGATGGCGGAGAGCCGCGGCATCGCAAACGCTCAATGCCAGTGCGGCGGATAACCCGAATGCTGCTCCTGCGCCGCGAGCAGCCGCAGCATGGCCGGCCATTCGAGCACGCCATAAGGCCGCCGCGTGCCCGGTTGGTAGAGATGCGCGGTATGAGCCAAGACATTCTCGCCCGGCGTCGTCAGCTCGGTACGCGCCGCCATGGCGTCGACTTGCGACCGGCACGACAATTCGAGCTGATACATCGTATTGAAGGCCTGCTGGATCGTCGCCCCGCAGGTGAGCAGGCCGTGGTTGCGCATGATCATGGCGTCGTGCGGCCCGAGATCGCGAACGAGCCGCTCGCGTTCGGCAATATCGATGGCCGGGCCCTCGTAGTCGTGCTCGCCAATATGATTGACGAAGCGGATCGAGGTCTGCGACAGCGGCAGCAATCCGCATTTCATGGCCGCAACCGCCATGCCGGCGCGGGTGTGCGTGTGGAGCACGCAGGCCACGTCGGGCCGCGCCTTGTGGATCGCGCCATGGATCACGTAGCCGGAGACGTTGATGCCGTAATCGGTGTCCGGTTTCCAGACGATTTTGCCTTCGACGTCGATCTTCACCAGGCTCGATGCCGCGATTTCCTTATAAAGGAGGCCGTACAGATTGATCAGCAAATGCTCGGTGCCTGGTATCCGCGCCGTAATGTGATTGTAGATGAGGTCGCTCATCCCATAATAATCGACCAGGCGATAGCAGGCGGCGAGATCAATTCTCGTCTGCCACTCTTGCGCCGAGACATCATTGCGGATTGATTTAAAATCGGTCGAATAGTTCACGGCAGTTTCCTCTGTTTCTCAGCATACATTCTCGGGAGAGCCATGTCAGTCACGATTGGCGAGGTTTTGCGTAACCACGTGAAGGAAAAGCTGGCGCGCGACGAGGTCGTGGCCTCGATGACGGTGCGGCTCGTCGGCGGCATCGAGATCGCCCGCATCGCCAAAACCGCGGGCTTCGACAGCCTTTATGTCGATCTCGAGCATTCGAGCTTCTCGCTCGAGACCACCAGCCAGATTTGCATGGCGGCGCTCACGGTCGGCATAACGCCCCTTGTGCGGGTGCCCGGCGTGGCGGCGGTGCCGCGCGTGCTCGACTGCGGTGCGCTGGGCATCATCGGCCCTCACGTCAGATCGGCGGAGGAGGCGCACGATTATGTCAGAGCGGCCAAATATCCGCCGCTCGGCGAACGCTCGAATGCGGGCGCCCTGCCCCATCTGCAATACCGCGCGTTTGCCGCCGCCGAGGCGAATGCCGCGCTCGATGCCGCGACCATGGTCATCGTGCAATTCGAAAGCGACGAAGCGCTGATCCGCGCCGACGAGATTGCAGCGGTCGACGGCGTCGATATGGTGCTCATCGGCACCAACGACCTGCTCGCCGACTGGGGCATTCCCGGCCAATACGAGCATCCGCGCGTGCGCGAGGCCTATGAAATCACCATCGCCGCCTGCCGCCGTCACGGCAAGCATGTCGGCGTCGGCGGTTTTGCGACGCGGCCGCATTTGGCGGCGGATTTCGTGCGCATGGGAGCCCGCTATGTCTCGACCGGTACCGATCTCGGCTTTCTGATTGCGGCCTGCGCGCAGAAGGCCAAGGAGGTGCGCGATATCAAATTGGATGCACCGAAGTAGAGCGCGCATTTGCAAAGCCGAATTTCGCGCGCTGCATTCCGCGTGAATGTGACTCCGAAAGACATTATACTGGGTAGAGTGAGTGGACACCTATGGGCGTCGTCTGCATGACACGCTTCTAACCACCTTAGACGCGTTAGGCGACGGCAATATTGGTCACTGCAGTCCAGCGAGGAGACGCAGCCATGTCCGCCGTACACGATAGAGAAATCAACATCGACCAGAACTCCGATCCCTCCAATTCGTGGGGGATCAATATGGACCTGTTCGCCCCGGTCGGCCAAAGCTTTACTGCAGTTTCGCACCACGTCCGGTTTATCGGGCTGTTCTTCGGGACGTCGCCCATCATTCCGCCGGTACAATTCAAAATGACTTTGCTGGAGGACGCGGGTTTTTCCGGCGCAGTTGTTGCCACGCGCTCCGCGACGGCGGCGCCGGGCTTATATGGTTTCCTGTATTTCGATTTTTCCGGAACGAAACTGACAGTGGGAAAAGCGTACACGGCGGCTGTCGCTCAGGACCCGCCGGTCAGTGCGCAGAACAGCAGCATGATCATGGGAACCTCCAATGTTTACCAGGGCGGCACGTCGTTTTCGTCGGGAGCGGCCGACCCCAACACCGATTGCTACCTTCGTGTGCTGCATACGATCTATACCGCCCAGGTACAGCCGCCGATAAACGCCAACGGAACGTCGACGTTCGCTCTGGGGCAACACGTTCGGATCAAGTTCAAGCTCGAAGCGGACGGTGCGCCGACCAGCGAATTGCCGCGCGCAACGCTTGTTCTCGGCGGCGGCTTCAAAGACCATACGGTGATCATGAAGAGAGACTTTCACAGAGACCATGGCGAATATGTCTATGATCTCCACACCAAAAATCTGACGGCGCAGACCTACGCTGCCGAAATCTTCATTCACGACATCGAGGTCGGCAGCGCGTATTTCACCCTTCAGTGAAGGTGTGTCGCGTTTGCTACGAACTGCTGAAGTGATCGTACTCGTGCAGTGCGATGCGGCTCTCGCGCGCCAGATTGACCAGCGAGACCGTAAACAAAACGAGCGCGAGCACGAAGAGCGCGGCAACGCCGTATTCGTGCCGAAAGTTCAAATAGGCCGTCACGAAGGCTACGATCACGAGCAAGCACGTCACGATGGCGCTGAGCGTCGAAAAATAGATGGCCTTGTTCAGCAGCACGGCGCGTCGCTTGAGGCGGGGAATATCGGACTTCAATCCAGCCCTGGTCGTATCGTCGTGCTTGATTGCGTTCAGAGCTTGGGACCGGTCGACGATCCGGTTCATGCGCGTGATCAACACTGAAATGAACGCCGCGACTGCACCCAGAAGAAACGCGGGCCCCGTGACTTGGGTGATAACCTGAGAGAGCTGCGCGACGGACGGCGTGTCTGCAAGCATCACAGGCTCCCTACTGACGCGAGCATGACGCCGGCCGCGCGCACGCTAACGGTCCCGGCAAGCGTCATGGACCGTTTGAATCCGTCGGCGACTACACCCGCGTGACCGGTGGCGGGCTCCACTTGCCGGTGAGCGCCTCCGATTTTGGGGCGTAAAGGCGCATGGTCAAATTGAATGGGGTTTTGGGCGCGGGTAGCCAGTTGGCTTCCTTATCGCCGCCGGGATTTGCGTTCTGGAAATAGAGGTCGAGCGAACCGTCCGGGTTGTACTTGAACGGCATCCAATTGCTGACGGCAAAGCGATTGAGCGGATTTGCTACCTGAAAGCCTTCCGAGTCATAGAGCGTCACCGACCAGAACGCATTTGCAGGCGGCATAGCGCCTTTACCGAAGTGGAGCGTGTATCTGTTCGCGCCGTCGAGAGGTTTTCCGGAGGCGTCCGCTAGATTGACCGGGTAGATGGCGTCCTCGGGAAGGTTCGCACCGAGACCCACTTGGGCCACCACGGCCCGCTTCAAGTAGTAGTTGCCATAGACGCCCATCGTATCGGTATTCAGCGACCAGCCGTTGACGACCCGCGCAAGCGTCGACAACTTCCACGCCATCAATTGGCGTGCCTCCTCGGCAACTTTGTCCAAGCCGCCGCGAACGGCTGGGGCGGCGTTATCAAGGTCGAAGCTCTTGCCCGGTTCGATGCCGATGCTTTTCATCTGCACAATGATCGGCTCGTCGGTGATGTGGGGCGGGTTGGTTTTCAGGAGTTCGGCGGCATAGGCGAAGAATTTGGCCGCCGGCATCGTATCGACTTGAGTCTTTGGCGGCGTCTTCATATCGACGCTCGGATCGATCCCGGCTTGCACGGGCTTTGTCGGCTTCCCCCATTCGGAGAGCGGCGTAACCGTGTATCCGGCCTGTATCTTGTGGACCGCCTCATAGTCCGCCGGTCCATCGGTCTTGGTTCGTCCGATAATCCAGACGTAGGGCGTCGGGGCGCTGATGCGCGTCATTGCCGCGGGCACCGTTCCACTCCAGCCGGGCGGAGTAATCAGGAAGTTGCCTGCTTGTGTCCCCGTTGTGCGCCAACCGGGCGAGGCGAATACATCGGTCCACATATCAAGCATCGGCAACAGATAATAGCGGCCGTTGGTATCCGGCACGGACACGACCATCGGCTCTGCCCTCATGTCGAGCCACGCGCTCGAATAGAGCGTGTCGAAATTCGGACGGACGACCGCTTTGAAATCAGCTGTGGGATACGCCGAAAAATTGCTGAACATATTAGCCGGCCCCAGGCCCGGCGTTTTGCCGGGCTCGACATTTGTCGTCACCCTTCGTGTTACGTCCATCATGATCAATGGATAAAAGTAGAGATACGCATCGACGCCGATGGCGTGCGCCTGTTGCTCGGTGATCGCGGATTGCGCTTGTGCGGGCGCGGCCCGTGCTTGCGCTTCGGTCGCGCGCAGAAGTGATGTCGAACCAAACGTCGATGCGACCGTGAGGCCACCGCTCGCCAGCAAAACATTTCGGCGGCTCGGCATATGTCGGTGATTGCTTCCGTCCCTGACGTTCATGTTACTTTCCTCTCTCGAACGATCGAGCGAAATCCCAAAGCGTTGCGTCGAAATTTCGCCGATGGTCGAATATTTTTTGGAACGACCGAGTGCTCAGCCCGATTTGGGCGCACCTCGCGACTCCTGGCGCGATTATCGCGCCCGGTCCTCGTTGCGAACCATCAGGGAATCACCTGAAAATCAGCCTGGGTTTTACCGCAGGCCAACGGCTGCGGCGGCGCGTTGATTAAGTCCACGATCTCCGCGCCGCGCTCAATCAACCATGAATCGCGACGACACCGCAGCAGATCGCCCAAAAAACCGGAAATTCGCAGCCGCCGATGTTCCAAAGCCATTTGCCGCCGGAGAGCCGGTAAACGGCGACCGCGGCGACGGTCAAATGCACCGCGGCAATGGCCGCAACGACGTGGGTGTAGATGCCGAAAATCAGTCCGATGGCAAGCACGATCTCGATCGCCGCGGAGGCGTATAGCCAGAAAATCGGCGGCTTGAAGCCGTTCTTGACGAACACATCGATGGCTTGAGGCACATTGAAGGCCGCCCAGATGTGCGGAATGAAATAGGCGCCGCAAACGAGACGCAGAACGTCAAAGATATTCGTCGGGTCGAAGTTTTGCTGCAGATACAACATGTCGGAACCGACCCGGCGCCCGCCAGACCCAGCCGCTCACGCCAGATTCAACAGGTGTTGCTCGACCACTCTTTGGGTGATGCGATAGTGCGAGCTGAGCAATTGGACGGCGCGCTCGACGTCTCTGGCAATGGCCGCTTCAAAGATCGGCTGATGTTCGATCTCCCCTCCCGGCGGCCGCGCCGGCGCCGCAAGCACCCGGTAACGGTACGATTGATCGCGCAGATCCCGACAATAGCGGCGCAGCAGGTTCGAGCCGCAATTTGCAATCAGAGCTTCATGAAAGTTCGCGTGCTGCTCTTCCCAGGCCGGATTCAAGCTCGGCTCGACATCGTCCAGGAAGCGCTTGGTGCGTGAAAGTCGGTGGTAGGCGATGACAAGCGCGTCTTCCCATTGCGGCGTGGGATTTGCGAGCGTTTCGCGCAACGCGATCGTCTCCAGCCAACAGCGGGTCGTCGTCACCTCGCGCAGTTCATCCAGGCTGATCGGCGCAACACAAAAGCCGCGCTGCTCATGCCGAATGACGATGCCTTCCGAGGACAGCCGGCTCAGCGCTTCGCGGATCGGACTGCTGCCGGCGCCGTAGCGCTCCGAAACGAACTCGATCCGCAACTTCAGTCCCGGAGCGAGTCGTCCGTCCAAAATATCGTCCTTGATGCGCTGATAGACGGCAGTCGCCGTCGTTGCCCGGCTGGAATCGGGCACGGTCTCGTTTCGGACCAGCGTTGATGCGCCTGCAGCCATGCTGCGAATCTCCCTTGCAACCGGTGTCGACGCCTCACCGAGCCGGCTAATCCTTCGCCGCGGTCGCCTCGACTTCGATGAGAAAATTCGGCCGCGCCAAGGCCTGGACCACAACCATCGTCGTCGCCGGCCGCATGTCGCCGAGATACTTGTCGCGCACCTTGGCGTAAGCCGGAATATCCTGCGGACGAGTCAGAAACGACGTCACCTTGACCAGATTTTTGATCGTCATGCCGGCGCCCTCGAGCGTGGCGACGATGTTGAGCCAGGTCTGCTCGGCCTGCCCCTCGATGCCGGCGTCGATCGTTCCGTCCGGCTTGATGCCGGTCTGGCCGGCGACATAGAGCCAGCGCGCATTCTGAGAAATCTCGACGCCATGGCTGTAAGTGGCGGCAGGTGGCGCAATCTTCGGTGGATTGAAAAGTCGCATGAGATTTCCTCGCTTTGACCCAGCAACAGGCGCCTCACGGGCCGCTGCCACAACTTTTGTGTGTATCAGCCACGTCTCCGCATTTCAACGGTAAAATTGCCACCATAGCAATTTTATCGATAAAATATTGACTGCGGCAAGATCATGTGCAAACAATCGAACAGCAGCGAATAAAATATAAATTTCGGGGAGGATGGACCATGCGTCACGCCAAAACCGGAGTGCTGCGCGCGGCGTGTTTGGCGCTCGGCTTTCTGCTCACAACGCTAACGGCCTGGGCCCAAGCCCCGCAGGGCGCGCCGATCCGCATCGGGTTCGGCATGGCGCTGACCGGTGCGTTTGCCGCCAATGCCAAGATGGCGCTGCTCGGCATGCAGATGTGGGCCGAAGACATCAACGCCAAAGGCGGACTGCTGGGGCGTCCGGTCAAGCTCATCTACTACGATGACGAGAGCAATCCCTCGTTGGTGCCCGGCATCTATGCCAAGCTGCTCGACATCGACAAAGTCGACTTTGTCGTCTCGGGCTATGCCACCAACATGACGACGCCGGCGATCCCGCTGATGATGCAGCGCCATATGGTCTTTCTTGGACTGGCGGCGCTCGATGCCAATCAAGCTTTCAACTATTCCAACTATTTTGCCATGGCGCCGTTCGGGCCGCACCCGAAGGCGGCCTTCTCCGAAGGCTTCTTTGACATCGTCAACGCGGAAAAGGCCAAGCTCGGGCTCAAGACCATCGCGCTTGCCAGCCTCGACGTCGAAGGCACGCGCAATGCGATGGACGGCGCAAAGGAGAATTTGAAATCAACCGGCCTGAAAGTCGTTTACGATCGCACCTATCCGCCGAGCACGGTGGATTTCAGTCCAATCATCCGCTCGATCCAGGCAGCCAATCCGGACGTGGTGTTTTTTGCATCCTATCCGGTCGACACCACGGGCATCGTCCATTCGCTGCACGAGCTGGGCATGAACGCAAAGATCGTTGGCGGCTGCCTGATCGGCCTGCAGGCGACCTCGACGAAGATGCAGCTCGGGCCGGAAATGAATGGGCTGTTGACCTATGAATATTGGCTGCCGGTGCCGAGCCTGTTGGGACCCGGGGTGCCGGAATTCCTCAAGCGTTACCGCGAGCGTGCGCCGGCCGCCGGCGTCGATCCGCTCGGCTATTATCTGGGACCGTGGGGCTACGCCGACCTCCAGGTGCTGGGCGACGCGATCGAGGGCAGCAAGAGCCTCGACCAGCAAAAGGTGGCGGATTACATTCGCAGCCATACCTTCAAGACCTTGATCGGCGACATCACCTTCGGAAAAAAGGGGGAATGGCGGACCCAGCGCGTGTTCTGGACCCAATTTCAGAATGTCGTCGGACACGACATGGACCAGTTCGTCGGCGCCAAGACCGAAGTCATCCTGTCGCCGTCACAATACAAATCCGGAAACTTCATCGCCCCCTATAGCAGCATCAAGCACTAGGGTGGGTGAGCGGCGTCTGAAATGACGACAACAGGCATAGATGCCGCCAAACTCTTCAGCCTTTCTGGCCGCAAAGCCATCGTCATGGGCGTCGGCGCACTCGGCCGCACGGCGGCCGAGACGCTCGCCAGCGCGGGCGCGTCGGTGTTGCTGGTCGACGGTGACGCGGCGCTCAAGCACCAAGAGACGACGGCTTTGCGCGAGCGCTTCGGCAACAAGGTCGAGCTCGTTGCGATGCTGCCAAACGATCAACAAAGCGCCGACGCCATGGTCGCGCACGCGCTCGATCGTTTCGGTGGGATCGACATTCTCGTCGTCACCGCGGGCAACAATATCGCCCGCGATGCCGTCGATATGGCCCCCGAGCAGTGGGACGAGGTGATGAATGGCCATGTCCGCGTCGCCTGGCTCGCGGCGCGAGCCGCCGCGCGACATATGATCGCCAGCGGAAACGGCGGCAAGATCGTGCTGACTTCGTCGATCCGCGGTCGGCTCGGCCTGCCCGGCTATTCGGCCTACGTCCCGGCAAAGCATGCGATCAACGGCCTCGCGCGGACGCTTGCCTGCGAATGGGGCCGCCACCGGATCAACGTCAACGCCATCGCGCCGGTCCTGTTTCGGTCGGATCTCACCCAATGGATGTTTTCCGACCAGGAGCCGGGCGCCAGCGTTCGCAATCGCATGCTCGAAAGAATCCCGCTCGGCCGTCTGGCCGAGCCGGCCGATTTCGCCGGCGCGATGCTCTTTCTGTGCGCGCCTGCCTCGGATTTCTGCACCGGCCATGTGCTCTACGTGGATGGCGGCCTCACCGCTTGTTAGGCGAGAATGAACATCCCTAATCGACAAATCCGAACAGCAATCGGTCGTCGCGGCGTACTCGCCGACGTTGGAGCATGACAATGGTCTATGCCATACGCGTCCACGAAACCGGCGCGCCGGAGGTGATGCGCTGGGAGCCTATCGAGCTCGGCGCGCCTGGCCGCGGCGAGGTGAGGCTGCGCCATACCGCCGCCGGCGTGAACTATATCGATTGCCTCAAGCGCCGCGGCGAATATGCCGTGCCGTTGTCGCTGCCGAGCGGCATCGGCGACGAAGGCGCCGGCATCGTCGAGGAAATCGGCCCCGAAGCAGTCGATATCAAGGTCGGCTGGCGTGTTGCCTATGCCGGCCTGCCCGGCTCATACGCCGAGGCGCGCAACATCGCCGCGGACCGTCTGGTCAAGATCCCCGACGGCATCCTCGACCGACAAGCAGCGGCGATGATGCTCAAAGGCATGACTGCGCAATATCTCCTGCGACGTACTTATAGAGTGCAACCCGGGGACACGATCCTGTTCCACGCCGCCGCAGGCGGCCTTGGCTTGATTGTATGCCAGTGGGCCAAGCATCTTGGCGCCACTGTCATCGGCACCGTCAGCAGCGACGCCAAGGCGGCGCTGGCCAAAGCGCATGGCTGCGACCACGCCATCGTCTACACGCGGGACGACTTTGTGAAAGCGGTTGGCGACATCACCGGCGGCGCCGGCGTTCACGCCGTTTACGACGGCGTCGGCAAGGACACGTTCATCAAGTCGTTGGACTGCATTCGGCGAAGGGGCATCATTGTCAGCATCGGGCAAACATCCGGGCCGATACCGCCGCTCGACGTTGCATCGCTTGCTCCGAAAGGCTCGCTTTATCTCGCCCGCACCGCGCTGATCCATCACACCGCGAGCCGTTCCGACCTGCTTCTGGCGGCAAAAGAGCTGTTCGATGTGGTGCTCTCGGGGGCGGTCAAGATTGAAGTGAACCAGACCTATCCGCTGCGCGATGCAGCGCGGGCACATGCCGATCTGGAGCAGCGGCGGACCACCGGCTCGAGCATATTGACAATCTGACGAACCGGCGTATGCGCAGCCAAGGATCTTGTGGCGATGGGTCGCTGCAGCGGATGCAACTTGACCAACTGCGGGTGACGCGTCAGTGGTTGGCACTTCTTGGCCGGCCATGATCTCCCCTTTCACCTACCACTCCGAGCCCGTCCGCATCGTCTTCGGCGCCGGCGCGATCGGCGCGCTACGCGCCGAAGCCGACGTCCACAAATTGTCGCGACTGTTGGTGCTGTGCTCGAAATCGCGCGCCGACATTGCTCGCCGCGTGACCGCCGCCATCGCCGACCGCTGCGCCGGCGTCTGCGACGTGGCGGCGCCGAACATGCCGCGCGATGCGTTCGAACGGATCGTGGCCGACCTGAAAAGGCGCAACGCCGACGGCTTCGTTGTCTTTGGCGGCGGCTCGCCGATCGGCCTTGCCAAAGCCGCGGCGGCGGCGACAAAAATTCCGTACATCGCCATCGTCACCACCTATTCCGGCTCGGAGATGGCGGCGCGATGGTTCGTTGGCGTTGCCGACAATCGCGTCAGCGGCAAGGACCGCGCCTGCCTGCCCGCCACTGCGATCTACGATCCCGAGTTGACGCTCGATCTTCCCGCCCGCGTGTCGGCGGCGAGCGGCATGAACGCCATGGCGCACGCGGTGGAGAGTCTCTACGGCATCGACACCAATCCTGTTGTGCAGGCGATGGCCGAGGAAGCGATCGCGAAACTGGGATCGAGCCTGCCGCGCGTCGTGGCGGAGCCTCGCGATCTTGCCGCGCGCAGCGAAGCGCTTTACGGCGCCTGGCTTGCCGCCAATTTTCGCGCCGAGGTCGGGCTTGAGCACGCCGTCGCCCAGCGGGTCCGGCAATGGTTCAATCTCGACCATGCCCACACCCATGCCGTCGTCACGCCCTATGCGATCGGCTTCAACAGCGCCGCAGCGCCGCAAGCCATGGCGCGCATCAGACGCGCGCTTGGCGCAACCGACGCGGCGCGCGGCCTTTATGACCTCAATGCCAGGCTCGGCCTGCCGACCGGACTGAAAGGCCTTGGCATGCGCGAGGCCGACATCGCCAAAGCCGTCGAGATCGTCGCTGCCGCCAAGATCGGCCACCCCCGGCCGGTCACGAGAGCGGACCTCGCCGAAATTATTCGGCAAGCCTATTTCGGCGAGCCACCGAGTTTTTAACGAGCAGCAATGCAGGCGCCCGACGGTCGGCGACAGCGCCGGCAAAACCGATTACGATCGTAACGGGGCAAGGGAGATAAGGAAATGAGCGACGTCGAATTGTCGGGCCGAACGATCATCGGCGCTCTAAAGGCTGCGCGCATCGAGTTCATCGTCGCCCTGCCCGACGCGACCATGAGCGAGCATGTGCTGTGGCCGCTGGCGCGCGACAAGGATTTCAAGATGGTGCGGGTGTGCAAGGAGGACGAGGGTGTGTCGATTTGCGCCGGCCTGACCGGCTGCGGGCGCCGCGCGGCGTTGCTCATGCAATACACCGGCTTCCTTGATTCCATCAATGCGCTTCGCGCTATCGCCGTCGAACTCGCACAGCCGATCTGCATGCTGGTTGGGATGTTGTCGAAGGAAGCCGGCGTGCCGGTGGTGCGCTCGAAGCTCTATTCGGTACGCATCGTCGAGCCGATTCTGGGTGCGCTCGGCATCGACCATTTCTGCATGGAAGGAGACGGCGACGTGGCGCTGCTGCCGCCGGCCATCGATCGCGCCTATGCGCGCTCGCTGCCGCTTGCCGCGCTCGTTGGACATAGGGTGAGCCCATGATGCCCCGTGACGAATGCTTGAAAATCCTCGCCAAGCACCGCGGCGACGACACCATCGTGGTCGGCGTCTATAACGCCGGCTTCGACTGGCGGCGCATCTCGCAAAGCCCGCTCAACTACTATGCCATCGGCGCCATGGGCCAAGGCTCCTCGCATGGGCTCGGCATTGCGCTGGCGATGCCCGACCACAAGGTCATCGTGCTCGACGGCGACGGCAGCCTTTTGATGAACCTCGGCAGCCTGGTGACGATCGCGGCGCAGGCGCCGCCGAACTATTATCACTTCGTGTGCGAGAACGGCGACTATGAGGCCAACGGCAGCCATCCCATCCCGGGCCGCGGCACCGTGAGCTTTGCCGGTCACGCCCGCGCCGCCGGCTATCCGCATACGTTCGAGTTCGACGCGCTGGAAAAATTCGAGGCGGAGATCGGACGCATCATGTCGCTCAAAGGCCCGGTCTTCACCACGCTCAAAGTGGCGCCGGGCGTGAAGTCGCCGCACGACTTCGCATTCGCCAATTCGCGCGAGACCCACCGGCAATTCACCGCGGCGATCGCCGACATCCTGGCGCGTCGCCCACATGCCGGGAAATGACGGCGGCGAAATCCGGAGTTTTGCGATAGATCGGCAGCCGAACATGCAGAACAAATTCCGCGGCGTGATGCAGAGTCCGGTCACGCCGCTCAAGGACGATTTCAAGCTCGATTTGCCGACATTCGAGCGGCTGCTCGATTTCCATGTGCGCGCCGGAGCGCCGGCGATTTCATGGCCGCATCACAAAGGCGAGTCGCTCAACCTGACCATCGACGAGCGCAAGCTGTTTGCCGAAGCGGCCGTCAAGGTCGTCGCCGGCCGCGTGCCGGTCACCATCCACGTCAGCGCGCTTGCGGTCGAGGACACCATGGCCTTGGCGAAGCACGCGCAGGACATCAGCGCCGACGGCATTTTGGCGATCACGCCCTATTTCTGGACGCCCACGCTCGAAGCGATCGAGGCCTATTTCGTGCGGTTGTGCACCTCGATCGATCTGCCGGTCCTGTCCTACAACTCGCCGAGCTATCTGGCCGGCGTCGAGATCACCGGCGATTTGATGTCGCGCCTGATCGAAAGACTGCCCAACTTCGTCGGCGTCAAGGAAGCAAGCTTCAACAGCGAAAAATTCCTGGAAATTTCGCGCGCAGCCCTGGCATTGCGGCCGAATTTCGCGATGCTGACCGGCGTCGAATTCCTGCTGCCGTCGGTGCCGCTCGGCGGCGTCGGCTCCTATTCGGCGGCGGGCTCGATCTGCCCGAACTTGTGCAACGAGCTGTTCGATAGTTGCATCGCCGGTGAATGGGCGCGCGCACGCGAACTGCAATTCAAGATGACGCGGCTGTGGCACCTGTTCAAGGACCAATACCCGTCGTCGCTCAAAGGCGGCATGGTGATCATGGGCCGGCCGGTCGGCCCGACGCGCGCGCCATTGCCGACGGCGACGCCCGAACGGCAGGCCTATATCCGCACGCAGCTCGAGGACCTCGGCATCATCGACAGCGAGCCACACGGCTGGTGAATGTAGATTCGTCATTGCGGGCGACAGCGAAGCAATCCAGAGCGGCTCACTCAGAACAAAAGGCCCCTGGATTGCTTCGTCGGCCCTCCGGCCTCCTCGCAATGACAATGAAGATTAGGATTTGGCAATGCCGTTCGAGCCGGGCCTCGTTCACACGCCGTTGACGCCGTTTGCCGACGACGGCCGCATCGATTTCGACCTTTACGCCAAGCTGATCGAGTTTCATTTGCGCCACGGCGCCGATGCGCTCGCGGTGCCGATGCATTCGGGCGAATCGGTCAGCCTACCCGATGCCGAGCGTCGCCAGCTCCTCGCATTTGCCGTCGAACGCACCGCCAAGCGCGTGCCGATCATCGCCCATGTCAGCGACGCTGGCACAGGCATTGCCTCGGCCCTCGCCGAGCATGCCCAAGCAGCGGGCGCCAGCGCCATTGTTGCCACCACGCCCTATTACTGGACGCCGCCGCCAGCCATGGTCTTGGAGCATTTCTTTCAAATCGGCTCGGCGGTCGATCTTCCTTTTTTGGTCCTCAATGCACCGGACGTCATGGCCGGCAGCAAGATCAATGCCGAGCTTGCGCTCAAGCTGATCGAGAGACTTCCCAATTTCGCCGGCGTCGTCGATTCCAGCCTCGACTGGCAATTCATGATTGCGTTGTTGACCGAGGCATGCCGCGCGCGCCCCGATTTCAAGCTGCTCAGCGGCACGGAATTGATGGTCTCGGCCGGCGCCATCGGCGCCAGCGGCATGTTCTCCGATCTTGCCGTGGCCGCGCCCAAGCTGGTGCGCCGACTGTTCGATCTGTGCCGTGCGCAAAAGCTGTTCGAGGCGCGCGCGGTGCAGGAACAGCTCGCCGCGCTGCGCCACATCGTCAAGCCGGACGGCGTCGCGGCGCTCAAGGCCGCAGCGCGCGCCATGGGCCGCGATTGCGGCATACCGCGGCCGCCGCTGCTTCCGCTTGGCGCCGCAGCCGCCGAACAGCTCGCCGCCAAGATCGCAGCGCTGCCCGCGCTCGCCGACGAGCCGCGGGGGTGGTGAGGCTGGTGAGCGCGCTGACTACGCCACGGTCAATCCGCCGTCGAGCACCAAAACCTGCCCGGTTATCGAAGCGGCTGCGGGGCTGGCCAGATAAGTGACCGCCGCGGCAACCTCCTCGACGCTCGCCTGTCGCCGCAGCGGGATGCGTTTGAGCACGGCCTCCATGTAGGCGGGACTCGCGCCCTTTTCGGCGCGTGACGGTGAAGGCGTGTCGAGTCGCCCCGGCGCAATCGCGTTGACCCGGATGCCGTGCTGGGCCCATTCCACCGCCAGCATCCGCGTCATGGCGATGAGCGCACCCTTGGATATGCCGTAAGTCGAACGCTCCGCGGTGCCGACAAGTCCGTGCGTGGACGCGAGATTGACGATGCAGCCACCCCTGCCCGCGGCAATGAAATGCCGGCCCACCTGTTGCGTCAGGAAAAAGGTGCCGCGGACATTGACGTCCATCACCGCATCCCATTCCTCCGCCGTGACCTCGGCGGCGAGCTTGCGCACATTGGCGCCGGCATTGTTGACCAGCAGATCGAGACGGCCGCACGCCGCGACGATCTCAGCCGTCGTCCGCACGATGCCCGCATCGTCGCGCAAATCGAGCGCCACCGGCACGACGCGAGCGCCAATGCCCTCGAGCTGCTTCAGGGTCGCGGTGAGATTGTCCAGCTTCGTCGCGGTGATGGCGACCTCGAATCCGTCACGCGCCAGCGCCAGCGCCGTCGCCGCGCCGACGCCGTAAGACGCGCCCGTCACCAGCGCCGCTCGCTTCCCAGCCATCAATCCCTCCGTTGCCGCGACATCGTAGCCTGGATGGAGCGGAGCAACATCCGGGTTATGCTTGAATCCTAGGGTCGAGCCGGATGTCGCCGGCGCCCGATCCAGGCTAGGGTGACCGTCGCAATACCGGGGAGGAAATCATGCCGCGAAATCTTGCCGCTGCCTTGTTGTCGATCCTGGCGCTCGGCTACGCCGGCGGCGCGGTGCAGGCGGCGACCGTTGTCCGCGTCGGCCAGCCGCAGGCCGGCACCTTCCAGTTCGTGCCGCTCCAAGTCGGCATCGAGGCCGGAATCTTCAAAAAGCACGGCGTTGACGTCCAGGTCATCAATTTCGCCGGCGGCCCGCGCGAGCAGCAGGCGCTGACGGCTGGCTCGATCGACATGGACATCGGCTCCGGACCAGAGCTGGCACTTGAGGTCAAGGGCACGCCCGAGATCGCAGTCGCGGCCATGGCGGACGCGCCCTATTCGGTGGTGCTCGCGGTGTTGAAGGATTCGCCGATCAGGAAGCCCGAGGATTTGAAGGGCAAGATCGTCAGCATATCGAGCAAAGGCTCGCTGACCGATTGGCTGGCGCGAGAGCTGTCGCGCCAGCTCGGCTGGGGCAGCAACGGCTTCACCATCGCGCCGCTCGGCAGCACCGCGGCGCAGACCGCGGCGCTGAAGACCCATCAGATCGACGGCATGATCGTCGAGGCCAATGCCGGATACCGGCTCGAGGAAGCAGGCACCGGCCGCGTGCTGGTGCAATTCGGCGATCGTATCAAGACATTCCACATCTATGTCATCTACGCGCGGCGCGCCTTCGCGGCGGAGCATCCCGATGCGGTGCGCGGCTTCCTCGCCGGCTGGTTCGACACCATCGTCTATATGCACGCCCACCGCGCTCAGACTATCGACATCGTGCACCGCACCGCCGACGTTTCACAGGCGCTGGCCACGCGTGACTACGACGAACTGATGGGCATGTTCAACCGGACCGGCAATTTCAACCCGAAAGCGCTCACCGTGCTGGCGCATTCATTCGTGGAGATGGGAACGCTGCCGACCGAGCCCGACATGCAATCGCTCGTGACCGAAAAATATTTGCCGGGCGCGCACTGATGGCTGTCAATCGCAACTGGGCTGGCTTGCTCGCGGCGATCGTCCTTGTCATGGCATCGGCGATGCCCGCTTCCGCCGATAAGCTCGACGATATCAAGGCGCGCGGCAAACTTCTGGTTGGCGTGACCGAAAGCTCGCCGCCATTCAGCTATCTCCAGCCCGGCAAGGGCATCGTCGGCTACGACGTCGATCTTGCCGCTCGCGTCGCCAAGGCGCTTGGGGTCGCGCCGGAAAAAATCCCGATTATCAATGCCGAGCGCATCTCGGCCCTGCAAAGCGACCGGGTCGACCTCGTCGCCGTGGGGATGACCCGATCGAAGGGCCGCGCCAAGGAGATCGCTTTCAGCTACGCCTATCTCGATTCGCCCCACATGGTGCTGGTGCGCAAGAACAGCGGCATTGAACGCATCACACAGCTTGCCGGGCGAAAGCTCGCCCTGGTGAAGTCGGCGAGCGTCGATGCCAAGCTCAAGGCCGCGGTGCCGACGATGCAAATCGTCTTCTTCGACGACTACAACGCCGCCTTCACCGCGCTGGCAAACGGCGCTGTCGACGGTTTCCTCGCCGACAAGATGCTGCTGCTGTGGTTCGCGCAGAAGAGCGGTCACCCGGCCGATTTCACACTGATGGGCGATTACCAACTGCCGCGCACGGCCGGCTTTGCGTTGAAGAAGAACGAGCCGCGCTTCCTCAATGTCGTCAATCAGATACTGCTGAAGCTCGAAGCGTCCGGCGAAGCGGTGAAGATCTACGACTCCTGGTTCGCGCCCGTGCCGCGCACCTTTCGCATTCAACCGGACTGAGCATCAAAGCCCGGGGGCCTGCACCCACGTGCCGCGCGCTGCGGTGGGCGCTTGCTGCCAGCGCAGCACAGCCGCGCATTCGCGCGAACAATGCCGAAATGTTGATCGGTCGACTTGGGAACCATCGCGCGCCATCGCTGTGGTGTGTTGGGGGGTAGTATGGAGTGATGCCATGAGTAACAAGAAGCTAGCCTCTTTCGCCGTGGCGATCATGATCGGCGCGGCCCTGATTGCAGCTCCGGCGCAGGCGCATGGCGGCGGTAGCCATGGCGGAGGTGGCTTTGGTGGTGGTGGTGGTGGTGGTGGTGGTGGTGGTGGTGGTGGTGGCGGCGGCTGGGGTGGTGGCGGCGGACCTCGCGGCGGCTTTGGCGGCTGGGGTGGCGGTAGCTTCAGCGGCGCTGCAATTCATCCGGGCTCATTTAGTCAGTCAGGCTTTGTTGGTCACCCCAGCTCTCGAACGGCCCGACATGTCGGGTTCTTTCCGCACCGGCGCTTCGTCGGGCGGTTCTTCGGTTACGGCTTCGCCACATACTCGTCGTGTTGGACTTGGGTGCCAACGGCGTTCGGCTGGCAACAAGTCTGGGCGTGCGGTTCACCTTACGGCTACGATTACAACTTCTACTAAGACGCTCAGGCGAGCCCAGCTCATGGTCGCGCTGGGCGCCACTCCAAAATTCTTAACCCGCGCCGGTAGCGCCGATGGCGGCGGAGGGTGCGCTTCGCGCCGCAACGCCCCAAATCGCAAGACCCGAAAGATGCCGTTGCGGGTTCGACGAGAGTGATTCTATCTCAATGACCCGAACTCGAAACCGCCCGCGAAGTTTTGGCGCGTAAATGCGACTGCGAGAAAAAGGTGCGTCCTATCGTGATTAACGGCCGCAACGTTTTCACACGGCCAAGACCCAGAGCGACATGGGCGATCCGGAATCGCTACCCTGCAATATGACCCTGAAACGCCATTTTGCTGCTCGCCAATACCTGCTGTAATCGATCATCGAAGCCATAGTCGGTGTGGTCCTGGCCCTTGGAGAGGGCAATGCGATGACACCGTTTTGTCAAAGGCAAATTTAGATGATGCGTGTTGCGACAAAGCTGGCGGGAGTTTGTGTCGTCCGAAACGCCTGCGATCTGATAGGACTCGTCTGTGGTCACTACCTTCGCATCGGACTCGGTCACATCAGATTTATTGATGATGGATCCATTGACGGAACCCGTGAGTTCCTAGTTCGATTCGCTCGTAACGAGCAGCGAATATCAGTTCAACTTGCAGACAAAGCGATATTTCACCAGGCCGAACTCGTATCGGAGGCGGCGAACGAGCTGATCCGTCGCGGCTTTTCTATGATACTTCCGTTTGACGTCGATGAGTTCTGGAACGTCAGCGGGCCGGCGTTGCAAAAGCACTATGCCAACAATGCCGAAATCGCGTTCCGTGGACATTGGATCAACTTTGTGCAGGGCAGCGAGGCAAAAAGTGCCGGGCCATTCTACCTTTTGCGGGTAAAACATCGCGCGCCGGTTCTGGACGACGCGTCGCAGGACAACGTTTGCTCATTCAAACGGCCGTTTGTCGGCGTTACAACGACGAAAATAGGATTTAAGGCTGTCCGACAGATCGAACTGGACGTGGGACAGCACAATCTGGCAACGGGACCGCAGGAATGCGACGCCCGTCGCTATGAGATATTCCATTTGCCGCTCAGAAACAGGGATCAGATTGCCGCGCGCGGCCTGGATCACGAACCGCGGCGAGCTCCGTTACGCGGTCATCCGCTCGTCAGTTGGCAATCGCTTTTTCACCGCCAAGCCGTATTGGCAGGTCGTACCGATGATGTTTGGTCCGCAAACAGCGCTGACCGAGACGGCTTTTTGAACTGCGGCGGCGAACGGATTGCCCTCAGGCGCGACCGGCGTCTGCAACGGCTCCTCCTCAACAGTTACGCCTACGTCGCTCTGCGCTATCGAATGCTGTTGCCCTGAACGCTCAAACAATCAAATGCCTGGCAAAAAAGGCAACCAATCGCCCCTGCGCAACGTTTCGACTTTCACATCTAAAACCGTGTCCCTCGCCTCGATAATAGTGAACTTCGGGATCGCGGCCGCATGACCGCAATCTGAGTTCCAGGCGTCGCGTGCATTCGACGCTCCACACCGGATCATCTTCGCCATGACTCAGAAAAACGGGACCGGAATACCGTTCCAGCTCAATCGGCGTTGTTGGTGTCAGCCCTTCGGAGCTGCCACGCCAGCGCCATGCGCGTTTTGATGGATCCCAAGTCTCCCGTTCCTTTGGATTCCAGTTGCCCGCGATAAAAGCGCCGGCGATCGTGTCGGATGGTGAATGCGCCGCCACCGCGTCTGGAAGGTCGGCCAATCCGTCGCGTGCCATCAAACTCGTCAGCAGGATGGCGTGTTCGGCGCCGCGCGAAGCGCCGTAAAGTCCGACCTTGCCCGAGACTGTGGCATGCTCACGCAGCCACCGCAGTGCATCGACAGTCTGGTCGAGATCGACATCATGGATGTCGCCGGCATGCCAGCCATTGCCGCCTTTGCTGTATGGATACGCGAACGTGACGAATCCATTCATCGCGAGCGCCAATGCCAGCCAGGAGCTCCAACCGGCAAAACCTCCTTCGCTGCCATGCAACAGGAGAATTCCCGGACTCCGCTCCGCTCCTTTGGGTACATGAAGGCACGCATTCTTTAACGCGGGCCGGAATTCCACATCATAAGCCATGTCCGCCGGCGCTTTCCGGTGTGCAATCTCGTTGAATTATACCCGCAAACTGCAAGCTGCCACGCGGCGTCTGATGATCGTGCCGAGGCGCCTGACAACAACATACAACGGTTCCAATTCAGCCGGTATCGGTGCGAAGCGCGATGACATGCAGCGAATATCGGTTGCGCGTCAAACTCGGACATCATCGTGAGTGCGCGTTTCCGCCATCCCTTCCCCAAGCGGCTAGCGACCACCGCTTATGAAGCTGTTGGCGGACCACGCAATTCATCCGCAGACTACGCAGACAACAACGTGTCGCCGAGAAAGCGATCCAGCTTCGGCACTCCCGGAAGGACGAAGAAGTATCCGCCGCCGATCGGCTTGATGTACTCTTCCAACGCTTCGCCGTTGAGCCGATCCTGTACGGTCAGAAATCCCGCCGCCAGATTGGACTGGAAGCACACGAATATAAGGCCCATGTCGAGCTGACCGTTGCTGCTCGCGCCTTTCGAGAAATTATACGGTCGCCGCAGAATCAAGCTGCTCTGCGTTTCCGGCGTTCGCGGATTGGCGCGCCTGATGTGCGCCGTAAGCGGGATGCGCAATCCCTTCGGGTCATCGGCGTAGTCCGGAACGTCATGCTCGTGTTTTTCTCCGAGCGGCGCACCGTTCATCTTGTAGCGCCCGAAGATCTGCTGCTGCTCGTTGAGCGGCGTCCGATCCCAGTGCTCGACCAGATTGCGAATGATGCGGACCACCTGATAGCTGCCACCCGCCGTCCACGCCGGCTCGTCGGCGCCCGGTTGAACCCAGACGTGCCGGTTCATCAGTTCGTCGTCGGATGCCGCGAGATTTGCGGTGCCGTCCTTGAAGCCGAGAAGGTTGCGAACGGTCTCCTTGCCCAACTCCCGCACGGTGTCGGCAGGCAGAAAACCGTCGATCTTCCAGCGCACCGTCAGCAGGTCGGGCGTATTCTTGATGATGTCGCGCAGCGCATGAATGACGGTTTCCTCGCGATTGGCGCAGAACTGGATCAGCATGTCGCCGTGGCAAATGCGGTCGTCCAAAGCGTCATTGGGAAATTGCGACATCCTGACAAGATGCTTCGGTTTGAGATGCGCAAGGCCGAACCGACCATCGAACATGCTCGCGCCCAGCGCCACCGTGACGGTGAGATTGTCCGGCACCACGACCGGACCGAGCAGGCCCGAATCCGCTGCCGGCAACAACGGATCGCGGGCCGGAACCGGGCCGCCCACCATCAGAAACGAGATGCGCTCGGTCAGCGTCCGCAACAGCCGCTCCATGTCGGGACGATTTTGGGCCAGCACATCGAACGCAACCATCGTCGCCGCCGCGGGCTCAGGAGTGACGATGCCGGACTGATGAACGCCGAAGAACGGCTGCGACTGATGCGCGGTTTTGGTGTCATCGGTTTCCGCCGCCCGCGCCGCGATCGGGGCAACCGCGCCCAATGAAGCCATGCCTGTGGCGGCGCCGAGCTTGAGAAGCGAACGGCGCGATGCGCACGCGGGCGGCGGCGCGCCAAGGCGCTCGCCATCCGGTCCAGTATCGTTGCGCTTTGTCATTCCAATCCCAATTGGCCACGCAGCGTCGAGAGATCCTCGGCCAAGGTCGTAATCGGCCCCTTCATGGCCCGGCGATCGCTTTCCGTCACCTTGTCGTAAGTCTGAAAGCCGTCGCCGGATTTGTATTTCGCCAAGATGACATCGACGTCCTGGAAATTGTCATCGACGCGCTTGACGAAGTCGGGATTTCGCTTGGCCTCGAGCGGTCGCAACAAGGTATAGATCTTCTGCGCTCCGTCGATATTGGCCTGGAAATCCCAAAGATCGGTGTGGCTGTAGCGATCTTCCTCGCCGGTGATCTTGGTGGCCGCCACTTCCTCGATGAGGTCGGCCGCGCCGCCGACCATCTTTCCTGCCGGAATGGTCAGATTTTCGATGCGGCTATGGAGCTCGTTAACGTCATGCATCAATCTATCGGCGGTGTCCTGCGCGGCCGCCGTGCTCTTGTCGATGAAGAGGAATTTCTCGATCTTGTGAAATCCGACAAAGCCGGGATCATTTTCTCTTTTTTCGTAATCGTCCGCCCGTGAATCGATCGCTTTGTCGAGATCGCTGAACAGTTCGGCAACCGGCTCTATCCGCTCGTAGTGGACGCGGGTCGGCGCGTAGAGCGCTTGCGCCTTGGCGAGATCATTCGCCTTGATCGCGGCGACAAAGGCCTGCGTCCCGATAACCAACGCCTCGACCTCGCGCAACACGTAAAGCTTGTATTCGGCCAACGGCCCGGCGAGATCCACGGCGCTGACCGGACCGGGTGGCGCGCTCGCGGCGGTGGCCTGGACGATCAGTTGTCCTTTGGGGTTGTTGAGGAGACCGCAGGTCATCTGATATCGGCCGGCCGACAGCGTCGCCGACAGCTTTTGCGTGAAGCCGGGGAGAATATTCTCGCGTTCTTCGACCACCATGACGCCGTCGAGGATTTCCCATTCGAGCGCGCGCTGGCTGGCGTTCTTGATCGCGAATGTCGACTTGCCCGCGGCGACCGTCAGCGAATTCGGAGCGCAGCCCTTGTCGGTGACCGTTACGTTGACGGGCGCCGCTTCCGCTGCGAGCGCCGGCGCTGGCAACAGACCCAGCAGTCCCCCGCCCGCCGTCAAGGCCATGAGTGTTCGATGCAGAGCCCGGCACGTCGACATTTGCGGCCTACCGAGCCTTGGAGCCAAGCGGCAACACCGCCATCGGCGGACGGTCGCGTCGGGTGAAGAACAGCAGCAAAACCGGAATCAGGAAGCCAAGATAGGCTACAAGTTCGCCGACAGTCGGCGCTTCCTGGTAGCCGAAAAAGCCGCTGAGCAGCGTTCCGAAGAGGCCGTCTGCCGGAAGAATGTTGCTGAGGTCGAAGGTCGCCCCCTGCAGGCCGTTCCAGATGCCGGCTTCATGAAAGGCGCGCACTGCGCCGGCAAGCAGTCCGGCGGCAACGAAGATGATGAAAACACCGGTCCATTGGAAGAAGTGCTGCAATTTGATCCGCGTGCCGCCAACGTAAATGGCAAGACCAATCGCAAATGCGCAGATCAGACCCAGTGCAGCGCCGATCAAGATGGACCAGTTTTGACTTTGCTGAACGATCGCGGAAAGGAAAAAGATCGTTTCCAGGCCTTCGCGTCCGACGGCGAGAAACGCCAAGCTCGCAAGGGCAAGGCCGCCGCGCCTTCCCCGCGAGAGCGCGGCGTCCACGGAAGCGCGGAGATCGGAGGCGATCGAGCGTGCGGCCTTGCGCATCCAGAACACCATCGACGTCAGCATGACGACGGCGATCACCGCGACACAACCTTCGAACATTTCCTGCTGTCGCTGCGGGAACTCCGCTCCCGCGACCTCAAGGGCCGCCGCGAGAGCGATACAGCCCGCGATCGCGCCAATGATTCCGACCCACACCGCAGGAAGCCACTGCCGGCGACCGGTCTGCGCGAGATAGCTCGACACGATGCCGACAATAATGGCGGCTTCAGTCCCTTCGCGTAGCATGATCAGAAAGGCGACGAACACGACGATCCACCGATTGGCTGGATCGCATCCTTTTATGGGCTGGCGCCACGCTTGCAAGCGAAAAGCGCTAAAATAGCGCAAATTTAATGAGCGCAATCAATAGGTTATAACGATTACAAACTGCGAGACGAAACGACCAATGGACTTCGAATAGGCATTCAAGCCGAAGCGATTTGTGGCCCCGGGGGTGAGAACCGCTTATGGAGGATAGAGCCGCGCGTCTTGAGCGAAGCATCAAGGATTGAATCGCTCACCAGTCATGTGGTCGGCACGTCGAGGAACGGGCGATAGTAATCGCACTGGTATCGGCCGCGACCGTTTTCACCTTGGCCGCTCGCGCGCCGAAACGATCGCGAGCCACAAATAAATGCCCAGCAGCGCGACCGCGACGCAGACCACGATAACGCTGCCACCGTATATTTGCGGAAAAAACACTTCGATGACCGCCAAAGACACGATCGACGCGAGCCACACCACCGCGCCCCAGGCGGCGGCGAGCCACAATCCGACCGCCGCTACGAGATCGATGACGGCGAAAAACACCGTAGCCGCCTGCCACGCGACCGTATGCATTTGAAAGCTGGTATCGGGGCCGGCACCGATGCCGCAGACCTGAGCCCAATGATAGAGGCCCGTGGCCAGCGATAAGACCGCCATGATGCGCAGGAATATGACGAGATACTCGGTCCAGGACCCGGCGGCATTACGGGCTTTGCTCACCCGCACCGGCTCGAGCGTGTCGCTGGGCCGAGAAGGCCGCCGCTGCGAAGGATCGATCATTCCAATTCCGTTACGCGCCGACTGCAGCGAAATAACCGACCTTCCGATCGGCATCCCGTTCCAGCTTGGTATTGGAGCATGATCATTCCGAAAATCACAACCAACCCGGATCAAGTCCGGGCAGGCCGCTTCGAGATCGTGCCCTGAGCGATGCCGCCTGGACCGATAAAGACGGCCTGACAGCCCGTCAACGGTCCGCTTATGGGCGCCAAATGGCCCGAACATGGCCAGTGGCGGGGCGGGGACGGAACGGGTAAAAGGAACCGTTACGCCACGGAGAGAGCGCTCATGGCGATCAAAATCGGCCGGCCGCTCGAACGCAACCGCCTCGCGGCCGGGGTGCCCTTCGCGCCCCCGCCAGTCGGCGAGGCGAAGCAGCCCACACCCGCGGGCCTCGAACTGGCGATCCGTCCACGCCGCAACCGCCGCACCGAATGGGCCCGGCGCATGGTGCGTGAAACCGTGCTGACGACGGACGATCTGATCTGGCCGCTGTTCCTGGTCGATGGGACCGGGGTCCGCTCAGCGGTCGAATCAATGCCCGATGTCGAGCGCCTCTCGGTCGACGAGGCGGTGCGTGCGGCGGAGCGTGCGGCCAAGCTGACCATCCCGTGCCTAGCGCTGTTTCCCTATACCGAGCCGGACCGGCGCGATGAGGACGGCAGCGAAGCGCTCAACCCTGACAACCTTGTCTGCCGCGCCATCCGCGCCATCAAAAAGGAAGTGCCGGAGATTGGCGTGCTGTGCGACGTCGCACTCGATCCCTATACGAGCCATGGTCATGACGGGCTGATGCGTGATGGCGTCGTTCTCAACGACGAGACCGTGCGTGTCTTGGTCCGCCAAGCGCTGGTTGAAGCCGAAGCCGGCTGTGACATCATCGCTCCGTCGGACATGATGGATGGCCGCGTCGGCGCCATCCGATCGGGCCTCGATGCAGCCGGTTTCAGCGACGTCCAGATCATGGCCTATGCGGCCAAATACGCCTCCGCCTTTTACGGCCCATTCCGGGACGCCGTCGGCTCGAGCGTCACGCTTATCGGCGACAAGCGAACCTATCAGATGGATCCGTCGAACTCGGACGAGGCGTTGCGTGAAGTAGAGCTCGATATCGCCGAGGGCGCCGACATGGTCATGGTCAAGCCGGGCCTGCCCTATCTCGACATACTGCACCGCGTCAAAGAAGCGTTCGGGATGCCGACATTCGCCTATCAAGTCTCCGGCGAGTATGCGATGATCATGGCCGCCGTGGCGAACGGCTGGCTTGATGCAGACAAGGCCATCGAGGAAAGCCTGATTGCATTCAAGCGCGCAGGCGCAGACGGGGTGCTGACTTACTTTGCCGCGCGGGTCGCAAAGAAGCTGAAGGGCGGCGCGTAGGGGACTGACCTCGCCGGGGATGGTAGCAGCGAGGGGGGTGTCATGCGTGGGGACTACGACGATAATATTCGGATTTATGCGCCGCTCATCCGGCGGATCCTGATCCTGGTCGCGGTGATCATCGCTGTTCCCGTGGTGCTATGGACGATCACCACATTCATGCGCACCTATGTGGGACCGCCAAAATTGCCCACCTTCCAGCCGATGACGACGGCCGCGGGAACCGCGGCACCGGCCAACACGGCTGACACCGCAACGGCCACTCAGGTCGCTCCGGCAAGCCAGGCCGCCAGCGCGTCCCAGCCTGGCTCCGCAATCGTGCCGGCGACCGCGACGACTGCGAATACTGGCGCCGCTAGGGCCGCCGCCCCCGCGACCATGGATACCGCAGCGACGAACACCGCTGTCTCCAGCACGCCTGCAGCGATCGTGACGACCTCAACCACGATCGCAAACACCAATGCTTCCGGTCCCGCCTCCGCAACGGTCGCAGCGCCAACCGCGGACACGAATGCCCCGAGCGCGAGCCCGCAGGCGCCAATGGCCGACCGGCTCGATAGCGGCGTCGCCAACGCGCCGCCGGCAGACAGCCTCAACACTGCGGAGACCACGACCGAAGCGCCCAGCGCCACACCGCCTGCCGCAACCGACGGGGTTGCGCCCCAGGCAGCGACTACCGAAAATCCAAATGCAGCGCCCGACGCCGCGCCCAGTTCCGCGTCGACACCCGCGGTCGAGCCGCAGGCCAATTCAAGCGATCAAGCCGACGACACTCCACCGGCCGCCCAACCCATCACCGGCCCAATCCCCTTGCCCCTCCCTCGCCCGCGCTATTTGGCTTTGGCCCAGTTGGGTGTCCCTCTGCCCCGGCCACGGCCGGCGGACGTGCCCGATGAGAGCGCAGCGCCGGCGTCCAATGGACCGCTCGATTGGCTCGGCAATCTCTTTCATCCTGCGCAGCAGGCCGCGGAGCCGACGACGCCAGGGGATCAATAGCGGCGCGCGGCCCGCTCGGCGCCGCCCGCTTTGGCGGCAAAAGAATCAACCCTGTTGGCCCAATCTACGGGGGCGACAGAGACCTAATCTCCGACAATCGAGGTTTCACTTGAGCGCGGCGCCGCTTTCCACGCGCACCGGGTGATAGCCGTCTTTCGCCAGTGCGCGAAAGATGTCTTCGGCGTGGCTGCCGTCTCGCGTCTCCATCGTGATGTCGAGCTTGGCACCCTTGGCGGGCACATCGAGAAACAGCCGGTGATGATCGACAGTGAGAATATTGGCGCCAAGTTCGCCGAGCCGGCTTGCGATCTGGCCGAGGATTCCGGGACGATCGGGAATGGTGAGGCGGAACGACACGATCCGGTCGGAACGTTCCAATTCGCGCACCATGATCGAGGCGAGGATACGCGGATCGATATTGCCGCCGCATAGGATCAATCCGACCTTGCGGCCGGCAAACCGCTCCGGCGCCGCCAGCATGGCGGCAAGCCCGGCAGCGCCCGCCCCTTCCGCCATGACCTTTTGCGCCGTGAGGAAGGCGTTGACGGCGCGCTCGATCATCGGTTCATCGACGAGAATGATGTCGGATACCAATTCGCGCACCACTGGCAGCGTGAGTGTGCCGACGTTGCTCACCGCGATCCCCTCGGCAAGGGTTGCACCGCCGCACGGCAGGTTGGCGCGATGCACCGCATTCCACATTGACGGGTAGAGCGTGCTTTCGACGCCGATGATTTCGATCGACGGCCTCATGCTGCGGGCGGCAATGGCGCTGCCGGCAATCAGGCCGCCGCCGCCGACTGGGATGACCAGGACATCGAGGCCGGGAATCTCCTGCAGCATTTCCAGCGCAACGGTTCCTTGGCCGGCGATGATATGCGGATCGTCGTACGGATGAACCCAAACAAGATCGCGCTCTGCTGCGATCGCTTCGGCGCGAGACTGCGCTTGCGTCAGCGTCTCGCCGTCGAGCACTACATTGGCGCCGAATGCCTCGGTGGCCTTCACCTTCACGAACGGCGTCGAGACCGGCATGACGATGGTGGCCGGGATGGCGAGGCGCCGGGCGTGGTAGGCCACCGCCTGGGCATGATTGCCGGCCGACATCGCGATTACGCCACGCCGGCGCTCGTCGGCGCCGAGCGCCGCGAGCTTCACGCACGCGCCGCGCTCCTTGAACGAGTTGGTGACCTGTAAATTCTCGTATTTGACGTAAACTTCTGCACCGGTGAGTGCCGATAGCGGCGGCGCCAAAAGCAGCGGCGTCTGCAGCACATGGCCGGCGATGACGCGCCGAGCAGCTTCGATATCGGCAAGCGTGACCTTCACCGGGTCGCTCCTTGGGCGGCGAGCGGCTTGCCCGCCCAAAGACACCCCTTGCACTGGCGATCCCGTTTACCCATCTGCGCTGGCGTTCCTGTAAGGAGTTGATTTTCTATGAGGGGTTGATCATGACCAATTCCGGACCCTCGCGAATTGGCGTCTCGTTCGATGTCAAGCCGCATGCCTACGACCCGGCGGCGAACCCGGAGCTGTTCGAGGGTGTGCTGGCGCGCCGCTTGGTCGCTTTCATCATCGACCTTATCATCATTGCCATCCCGCTGGTCATGGCGGCGATGTTCATCTTCGTGTTCGGACTTCTGACCCTCGGCCTCGGTTGGATGCTGTTTTGGCTGTTATCGCCGTTATCGGCGATCTGGGCACTTGTCTATTTCGGCCTGACCCTGGGCAGCCAGTCCTCGGCCACCATTGGAATGCGCGCCATGGAGCTGGAAATGCGCACCTGGTACGGCGCGCCGGCCTATTTTCTGCTCGGTGCGGTGCACACCATCGTTTATTGGGTCAGCGTCAGCATGCTGACGCCGCTCATCCTGCTGGTCGGGCTGTTCAACGCCCGCAAGCGACTCCTGCACGACATGCTGATCGGCACCGTAATAATTAACAATCCGCCGCGAACGGCCTCGCTGCGCGCGCGCCGCGCCTACTGACCCGCATTTCGTAGTGGGCTACTTTGATTAAGGCAATGCCTCGTGGCCGATCACCGAGGGTAGCGGCATCACTTACCGCGCCCTCTCGCTATGATGTCCGCCCGATCACGAGGCATTGTCCGCAAGTAGAGTTCCACACTTGGAAGGAACACCTGGCGCCATTCGCAGGCCCATGGCCCGACTCCCCGCTGGCATGCCGCCGCGAAGGTGGATGCCATGTCGCTTTCAACCCAAATCCGCAAATCGTAAAGGGAAACAAGATCAGGATGCAGCGCGGATACGCCCTCCACGATCGCGGGTCGGTGGACGCTTCTGCTCTCGTTTGCGATCTTCCCGGTTTTCCAATCATAAACTCGATACGAGCATGTACCAGTTGCCGCAAGTTCTCTTACGGCCGTCATGAACTCATCATATCTGATGTAGTCAAATGGAAACGACGGTCGATCCCGTGAACACCATTCCTCCTCGACCTTTATGAAGTCGTCAAGACGGAGGCATTGCGCTCCGACGGCTGCGGCCAAACGATCTGCCAGCGTCGATTTTCCCGCCAATGGAAGCCCATCTATTCCCACCATCCTGAATGGTGACAGTGCAGTTGCCCAAGCGATTACTTCTTCAAAATCGCGCATGAATGTCGCTGATAGTTGTACTCATGATTGAGTTGCTTCCCACGCCTCTAACACATTCACAATATCACCAATTTCCCAAAGCCGATCCGTCACCCTTGCCGCCATCGCTGGCGTGACCTTCAACGTCTTATGGATGCGAACGAAATTGTAGTACATCGCGAATAGCGCGACGGAATGTGCGTGATTTTCGACCTTCTTTGAGAAGGCATTGGTTAGCCGCGTAAATCGGCGAGTGTGCATTCGCACGTTCAAATTCGACCGTTCGGCAAAGGACGTGCTGACATACTTGGGATCGGGGTTGCCTTCGACCCGATGCTTAACGGCCTCGCTGCGCGCGCGCCGCGCCTACTGACCCTCATTTCGCCTTTGACGTTGGCAAGCTCTCGCGCGATGCTAAGAGTGCCGGGACGCGACTTCCGGCTGCGACGCAAGAATCTGCCGTGACCCAACATTCGCGCGACACGCCGCAATTCTACCTCACCGCGCCCTCTCCCTGCCCGTACCTCGCCGGCAAGGAGGAGCGAAAGGTCTTCACCCACCTCGTGGGCGAGCGCGCCGGGGAACTCAACAACATTCTGACCCATGGCGGCTTTCGCCGCAGCCAGTCCATTGCCTACCGGCCGGCCTGCGAAGGATGCCGGGCCTGCGTTTCGGTGCGCGTCGTCGTCAAGGACTTCCGCCCGACACGCGGCATGCGCCGCATCGTCAAGCGCAACGCCGACGTCGCCGGCGAGATGAGGATTGCCGTCCCCACCTCCGAGCAATATTCGATCTTCCGCGGCTATCTCGATTCACGGCACCGCGACGGCGGCATGGCCGACATGACGGTGCTCGACTACGCCATGATGGTCGAGGACAGCCATATCGAGACCCGCATCATCGAATATCGTCGCCGCGAGCCGTCCCCGCCCGGCTTCGCCCCGCTCGCGGAGGAGCGTAAGACGCGCGTCAAACGCGGAACCGGCGATCTTCTTGCCGTAGCCTTGACTGATGTGCTCAGCGACGGCCTTTCCATGGTCTATTCATTTTTCGAGCCCGACGAAGCCGGTCGCTCACTCGGCACTTTGATGGTGCTCGACCACATCGGACGCGCGCAACGCATGGGCCTCGACTACGTCTATCTCGGCTATTGGGTAAAGGGCTCGCGCAAGATGGATTACAAGAGCCGCTTCCTGCCGCAGGAGCGGCTGACCCCCGACGGTTGGGAGCGGGTGGAGTAAGGCGGCCCGATGAATTTGCACGCCATGCTCGCGGCGCGCGCCCAGGCCGGCAAGCCGGTGCGGGTCGGGCTGATCGGCGCCGGTAAGTTCGGCTCGATGTTTCTGGCGCAGGTGCCCTCGATCAAAGGTCTTGAAGTCGCGACCATCGCCGATCTCGATCCGGAGCGCGCCAAAGCGACCTGCCGGCATGTCGGCTGGGATGGCGCGCGCATCGCGCGCACGCATTTTGCCGCGAGCGGCCGTGAAGCCATCGGCGACGAACGCGTCGAGGTCGTGGTCGAGGCGACCGGCAATCCGGCCGCCGGCATCGCGCACGCGCTGGAAGCGATCGCGGCGAAGAAGGCCATCGTCATGGTCAATGTCGAGGCCGACGCGCTCGCCGGCGCGTATCTTGCGAACAAGGCGCGGCAAGCCGGGGTGACCTATTCCATGGCCTATGGCGACCAGCCGGCCCTGATCGCCGAGATAGTCGATTGGGCGCGTGCGGCCGGCTTTTTGGTTGCTGCCGCCGGCAAAGGCACCAAATATTTGCCCGCCTACCACACGGTCACGCCCGACGGTGTGTGGGACCACTATGGGCTCACCGCCGCGGAAGCTCGCGCCGCCGGCATGAATTCGCAGATGTTCAACTCGTTCCTCGACGGCACCAAGTCGGCGATCGAGATGGCGGCGGTCGCCAATGCCTGCGAACTCGACGTGCCGCATGACGGCCTCGGCTTTCCACCTTGCGGTACCGACGAATTGGCCAACATGCTGCGGCCTAAAACCTTGGGTGGCGTGCTCGAAGGCGATGGCATGGTGGAAGTCGTTTCCTCGCTCAAGCGCGATGGGCAGAGCGTGCCGCGCGATCTGCGCTGGGGCGTCTACGTGGTGCTCAAGGCGCAGAGCGACTACGCCGCCTCGTGCTTCAAACAATACGGGCTACCGACGGATGCAACCGGCCGCTATGCGGCCATGTACAAACCGTTCCACCTGATCGGGCTCGAATTGTCGATCTCGGTGCTCAACGTCGCGCTGCGCGCCGAGCCGACCGGACAGTGCAAGGCCTGGCGCGGCGACGCGGTGGCAGTCGCCAAGCGCGCGCTGAAAGCCGGCGAGACGCTCGACGGCGAAGGCGGCTACACCGTATACGCCAAGCTCATCCCCGCTGCGCGCAGCCTTTCGCTTGGCGCGTTGCCGATCGGTCTCGCCAGCCACGTCAAGCTCACGTGCGACGTTGCAGCCGGCGAATTTGTGAAGGCGTCAGACGTTGCGCTCGATGAGAAAGCACAGGCCGTACGCGTGCGGCGGGACATGGAGCGCGAGGCACGGCAGGCCGGAAATATGCTGGCGGCAGAGTAGAACGGGCCCGCGTTCAAGAAAGACTAGGTCGCGTCGGGCAACTCAAACAGAACCCACTCGCTACTCGCCTTTATCGGCTCCCTTCCCGTTCCCCATCGGC
>JASHQI010000215.1 GCA_030037645.1 Xanthobacteraceae bacterium
ATTGTGGCGACGCTGTCGCAAGGCGTAACGCCGCGCCTCCTCGTCATCGATTCAATTCAGACGATGTGGACGCAGAACGTGGATGCGGCGCCCGGTACAGTCACGCAGGTGCGCGGCTCGGCCGGGGAGCTGATCCGCTTTGCCAAGCGCACGGGCGCCGCTGTGATCCTGGTCGGCCATGTCACCAAAGATGGACAGATTGCCGGCCCACGCGTCGTCGAGCACATGGTCGACGCGGTGCTGTCGTTTGAAGGTGAAGGCTCCCACCAATTCCGCATTCTGCGCGCAATCAAGAACCGCTTCGGACCGGCCGACGAGATCGGCGTATTCGAGATGACAGGCGCTGGATTGCAGGAAGTTGCCAATCCGTCCGAGCTGTTCCTGTCCGAGCGCGAGCTTGGCAGCCCGGGTACGGCCGTCTTTGCCGGCATCGAGGGCACTCGGCCGCTCCTGGTCGAGATTCAGGCGCTGGTCGCACCGACAACGCTTGGTACCCCGCGCCGCGCCGTCGTCGGCTGGGACCCAAACCGGCTGTCGATGGTGCTCGCGGTGCTTGAAGCGCATTGCGGTGTCCGGCTCTCGGGCCATGATGTGTATCTCAACGTGGCCGGGGGACTTCGCATTCAGGAGCCCGCGGCCGACGTTGCCGCCGCGGCAGCTTTGGTGTCTTCGCTGGCCCACGCCCCACTACCGGCCGATGCCGTCTATTTCGGCGAGGTATCGCTCTCGGGCGCGGTGCGCCCGGTGGCCCAGACTGCGCCTCGGCTCAGGGAAGCGCAGAAGCTTGGTTTCAGGAGAGCGATCGTGCCCGAAGCGGCGCGCACCGAAGCTCCCGGGGATTTTTCGCTCACTTCGATCGCCACACTTGCCAACCTGGTCGTCGATATTGCCCGCGACGGAACGCCGCCGCTGCGGCGCGCCAGCCGTCAGGAGCTTTGACGCGGATCGACAATCTCGCCTTCGAACAGGACCGCGCCGGTTTGGTCATCGACAATCGCGTACAAAAACGGCCGATCGACGGTGAAGGCCTCTGCAGGCTCAGGTGCCGCCGCCGTCGCGGCCATCGTGACTCCGGTGGCGGCCGCTGCCTCGGTGCCCTGCTCGTTCACGTCAATCACGGCACGGTGCTCGATCTGATCGATCGCAAGCGGGTCTTGCGACTGCGGCTTTCCCGTGATGCCGGAAAAATCTGCCGCCTCGGCGTTGAAGGCGCGGTGCATGCCCATCGCGGTGAATGGCGCCGTCAAGCTCGCACTGAAGCTTGCGTGGAAGCGCGGCAGCGAGAGGTCGACTGGACCGGGCGCACGACGAAGCGCCTCGAGTAAGGTTTCCAGCTCGTTTTCATCAAACCGCCGCACGGTGTCGGCAATATCGGCGTCCGGCAGCAGCACAATCATCGCCATTCGCCCGCCGACATAGGGTAAGCGAATAGCGCGGTATCCGGGCCGCTGTGCCAGCGCGAAGTCGTCGCGCTCGTGCATCATCGGCACTGCCGCCTCGCCTGTGAGCAAGTGAAACGGCTCGGCACGCGTTGCAACAGATGGGAAACCCATCTGCCACCGCGCTTTGAAGTAGATCGCATCGAGCAACACGAGCGAGGTCAGTGGATCGAGCCGATCGAGGATCGAATCGATCTTGCCGTGCGTACGTTGTTTGACCCAGCCGTTGACGGTTGCAAGATCGACGCCGTGGAACACTTCGGCACCGTATTTATCGCGCAGCAACGCAATATAGTCCGGGGAAACCGCACCGGCCTGTTTAGTCAGCATGACCGCGTTGGCGACGTTGAGCTCAAACGATGCGGACGAGGCGCTGTTGAGACTGGACAGCACGGCCGCATTCGCGTCGTTGATCCGCTCCGAAGGCAGATCAAGGCCAAGGACCTTCGCCATCTCGGCGGCGTTGTCGCCGCGCGCACCGGCGAGAGTCATCGCCATGGCCGCGCCGATCGAATAGGGCGAGAGCACGACGTTGGCCGGCTTTTCAGCAAAGGCCCGGAACAGCCGCTGCCCGGTGCCATTGTAAGCCGCGATCAGCGGTTTCCATCCGCCATCGGCAGGCGCCGCCCGTATCGCCATGGGCACAGCGCTGATTGCCAGCGCGCACATGACGCCGAAAGCCCTCTTGCGCTTCCCCAAAGCGTGCCCTCCGAAGCCGTGGTAAATAACGGGTTAACCCAATATCAAGCAAGAATCATGGCCGTGATCGAGTGATCCTGTTGATCGCATCATAAGACGGGTGACGGCGTCCCCGCTCCCGGCTATACACCCGACGGGCCGCCGTCGCCTTGCCACCCTCGGGTTCCCAGGAACCATGCCGATCACGCTGCTCGATATCGTGCTTATTGTCGTGATGCTGGTTTCGGGGCTGCTCGCCATGGTGCGCGGCTTCATGCGCGAGGTGCTTTCTATCACCGCGTGGGTGGTGGCGGCCGTGGCGACGCTTTATTCGTACAGCAAGCTGCTTCCCTATGCCAAACAGTACTTCAACAGTGACCTCGTTGCCGACGTCGCCGTCGTCGGCGGCGTATTCCTGGTCACCCTGCTTGTCGTCTCGCTTTTCACCATCAGAATTTCCGACATGGTGCTCGACAGCCGCGTTGGCGCGCTCGACCGCACCCTCGGCTTCCTGTTCGGGCTCGCACGCGGTTTAATCATCGTGGTCGTGGCTTTTCAGTTCTTCACTTGGCTTGTTCCCGACCGTTCGCAGCCCGAATGGGTCAAAACCGCCAAATCGCGCGTGGTCCTTGCCGGGACCGGACAATGGCTGATGTCGATGTTGCCGGAGAACGCCGAAACCACCATCTTAAATAAGCTGAAGCTGCAACGTCCGGTGGATACCGATAACCCCGAGAGCCCTCCGGATCAGCACGGAGAACTCGCCAATCCTGCCGACAGCCATGCGGACGCGGGATATGATCGTGCGAGCCGACTCGCGATGCAGCAATTGATCGAATCGAATGGAGCGGCGCCCTGAGGAAGATGGTGGGCCGATGACAGACACAGAACCCGCCCTCTGCGATCCCGATGCGGATCGACTGCGAGAAGAGTGCGGCGTATTCGGCATCTTCGGACATCCCGACGCGGCGGCAATCACGGTGCTCGGGCTTCACGCCTTGCAACATCGCGGCCAGGAAGCGGCCGGCATCGTTTCATTCGACGGCAAGCGGTTTCACTCCGAGCGCCGCCTCGGCCTTGTCGGTGACGCCTTCTCGCGACGCGAGATCATCGACCGCCTGCCCGGCAACGCCGCCGTCGGCCATGTGCGGTATTCGACAACCGGCGAGACCATTCTGAGAAACGTCCAGCCGCTGTTCGCCGAGCTCAATGCCGGCGGGTTCGCCATCGGCCACAACGGCAATCTGACGAATGGCATCACGCTACGCCGCCAGCTCGTGCGCGAAGGCGCCATGATGCAGTCGACAACGGACACCGAGGTCATTCTGCATCTGGTGGCGCGCTCGCATCGAAACCGCTTCGTCGACCGCTTTATCGAGGGGCTTCGCACGCTCGAGGGCTCCTATGCCTTCGTCGGCCTCACCAATAAAAAGCTGGTCGGCGCACGCGACCCGCTGGGCATTCGCCCGCTGGTGATGGGCAAGCTCGACGGCTGCCCCATCCTGGCTTCGGAAACCTGCGCACTCGACATCATCGGCGCGCAATATGTGCGCGACGTGGAGAACGGCGAAGTCCTTGTCTTCGATGAGGACGGCGCGCACTCGCACAAGCCGTTCGCGCCGATGCCGCCGCGACCTTGCATTTTCGAGTATATCTATTTCGCCCGGCCGGATTCGATCATCGGCGGCCGCAGCGTCTACGACGTACGCAAGGCCTGCGGCTCCGAACTCGGGCGTGAAGCGCCCGCCGCCGCGGACGTGGTGGTTCCGGTTCCCGATTCCGGCGTGCCTGCGGCAATCGGATACGCACAGGAATCCGGCATCCCCTACGAGCTCGGCATCATCCGCAATCACTATGTCGGACGCACCTTCATCGAGCCGACTCAACATATTCGCCAGCTCGGCGTCCGCCTCAAGCACAGCGCCAATCGCGCCGTGGTCGCCGGCAAACGCATCGTGCTGATCGACGATTCGATCGTGCGCGGCACGACATCGCTCAAGATCGTGCAGATGATGCGCGATGCCGGCGCTCGCGAAGTGCATTTCCGCGTCGCCTCGCCGCCGATCACCCATCCGGACTATTACGGGATCGACACTCCCGAGCAGGACAAGCTTCTGGCCGCGACGCACGATCTTGAAGGCATGCGACAATTCATCGGTGCTGATTCGCTCGCCTTCCTTTCGGTCGAGGGCATCTACCGGGCGATGGGCGAGAAGGGCCGCGATCCGGTGCGGCCGCAATTCACCGACCATTGCTTCACCGGCGAATATCCGACCCCGCTCACCGACCGCATGGCGCAGGAAGCTTCGCCCCGTCAGCTCTCGCTGCTCGCCGAGGCGAGCTGAGGAATGCCCCAGCCGCTTGCCGATCGGATCGCGCTGGTCACCGGCGCGTCGCGCGGTATTGGCTATGCGCTCGCGCTGGCATTGGCCCGCGCCGGCGCGCATGTGGTCGCCATTGCCCGCACGGTCGGCGGACTCGAGGAACTCGACGACGCGGTGCGCGAGGCCGGAAGCTCGGCGACGCTCGTGCCACTCGACATGCGCGATTACGACGGCTTCTACCGGCTCGCGGCCGCCCTCAACGAGCGCTACCAGCGGCTCGACGTCCTGGTCGGCAATGCCGCGGTGGCCGGGCAGCGCTCGCCGCTCGGTCACGTTCTGCCGCCGGCCTGGGACGAGGTGATGGCCGTCAACGTGACGGCCAATTGGCAGCTTATCCGCGCGATGGATCCGCTGCTGCGGCGGTCCGCTGCCGGCCGGGCGGTGTTCATGACTTCGGGCGCCGCCACCCACGCCCGCGCCTATAGCGGGCCCTATTCGGTGTCGAAGGCCGCGCTGAATGTATTGGCGCGGACCTATGCGGCGGAAACGACCTCGACGCCGGTGCGCGTCAATTTGTTCAATCCCGGTCCGACCCGCACCCGCATGCGCGCGCAAGTGATGCCGTTCGAGGATCCGATGACGCTGCCGACGCCGGAGCGGGTGGCGGAGAGAATTCTCGATTTGTGTCTGCCCAGTTTTTCCGAAACCGGACGGCTTTACGATTATCCCGCCGGGAAGCTTTTGACGTTCAACGAGCCGAGCGAGGGATGACCGGCTATTTCTCCTTCATCTACGACGCTTTCGTTTTGCGTAAGGGTTTGGCTTGGCCCGCAATGTCAACCTGATCGGCGTGCCGGGCAGCGCAAAATTCTCGCGTAATCCATTGACCAGATAGCGTCGATAGGTCTCGGGCAGAGCGTGCGGCCGTGCAGAAAACAGCACGAAGGTCGGCGGCCTCGCCTTCGGCTGCGTCATATAATCCAGCCGCAGTCGCCGGCCCTGGGCCGCCGGCGGCGGATGCGCGGCGACGGCCTGCGCCAAGAAGCGATTGAGCGCAGCCGTCGGAACCCGGCGATTCCAGGCAGCATAGCTTTCCATGACGGCCGCCATCAGGCGATCAAGCCCCGCTCCAGAGCGCGCCGATAGCGCGACGGCGGGCGCTCCCTTGATCTGCGGCAGCAGGTGATCGATCTCGGTCCGCAATCGGCCCAGCGCACCGGGCTGCGGCTCGATCAAATCCCATTTGTTGACGGCAACGACAATCGCCCGCCCTTCCCGCTCGACGAAATCCGCGATGCGGATGTCCTGTTCTTCGAACGGCGCCTGCGCGTCGACGAGCACGATCACCACTTCGGCGAAACGGACGGCGTTCAGCGCGTCGGCAACCGAAAGCTTCTCGAGCTTCTGCTCGATGCGCGAGCGGCGCCGCAAGCCGGCCGTGTCGTAAACGCGGAACAGTCGTCCGTGCCAGTCGAGATCGACCGCGATCGCATCGCGAGTGATGCCCGATTCCGGCCCCGTCAATAGCCGTTCCTCGCCGAGCAAACGGTTGATCAGCGTCGACTTGCCGGTGTTGGGCCGTCCCACTACGGCGATGCGGACCGCCTTTTCTTCCGCGGCAATAGCCATCTCTTTGGGCTTATGGGGCAAGGTCGCTGCGGGCAGCGCCGTGCGCAACGCCTCATAAAGGTCCGCCAGTCCCTCACCGTGCTCGGCGCTGATGGCAACAGGTTCGCCGAGACCCAGCCGATAGAATTCCAGCCCACCTGCCTCGGCGGTGCGGCCCTCGCTTTTGTTGGCGACCAGGATCGCCGGCTTGCCCGCTTTGCGCACCAGATCGGCGAAGGCGCGATCGGTAGCCATCAAACCGACACGCGCATCGACTAGGAAAAGCACAATATCGGCCTGCCCCATGGCTGCTCGTGTCTGTTCCTGCATCCGTGCAGACAGGGATTTGCGCTCGGCCTCTTCGAGGCCAGCCGTGTCGATCACCCTGAACGAAAGATCGCCGAGTTTGCCATCGCCCTCTCGGCGATCGCGCGTGACGCCAGGCTCGTCATCGACAAGCGCCGCACGCCGGCCGACAAGTCGATTGAACAGGCTCGATTTGCCGACGTTCGGACGACCCACAATCGCGACGGTAAAAGTCATGGCAATGTTGCATCGAAACCGGCGACCGGACGCACAATGAGCGCCGCCCAGCACATGATTGCCGCGGCTTACATGGTTACGCGCGCCGTGAACAGGCGGGCAGGATGGCCGCTCGCCGCTACGGCGGCCCTACTGTGAGGATGTGCCAGGCGCAGGCGGATTAGGCCAGATCGATTGTGCCGGCTGTGCCGGCTGCGCCGCCTGCTGAGCCGGAGCTGTTGGCGGCGGCGCGGGCCAGATCGACTGTGACGGCGGCGCGGTTTGCTGTGTCGACCCAGTCGGCGGCGGCGCGGGCCAGACCGACTGTGAGTTATTGGATTGTGAATTGGCCGCACCTTGTTGTGCCGGGGCAGGTTTGTTCGGAGCAAGCCCAATGTCGATCCGCGTCGGTGGCTTTTGGTCAAAGGCTTTATCGTGCGCAGGCACCGAGGCACGCGCCAGTTTCGGTTTCGGCTTTGGCTTGGGCTTCGGCTTTGCTTCTGCATGTGCAGCCGGCGGTGCCGCGGCACCGGCTGCAGGAGTGGTTGAAAGCGGCGCGCCGGCTGCGGCGCCGTTATCGGCAGTGGCCTGCTCGGGCGGCGGCTGGTAGCCCTTCACCAGGTCCGGCGGCACGCCCGTCTCGATGCCGGGCACCCCGTTTGGAAATAACGGCTCCCGCGGCCCTTTCAGCTTCGTCTTGGTATCGAACATATCGTTGTCGAGCAATGTGGTGGGGTCGAACTGACCGCCTGGAGTACAGGCCGCAAGTTCGAGCACGATAGCGACAGCGGTACCAAGTCTCATGAGGAACTGAGCGCGTCGCATCGGCATCTGTTCAGCCCTTGCCGCTTGCGGCGATCAGCTCGGTCAAAACCTCGGCGCGGCTGCGCGTCCCAGGGGGTGATTGCGGATCGGACATGATCATGTCAGCCCATCGCCGCGCCGCCGTCATGTCATCTGCCTTCCAAGCTGACAGCGCCAGGAGCTCGCGCGCGCTGTGACGGAAGGTCCGGTCCGGCGCCGTCAATGGCTCCAACCGCTGACGCATTTCGCTATAGGAGGCCGTATCGACGAGCAGGAGGCCGGCGCGCACTGCCGCCAAATCCTGAATCACCTGCCCGGCACTCTTGTCAGCGGCGATCTGGTCATAGGCTTTGATAGCGGCCTTGCGATTTGTCGGCGCGAACTCGGCAGCTTCGCGCAACTGGGCCAGTTGGCGATAGCCGGCGCTGCCATCGGCCGCCAGTTTGGCGAAGGCCGCTTCCGCCTCCTGGTGCTTGCCCGCTTCGGCGAGCGTCACGGCGGTCTCAAACGCCGCGCCGGACTTCGCCGCTTGCTTGGCTTGCCACCATTCATAACCGCGCCACGCGCCCACACCAACGACGACCAGAACGCACGCAGCAACAATGAGATTGCCGTAACGCTGCCACAGCTTCTTGAGCTGTTCGCGACGGACTTCTTCATCGACTTCCTGAAATATGTCGGCCACGAAACCGGTCCCCAGCACTAATCGCCCATGTTCCGGAAAATGCCCATCCCGGATTCTCACCGTGGCAGGAGCCGGCTTTCCGAACAGAACAGGGCCAAATCAAGGAATCCGAGCCACCAGCGCCCGGAAGATACTGCCGCAAGTAGCCTAATCATGTGGCGTCAGCAAGGCAAAGACCCAAACGTCGCAAGACTTTACGCGCGATGCGCGACCTCGTTTGTGCGCCGATTGGGCGCTCAATGCGAAAGTATCGCGCGGCTATTTTTTTCGCATCGGATAGACCTGCTCGGGGCCGGGGAAGCTGCGGGCGCGCACCTCCTCAGCGTAGCTCTTGACCGCCCGCTCGATCGAAGGTCCGAGATCGCCGAAGCGCTTGACGAATTTAGGCACCCGCGGCGACAGGCCGAGCATGTCCTCAAGCACCAGAATCTGGCCGTCGCATGCTGCGCTGGCGCCGATGCCGATCGTCGGGATGGCGACCTGCTCAGTAATACGGCGTCCCAAGGGTTCGGCGATCGCTTCAAGCACGACGGCGAAAGCTCCGGCATCCGCCACCGCCCGCGCGTCGGCCTCGATCGGAGCCCAATCGCTTTCGTCGCGCCCCTGCGCACGGAACGATCCGATCGTGTTGATCGCTTGCGGCGTCAAGCCGACATGTCCCATCACGGGAACGCCACGTTCGACAAGAAACGCGATGGTCTCCGCCATGCGACGCCCGCCTTCGACCTTGATCGCACCGCAGCCCGTTTCCTTCATGACCCGCGCGGCGGACAGGAAGGCCTGCTCTTTCGAGGCCTCGTAAGACCCGAACGGCATGTCGACGACCACCAGCGCGCGCTTCGAGCCGCGCATGACGGCAAGCCCCTGCAGGATCATCATGTCGAGCGTGACCGGCACGGTGGTCTCGAGCCCGTGCATCACCATGCCCAGCGAGTCGCCAACCAGGATCACGTCGCAATAGGCGTCAAGGATGCGCGCGGTGTGCGCGTGATAGGACGTCAAGCATACGAGCGGCTCGCCGCTCTTGCGGGCGCGGATATCCGGCGCGGTGAGCCGGCGAATTTCATGCTGCACTGACATGGCTAAAGTCCGAACACCGGCACGCCGATCACATACGGATGAAACAGAAGGCCGAGCGCAAGATACAAAATGGTGCCGACGACGATCGCAATGATGTCGTTTTTGGTGCCGCCGACCGGAATTGGTGGAGCGCCGGAATCGCTGCGATGCTTGAGCGTCATCCGGTCATAACCGGCCCACAGCAACACCGAGCCGAACAGGATCATGCCGCCGAGATCGCCGTTGGCGCATAAATGCGCCAGCGCCCATGTTTTGACGCCGACCAGCATCGGATGCTTGAGCACACGCTTGATGTTGCCGGGGATATAGGCGGCGACGACCAGGATGCTGGCCGGCCACATCAGGGCTTCGACGATGTGGCGCGTCCACGGCGGCGGATTCCACACCACGATGAGGCCGGCTGTACGATAGCTGGCAAAGCCGTAGCCGATGAGAACGATCCCGACAAGGGAGACGAGCGAGAACAGGCCGCGATACGGCCAGTCACCGAGCTTTTTAACCAGCGCAGCGCGCCGGTCGCGCATGGACACAAAGACATGCGCGCCGAGAAATAGAACAAGTCCGATGATTTCGACAGCGAGTCCCATAATGCCCAGACGGAGTGCGAGAATCTACCAGCGTCAATCGAGACGATTCAACCGGCCCTTGGCGTCAGGGCCGTGATCATGGCGAGTAGGATTCACTTGTCAATGATGTCACGCCAACGTTCAGGACGCATAATGATTGGCACGAGCGAGGAAACCCGCTGTGTCGACAAGCGTCTCACGCTCCTTGAAGGACGCCATGTCGGCCGCCATGGCAGCCGCGCTGCCGTCGCGGGCAATCGCAGCGAGCACACGCTGCATGGCCTTGATGGCCGCACGCTGGGTGTCGCTGGGGATGATGACGAGCTGATAGCCGAGCGCTTCGAGCCGCGACACCGGCAACAACGGCGTCTTGCCGCCCTCGAACATGTTGATGAGCTTCCAGCCCGGCAATGATTTCGCGATCGTGGCAATCTCGGATTCCGAGGTCGGCGCCTCGACAAAGAGCATGTCGGCGCCTGCCTCATGATAGGCTGCTGCGCGATCGATCGCAGCGCTAAAGCCTTCGACGGCAATGGCGTCCGTGCGGGCGATGACGATGAAGTCCGGATCGTGCAAAGCTTCCCGTACGGCTTTGAGCTTTTGCACCATCTCCTGCGCGGGGACGATGCTCTTATCGTCGTAGTGGCCGCATTTTTTTGGAAATGTCTGGTCTTCCAGATGGAACGCAGCAACACCTGCACGCTCGAAGGCGCGTGCGGCCGCCTGTGCGTTGAGCGCGTTGCCGTAGCCGGTATCGGCATCGGCAATGACCGGCACACTGGTGACATCGACCATCGATGCGACCCGATCGACAACTGCGCTCACCGAAATCAGGCCGAGGTCGGGAACGCCGACGGAACGGGCAATCGCGCCGCCGCTCGCATAGATCGCCGGAAAGCCGGCCTGCTCGACCAGCCGAGCGGACAATCCGTCGTAAGCGCCCGGTGCCACGGCAATGCGGCCCGAAGCAAACAGGGTCCTCAATTTCGTCGTCGCGCGCACGGCTGCATCTCCGCTTCGCGTTGTGATGCCGTCATGATACGTCTTGTGACGGTTGCGATGAAAGCGGAGGGGGATGGCAATGAACCGACTTGTCGCTGCGGTGCTCGCCCTTCTTTTCGGTACGTTCGCGGCATTCGCGCAGGAATGGCCGACGAAGAGCGTGCGGATCATCGTGCCCTTTGCCGCCGGCGCCACGCCGGACGTGGTCGCGCGGATGATTTCCGATTATCTGCAAACGAAACTTGGCCAGACCTTTATTGTGGAGAACAAGCCGGGCGCCAGCGGCAACACCGGCACCGATGCGGTCGCCAAAGCAGTGCCGGATGGCGCGACCATCGGCGTGAGCATCGGCGGACCGCTTGCCATCAACACTCTCCTATTCAGCAAGTTGCCCTACGACCCGAAGAAGGATCTCGCGCTGATTACCATGCTGGTGACGCAACCGAGTGCGCTTGCGGTCAATACCAGCCTCGGGGTGAACACCACGACCGAGCTTCTCAACCTGATCAAGCGCAATCCCGGCAAATATAACTACGGCTCGATCGGCACGGGATCGTTGTCGCAACTCGCCATGGAGGCGATTGCGCTCAAAAGCGGCACGCGGCTCGTGCACGTGCCCTACGCGTCGTCGCCGCAGGCCATGACGGCGCTGATACGAAACGACGTGCAAATGGTTTGTCTGCCGGCGATTTCGGTGGTGCCGCAACTCAGTTCAGGGAAAGTAAAGCTCCTGGCGGTCACCACGGCGCAACGCTCCGCCCTGCTGCCCGGCGTTCCGACGCTGAAGGAAGCCGGGGTCGATGTCGAGGCCGACGCCTGGATGGGCGTGGTCGCCCCAGCCGCCGTCCCACAAGCGATGATCGGCCGCATCGGGGGCCTCGTTGGCGAAGCGATCACCTCGCGCGCGATCCGGCAAAAGCTCACGGCGCAATTGATGGAGCCGATTCCGGACACGCCCGCCGAGTTCCGCGCGCGGATCGACGCCGATATTGCGCGCTGGACGCCGGTGATCCAGGCGGCGAAGATCAAGATCAATTAAAACGTGGTGCTCGGAGCATGATCCGGAAAAGTGGACACCGACTTTCCGAAAAGATCATGCTCCAACAAAATGCTCGAGCGCTCAATCGATTCAACGTGAAACGATTGCGCTCCAGAGCGCAAATCCGACGGCGTAGCGGATCATGGTCCGCCAAAGCGGAAGTTAAGCCCGGCTTTGACTTCCTGAACATTGAGGCTTGCATTGGTTGAAACGGAGCCCAATGCCGGCGTCGAAAAGTCCAACGGCTTCGAGCCGAACGCCAGATAGTCGTACTCGATTTTCGCCGACCAGTTGTTGTCGAGGGCGTATTCGAGGCCGCCGCCGACTGTCCAGCCGGTTCGCATGAACGAGGTGCTCGACGTGTTGCCGTCGAGATCGGTCAAACTGCTCTGGTCTTCGGCGAGCGCAAGACCGCCCTTGCCGTAGAACAGAAGACGATCGAACGCCGCGCCGATTCTTCCGGTGACGGTCGACGTCCATTGTGGATCGGTACTGATCGTGTCGCCGATCGAATCGGTGCCGCTGCCCTTGAGATCGGTCCACGAAAAGTCGCCCTCGACGCCGAGTACAAGCGCATTGAACTGGACGTTGGCGCCGGCCTGGGCGCCGCCGAGGAATCCAACGCCGGTATTGAACGTGTCGTTTGCGCCCGTGAACTCATCGCTCCACGACGAATTGGCGTAACCGCCGCCGATATGACCGCCGAAGTAGAACCCCGTCCAATTGTAGACGGGCGGCGCATAAGCGATCGGCGCGACGGGCGCCGGTGTCGGCGGCGGCGGCAAATCGGCTGCATTGGCCGACGCAAGGCAAAGAGCAGTCCCGGCGACCACCGCCAGGCCGCCCACGCGCACGCGCGATTTCATATAAGCCTCCAGCATCGCCCCGAACGTGCTTTTCGAAATGTTCCCCGTACGGCCCGGAGCGCGGCTCCACGGCCGGCGCGCACAAAGCCCGACCTCTTCGGAAAAAGCGTGATGCTTTGGTGGCGGCCAATGGTTGTTTGGTGGCGAGAAAAAGATTTTTGATAAGGTCGTTAATGGAAAGTCGTGCGGAAGTTCCGGCGCCGTCGCGTCAACGCTGCGCAGCCACGGATTTGCTGTAAAGTTCCGGCTTGAACCCGATCAGCAATTGACCGCCGCCGAGATCGAGAACCGGCCGCTTGATCATCGACGGCTGCGCCAGCATCAGCGCCACGGCTTTCTTGGCATCGATGCCGTTCTTGTCGCGATCCGGCAGCTTGCGAAACGTCGTGCCGGCGCGGTTGAGCAAGATTTCCCAGCCGACTTTCTTTTCCCAGCGCTCGAGCCGCTCGTGCTCGATGCCAGACGCCTTGTAATCGTGAAACTCATAAGCGACGCCGTGCTTGTCGAGCCACGCGCGCGCCTTCTTCATCGTATCGCAGTTCTTGATGCCGTAGATGGTGATGGACATGGTTCTTTAGCCTAGGCCGTTACTCAGAAAAGCCCGACCCGATGTCCGCTGCCAAGAGTGACCGCGAAATGACGCGACGGGGCCAGGAGCGGACACGACGACCAACCCAGAAGCGTCGAAAAGTGGAATCGGTGACCTACAGCATTTGCGCGAGATGACGCTTCGCGCAGGCTACGCTGTCAGCCGCCGGGTCATATATTCGACTGGTTGGAACACCCTCGTTGCTGATTTCGATCTGGAAGATTTTGGACAAGCCCGTCCTTCCAGACGACGTCAGTTGGAGTGCGCGGCTGTTCGAAACACATTTGAGCCATCCGAGCTCCAATAGACGATCCAAAATCCGAGCCGCGACGAGTCCCTTGATGTGGTAACGACGCTCGCTCCAGTCGAGACAAGGCTGGCAGAAAATCCGTCGTGTTCGTGGCCTCAAATCAGCGCCGAACGCGGCAAGGAAACGCTCGCCCGAAGACGTGACCTCACCGCCTTCATCGGTGAGCACGATGTGCCCCATAGCAACAAGTGCGTCGGTCACAGCGACTCCTACCCGGCCAGCCAGGTGATCGTAGCAACTTCGGGCAAAACGGAGTGCAATGTCGTTTGCTGACCGCGGCTGACGGCGCGGCGGCACCTCTATTGCGGCGACGACCTTTATGCTCTCCAGCATTGTCGCGACCAGCGGGGACGCGATCCGATAATAGCTGAAGCGGCGATGGCGAGTGACAGTCAAAAGCCGCGCGGCAACCAGCTTGCTCAAGTGGCCGCTCGCCGTCGGGCGAGAAACATTGGCGCAGTAAGCAAGTTCAGTGGCCGTCAGCGACTGGCCGCCCATAAGGGCATTAAGCATCGTCGCTCGCGCAGTGTCACCCACGAGAGCGGCCACTTCCACCAGATTTGCCGCTGCGACCATCCTTAACCCTATCGCCGATACCGAAGCATATCAATCGAGGACAGTTTGGCACGGGCCAAACTGTTCGCGTGAGACAATTGCGAACCTCTCAGCTAGGTGGATCGTTGCAACGATGTTTAACAACAGGAGGAACGCATCGTGGTAATGGCGGCGGTAATCTATAAGAAAGGCGGACCCGACAACTTCGTGTGGGAGGAGATCAAGGTCGGAGCTCCCGAGCGTGGCCAGGTACGTCTTTGCAGCACGGCCGTCGGCGTGAATTTCGCTGACACGTATCATCGAGCAGGTATCCCGCACCCGATGGTCGTCGGCGATCCGCCGATTATCGTCGGTTTCGAAGGAGTTGCCGAGATCGAGGAGTTGGGTCCTGGAGTCACCGGGTTCTCCGTCGGCGAACGAGTTTGTACCTGCCTTCCCCCATTCGGCTCCTATAGTCAGGAGCGCCTTTACCCGGCTGACAAGTTGATCAAGGTTCCAAAAGACGTGCCGTTGGATGACGTTCAACTGGCAGGCCTGATCTTGAAGGGGATGACCGCCCAATATCTTCTGCATCGAACGCATAAGGTGCGGCCGGGAGATTATGTTCTGATCCATGCGGCCGCTGGCGGCATGGGCCATATCCTCTGTCCTTGGGCGCGGCATCTCGGAGCCACCGTGATCGGTACTGTTAGTACCGACGAGAAGGCCGAGATCGCTCGAACTCTCGGTTGCCATCACGTTATCAATTACTCGACCGAAGACTTTGTAGCTGTGACCCGTAAGATTACGGACGGAAAGGGCGTAGACGTTGTCTATGAGTCAATCGGTAAGGACACGCTGCAAAGATCGCTCGACTGCCTGCGGCTGGTCGGTATGTGCGCAGCTTACGGTCAGGCGTCAGGCGTTCCCGACCCGATCGACATCGTCAAAGATTTGGGCGCTCGCGGGTCTCTCACCATCACGCGTCCCGTGCTCTCGCATTACATATCGAACCGAAGCGAAATCGACGCCGCAGCAAAATCCTTGTTCGATGCCGTCGCACAGGGCGTGATAGCGAGCAACGTTGTCAAGACTTTTCCACTTCGGGAAGCTGCAGGCGCGCACAAGTTCATTGGTGGACGCAAGACAACGGGTTCGATCGTCATGCTTCCATTCGAGTAAGCGGGCCCCAAAAAAGGCCGTCAAAGCGACTTCGAGGCACTCAATCCACAGAAAGAGAATATCATGTCGATCATGCGCCACGAAATTAGAAAGATATCAGATGAGAATAGCGGCCAGCCGATCATCAGCCAGGCAGTCGTCCACGGCAACGTCGCCTATTTTGCTGGCATCACCCCCAATCCGATTGCCGGCGATATCAAAACCCAAACTGCTCAAGTGCTGCGACGCGTCGATGAGCTTCTCAAACTCGCCGGAACTGAGAAATCAAAGCTACTAAGCGCCCAGGTCTGGATTGCTGACATGCGTCTGTTCGAAGATCACAATTCAGTTTGGAACGAATGGGTCGATTCGGCGAACCCTCCAGTGCGGGTTTGTCTTACGACCGACTTTTGGCGACCTGGGATGCTCGTTGAAGTTATGGTGGTTGCGGCCTTGCCGTGAGCCTATTGCAATCTAGTGTCCCGATTCCGAAGTTCGCAGGTCTTTGCGGCATGCTCTCATGCGAACTTCTGAATCAAAGGGACACTAGCAAGTTTAGGATTCTAGTGCGGTTTTAGATTTGAAGTTCCTATGCGAGTTTGCCGCTGGATCGTAGGAACTTCAAATCCACCGCACTAGAAGGCAGTCATTAATCGCACCAAATTGTTGGATGTTCGCTAAGGGGCATTTCATCCGCTCGATCGTCAATGAAAAAGCTCGCTATTCGATAGAGTTCGACAGCTTGCTGAGCAGTTTCGGTACTTCCATGGTTTTGACCAAAACCGTCTCTGGTTCTTCTACTGGCCAGTTGAGGTATTTTTCTCTAGCTACTCCCTCTATCGACGCTCGGTTTTTTCGGAATTTGTCTAACCGTTGCTCGTTGTTAAGACCGGTTGACGCTCCAAAATTGTCATCCAATGCCTCACGACTAATCGCGCACCGGACCGCTGCCTTGTTCGCCTCTCCAACAAAGGTCACTACGTCTCGCTGAAAATCATAATGCGGAACGGGATCAGCAAACTCTAAGTTAAGATCAGGAATTATATTGCGTGGGCGTCCGACAGTCCTCAGGACTCTGTCGCGAATTGGTGCAGATATAAAGCCTAAGCCCTCTCGGAGCAGACTTTGCCAAGTCGCCCCTCGATCATAGGCTTCTTCCCAAGCTGTTTTTAGCTCAAATGGTCTTTTGTCGTTCAACACGTCAAGCAATGCTCCTGATTGTTGAACATCTTTATCCTGCTTCGCTGTACCTTGTTTGCGTCGGCGCGCTACGATCAATTTATGAATTGCAAATCGCTGTGGCGACGGCACAAGAACATAGACTCCTGCATCATGTAGGAGTACCGCAGGTTCAGGATCGTAGATCAGAAAATCCAAAAACCTGAGGGGTTCCGCATCGGTCTGAAAGGCTGGCAGAGATTGAGGAACATCTGTATCGGCTCCTTCATTGGGAGTTAGAAAATCCACACGGAGACCACCCTTCGCAATATAGCTAGTGACATTTTTTTGATGTAAGTGCGCAACCGGACGAAAGGTTTCGTCCACATTCTTAAGCAGATCGAGCACCGGTGGCGTTCGTTCCTCTACCGCGACAGAAATGTTCCGAAATTGCGCGATATCGACGTCTCCGGTTTGAAGAATTGCTTGAGGAAGTCTCACGCCCAGCATGGGAGGGTAGACTTGGTAGGCAACTGTGCCGACGAGGATGCCGCGAAGTCGGAACACGCCAGCCTTTGCCAGAGCTGCGACGATATTCCCGATTTCTTTGATCGGGCGCGGCATTCCAAACGAACGAACGAGCGTTGAAGCTAATACGCGGCGCTCACGTTCGTCGTCGCGCGCTTGTTTGTGCTGAGAGATTTGCTCTAGAAGCTCGGGCGTTTCCGGCCCCACGTACTTTTGTTCGCGGCCTGCATCGGATTTTTGCTGAAAATACCAATACCGCTTTTCTTTCACTATCTTAGGAACAAACGCACCATCTTTTGGAAAAGCATCTTGGAAGGCGGTTATTCGACACCGATCTAGTAACTCTGCGTAGGTGGTTTGGACGGTAAGGGCGGGGGCAGGCATAGTTATACTCACTTTGCGGGATGCGTATAACTAATAGCTTATCGAGTTATACGCAATAGGCATTTTGAGTATAACTACAAGTAATTGAAAAATAATGATAATCAACGCAGAGACTTAGACATCGTACGATCAGCACCTACCCACCCTACTCCCACTCGATCGTCCCCGGCGGCTTCGAGGTCACGTCATAGACCACACGGTTCACGCCTTTGACCTCGTTAATGATGCGAGTTGCGACGGCGCCGATGAATGTCATGTCGAACGGATAGAAATCCGCCGTCATGCCGTCGGTCGAGGTGACGGCGCGCAAGCCCACGACGTAGTCATAGGTGCGGAAATCGCCCATGACGCCCACGGTCTTGACCGGCAGCAGCACCGCGAAAGCCTGCCAGATGTCGTCATAGAGGCCGACGCGACGGATTTCCTCGATGAAAATGTCGTCGGCGCGACGCAGGATATCGAGCTTTTCGCGGCTGATCGCGCCGGGGCAGCGAATGGCGAGACCGGGTCCCGGAAACGGATGCCGGCCGACGAAGACCTCGGGCAAGCCGAGCTCGCGGCCGAGCGCGCGGACTTCGTCCTTGAACAATTCGCGCAACGGCTCGACGAGCTTCATGTTCATGCGCGCGGGCAGGCCGCCGACATTATGATGCGACTTGATCGTGACCGACGGTCCGCCGGTGAACGACACGCTTTCGATCACGTCGGGATAGAGCGTGCCTTGCGCCAGATACTCGGCGCCGCCCAGCTTTTTCGCCTCGGCCTCGAACACATCGATGAACAATTTGCCGATGGTCTTGCGCTTGATTTCCGGATCGTCGACGCCTTCGAGCGTTTCGAGGAATTTGTCCGCGGCGTCGACGTGGACAAGCGGAATATTGTAGTGGCCGCGAAACAAGGCCACGACCTTTTCCGCTTCGCCGAGCCGAAGCAGGCCATGGTCGACGAAAACGCAGGTGAGCTGGTCGCCGATCGCCTCGTGGATGAGGACCGCGGCAACGGCGGAATCGACGCCGCCGGACAATCCGCAGATTACCTTTGCGTTGCCGACCTGGCGCCGAATTTTCTCGATCGCCTCATCCTTGAACGCGCGCATGGTCCAGTCGCCGGAGCAGCGTGCGATCTTGCGCACGAAATTGCGCAGGATGGCCGCGCCATGCGGCGTGTGCACGACTTCGAGATGAAATTGCGTCGCGTAGAATTTGCGCTTTTCGTCGGCGATCATGGCGATCGGGGCATTGGCGGACGTGCCGATTGCGACAAAACCGTCTGGCAACCTGGTGACGCGGTCGCCGTGGCTCATCCACACCGGATAGCGCTCACCCACCTGCCAGACACCGTCAGTCAGAGCTGACGGCTTGGTCAACTCGACTTCGGCCCGGCCGAATTCGCGGTGATGCCCGCCTTCGACCCTGCCGCCGAGCTGCTGCGCCATGGCCTGCTCGCCGTAGCAGATGCCGAGCACCGGCAGGCCGGCCTGGTAGATCGCCATCGGCGCCAGCGGCGCATCCTTGTCGAGCACGGATGCCGGGCCGCCGGAGAGGATGACGCCTTTTGGCTGCAACTCGCGCAGCGCCGCTTCCGCCTTCTGGAACGGCGTGATCTCGCAATAGACCTTTTCCTCGCGCACACGCCGCGCGATGAGCTGCGTCACCTGCGAGCCGAAGTCGACGATGAGGATTTTGTCGTGAGTCGCCATGGGAGGTTTTATGGCAACCGCCTCACGCTGTCGAGCTTTTGCCGTCAAAGTCATGAAGCGCGCCGCAGCAGGCTGACAAAAAACCCGTCGGTGTCGGTCCGTCGCGGCGTCATCAGTAAACCCTCGTCGGACATAAGCACCGCGCGGCTGAAAAGATAGGCGCGCTCGCCGAGCGTTTTTGCCACCTCGGCGGGTTTTTCCACGGTAAAATTCTGGTTGCGTTCGAGAAAACCGCGCACTTGGTCGCCGTTCTCCTCGGCCAGCACCGAGCAGGTGATGTAGGCAATGCGGCCGCCCGGCTTGACGAGCCGCGCTGCGCGATCGAGCATGGCCGCCTGCTGCTTCAGCCGCTCGTTCAGGGCACCCGGACGGATGCGCCACTTCGCATCCGGATTGCGGCGCCATGTGCCGGTGCCGGTGCAAGGCGCGTCGATGACAACAAGGTCGGCGCGACCGGCGAGGTCGACAACGGCGTCCAGCTCGCCGCGCGGTGTGCGTACTTGGATGTTGCGGGCACCGGAGCGCGTGATGCGTTCGTGGATCGGCACGAGCTGGCGCTTGTCGATGTCGGTAGCATAGATCTGGCCGCGGTTCTCCATCGCCGCCGCCAGCGCCAGCGTCTTGCCGCCGGCCCCCGCCGCGAGGTCGATGACCTGTTGTCCGGGCTTTGCTCCGGCAAGCAGCGCCGCAAGTTGCGAGCCCTCGTCCTGAACCTCGATGGCTCCCTTGCGAAAGGCCGGCTCAGCGTGGATGGCCGGGCTTTTGGCATCGGCTGCAAGCCGGATGCGCAGGCCATTGGGTGACCAACGTGTCGGCGCGACGCCGAGGTGTGCGAGCTTGGGCATTAGCTCCTCGCGCTCGGCCACAAGCGTATTGACGCGCATGTCGAGGGCCGCGCGTGTCGCCAGCGCCGCTCCTTCGGCGCCGCGCTCATGGCCGAAAACCCGCGCCAGATGCGGATCGAGCCAATCCGGGTATTCGCCCTGGATTGGCGCCGGCGCACTGCCCGGCAGATCGCGCCCGAGTGCCGCCTTTTCGGCCTCGGTCAATGGTGCCGGCGAATAGCGCTCACCGCCGCACAACGCCTCGATCGCTGCGACATCAAGGCTGCGCTCCCGGTGCAGCATGCCGATGACAGCCGCGCGCGGGCTCGCTTCGCCCATCAGCCAGGCGGATGAGGCCTTGCGGCGCAGCGCATCGTAGACGAGCCCGGCAATGGCGGCGCGATCGGACGAGCCGGCAAAGCGGTGCGCGAGCCCCCAATCCTTGAGCACGTCCGCCGCCGGTCGCCGCCGCGCATCGATTTCGGCAAAGACTTCGATCGCGGCGGATACGCGGGCCGAGGGCGTCATCGGAACAACTTTGGCGTTTGCGCGCCGTCACTTCTTCTTTTTCTTGATCGCGGCGGCGCGATGGGAACCGGGCGTGTCGTGCCGCCGCACGCGGCGGCGCAACTCCTGTATTGCCTCGGCGAGATCGTGGACGTGAATGCCTTTCGGCGCCTTCGCGGCGTGCACGCTCTTCAACATCCGGCGCAGCAAATCATCGTCATGTTCGTCACGATAGGGCTTGAGATCAAGATCCTCGGGCACCTTTTTAAGACGCTCATCGCCGATGCTTTTGACGTGTTTCTGCATGAAGCGATCATAGTCGCGCCAATCGATGCCGGCCGCCCGCACCGCTGCCTCCTCGGCGCGCGTCGCGATTTGATGCGCGTGCAGATAGTGCAGACCGAGCTGATCGATCAGCGTCTTCTCGACTTCCTCGTGCAGGACGAGAAATCGATCCGTGTCCACCACGCGGCCGCGGTACTTGAACGATTTCGGCATGTGTCGGTCGATGTAGATGGTCTTGCCGTCGAGGCTGTAGCCGGCGAGGTAAGGAATGTCATGCTTGCGATCGAATTTCTTCACGCGCCGGCAAATTGCGTCGAGCGCGCGATCCATCATCAGTGACGAGACGTACCACTCTGGTAGCTTCAGTCTTGAGTGCGGGGCGGTGGGATGGCAAAGGTCGAGCGGCATGGCGTTTTCCTGTGAGCATGTTTGCAAATGTGGATACCGGTTTTCAGGCCTTCGCGCAGCCCTGTGACGCGGGCGAAGGAAGGTCGGAAAAGATCATGCTCAAACGCCAAATCCGGAGCAAGCGGCGTTTCGTCAGACCGAATCAAAATCTAAGTGCCGGTCAGCACCTCGACGATGTAAATGACCCAATTAATTGCAAGCGCCAAGGCCGCCACGGCGTACAACGAGCCGCGCAATCGGACGATATTGCTGGTCACGTGGACATAGGCGTGCAGCACGCGGAAAATCACAAACACCCAAGCCAGCGCCACGAATACAATGGTTGCCTGGTGCGTGACGTAAGCCAGGATCGTCAGGACGTAAAACAGAACCGGCAGCTCAAACTGATTGGCAAACGAATTAGCGACCTGCGTCGTGCGCTTCGGCCAGTTCGGCTCGCGCAGCGCGATGCTCTCCGGCCGTGCCGCCCCCGAACTGAAGTCGTGAGAACGCAGAGCGGCCATCCAAAACCACAGGACGAAGGTGAGGATCACCTCGACGAACAGCGGCAGCAGAATGACTTGAAGCGACATGATCGTGGCCCGGAATCGACCGCGTCCGTCCTATCACGGCGCCCGCGCGCTCACCAGGGCATCACAATTTC